>CANQFK010000001.1 GCA_947598585.1 uncultured Clostridia bacterium
GAATGAGCCCGGTGCAATACCGAACTCGTTCACAAATTTAATTATGAATTCTTGTCCAAACTTTGGGGTTCAATTCAGTACCTGTCGCTTTTTTTACATTCCTCAGTTGCAATCCTTAGTGGTCGCCTTTTTGCTTGTCGATCTTCCTGCCTTAGCCTTGGATGTGCAAGACTTGGTGGCAGCTTTGGTCGACTTCTTGGAATCGGTTTTGGTGTTTGCCATTTTCACAACCTCCTTATGTATATTTACAAGCATAGTATAATTCGATAGCGATAAATTATACTGTAAAAATATACTATAAGATGTTGCGACTTATCTTATAACCTTCGAGGTTGTCATGTTCGCTTACGGTCAAGACGGGTATGTTCGATATTTTCATTACCGCCCTCAATGCCGCCGCGCCCTGAACTATTGTCTTTCGTCTTGCCTCGCCGAGGGTGGGGAAGTCTTTTCCGCCTATTATCTCGTCTATAAGCCCCGAAATGTCCTCGGCGGTCAGTTTATGCCCGTTTACCTTATTCGGGTCGTAAACGTCAAGAGCGAGGTGTGCAGCTGCGAGCGCAGTTGCCGTGCCGCCTACCGCAAGATAAGCGTCGGCTTTCATCTTCGGCAAGTCAAATGTATCGATAATAAAACGATTTAGAGCTTCGAGATCGTTCCCGAACCTGTCTTTCAGCACCACGCAGCCGAAAGGATAGGAGTTCGCCTTGAATATTTTTTTGTCTTTACCGAAAATGATTTCGCAACTTGCTCCGCCGAGATCTATCACCGCGGAGTCGCCGATAGAACCCATTGTTGCGCCTATGTAGCTTATTTCCGCCTCCGCTTCTCCGCTCAGGACATCTACACTAAGCCCTGTTAGATTTTTGACCAAGGCGAGAAAATCGCCTTTGTTTTTTGCACGTCTTACGGCTTCGGTGGCAAAAGCGCAGCATTTTCCGTCCGCCATGTCGCAAAGAGTTTTTACGGCTGCGGCAGTTCGCGACATGGATAATTCATTCAGCATATCGTCTTTCATGTTTTCGGCGAGGCGGGTAGTGATCACGGTCTTTTTGCCGTCCGCCATTATTCTGACCGAATTGCTTCCTATATCGATTATGTTCATATTTCTCTCATAAAAAATGCCCGAATAAACGGGCATGATCTTTATTTTACCGTAAACGCTTCGTCGTCGCGACCTTTCATATTTAGGTATTCGCGAGCGTACCAATCGAGGTATTCGTTGCTTTCGAGTTCCGCAATGTTATCCGAATTTTCGGCAATCTGAGCGTCAAGCAAAGTCAGTTGTTCTTTGAGTTTAGACTCAGTCGACGACGCGTTTATCAATTTTACGAGGTTCATAAAGAAAGAAATGACAAGTAAAAATATCAGGATCACGGCGGAAACGGTGATTATTTTTATAACTTTTGCTTTGGAATCCATAACAAAACCCTCCGACAAAAAACAGTTTAGCATATTTTAAAAAAAATGTCAACAATTTTCGAAAAAGCCTATAAAAATATTTGACAATTATATTCGGTCATGATATATTAGCGAAGTTTAATAGAATTAAACTTTCTGTTTATTTTAGCCAAACTTATTAAACTTTTAGTTTAATATGGCAAAACGGGGAAACAAACAATGGAGCTCGGAATAAAAATCAAGGAACTAAGGCTCAAAAAAGGGCTAACGCAGGAGGAACTTGCGTCCCGCTGCGAACTGACAAAGGGGTACATAAGTCAGCTTGAAAACGACCTGACAAGTCCCTCTATCGCGACTTTGAACGATATCCTCACTACGCTCGGGACAAGTCTTAACGAATTTTTTTCGGACGACGAATACGAACAGATAGTGTTCAAAGAAGAAGATTACTTCGAAAAGGACAGTGACGGCAGCAGATTGTTGTGGCTCGTGCCGACGGCGCAAAAAAATATGATGGAGCCCATAGTGCTCGAACTCGCCGTGGGAGCGGAAACCGAACACGACATTCCGCACGACGGTGAAGAATTCGGATATGTTTTGAGTGGCAAGATAAAACTGTTTATAGGCAAACGAGAGGCCGAAGCGCAAAAGGGCGAAAGTTTTTACTTCAAGGCGGATCGAACTCATTATATAAAAAATACGGGCGACGAAACGGCTGTGATAATATGGCTTTCATGCCCGCCCAACTTTTGATACACGGAGGAACACCAATGAAAGAACAAAAAACTTTCGACAGGATCATCGAAGTCAAAAATATCACAAAGATATTCGACGACACCACGGTCATCGACGACCTTAATTTGTCCATAAAACGCGGACAATTCGTGACCTTGCTCGGACCGAGCGGTTGCGGCAAGACTACGCTTTTGCGTATGATCGCTGGATTTACGGCTCCCACCTCCGGAAAGATATTTATCGAGGGGCAGGACGTGACCGAAATGCCGCCCTATAAGCGCCCTGTAAATACCGTATTTCAGAAGTACGCGCTTTTTCCTCATCTCAACGTTTTCAAAAACGTTGCGTTCGGACTTAAACTCAAAAAGATACCGAGCGGAGAAAAAAAGGCGAAAGGCGGAACGGAAAAGGAAATAATGCGCAAGTTCACCAAAGCGGAAATAGAGGAAAAGGTCAATCGTGCGCTCAAACTCGTGGGACTTGACGATTACGGCTATCGGGATATCAATTCGCTTTCAGGCGGACAGCAACAAAGAGTTGCGATAGCGCGCGCTCTCGTTTGCGAACCCAAGGTGCTTCTTCTCGACGAACCGCTCGGAGCGTTGGACCTCAAAATGCGCAAAGAAATGCAGATAGAACTTATGAAAATGCACCGAGAGTTGGGCATAACCTTTATTTATGTCACGCATGATCAGGAAGAGGCGCTCACGATGAGCGACGTTGTGGTGGTGCTCAACGACGGACTTATCCAGCAGATAGGCACTCCCAAACAGGTGTATGATGAGCCCGCAAACGCTTTTGTCGCCGACTTTATAGGCGAAAGCAACGTTCTTTCGGGCACGATGTTGAAAGATTTTTCCGTTTCATTCCTCGGCGCGCAATTCGTATGCGAGGACAAAGGCTTTGCCAAAAACGAAAAAGTGGATATAGTTATCCGTCCCGAGGATATATACATTTATCCTTTGGATACGGGCAAAGGTCAGCTTGCGGGCAAAGTTCTCGGCTCGGTTTTCAAAGGCACTTATTACGAAATGGAGATAGACGCGGGCGGCTATGAGTTCACCGTTCAATCCACGACGGAGGCAACGCCGGGCGCTATGGTCGAACTTCGTATCGAGCCCAACGGTATTCACATAATGAAGAAATTGCGTACCGTAAATCAATTCATAGGCACGGTGAGCGGCGAAAATCGCGTCGACTTCTGCGACGGTTCATTCGATATAAATACCGAAATCGGCGGAGTCGCTTTGGAAAAGGGCACAAAGGTCAAGGTGTTTGTCCCGTTCGACGGAGTGGAACTTACCGACGACGAAGAGGACGGCGAGATAGGCGGAAACGTTACTCATTCGCTGTATAAGGGCACTTATTATCAAGTACAGGTGTATTCCGACACCGACGAAGACTTTTATATCGACACGACCGACGAATGGGACCTTAATGACAGAGTGGGCATAAAACTCGATAAAAACAAGATCCGTCTCGAAGTGATAGAGGAGGAGAGCGATGCCTGAATCTTCCGAAACCAAAAAGACGCTCAAAAAAAAGATCGTTTTCAAGCCGTCGTACTTTTCCTTTCCGTACATGCTTTTATGCGCCATATTCGTGGTGTTGCCGCTCGTACTCGTGTTCGTGTATGCGTTTATAGATGATAAGACGGGGCAATTCACTTTTTCCAATTTCGCCGAAGTGTTTACGGGCGCAAATCTCAGATTGTTGTTGCGCACGATAGGCATAGCATTATTGACGACGGCGATCTGCTTATTGATAGCTTATCCCACCGCGCTCATTTTAGCTTCTTCGCCTTTCAACAAATTCGTCATTCTGGCGCTGCTGTTTATCATACCCATGTGGATGAACTTCGTTTTGAGGGTGATCGCGCTCAAAGAATTGCTCACTTTGATGGGGATAGGAAACGGATTGCTTGCGTCCGTGATAGGTATGGTCTATGATTTTCTGCCGTTTATGCTGCTACCGATATATACCGTGCTTACCGATATGGACAAAAGTTACGGTGAGGCGGCTTCCGACCTCGGCGCCAACGGATTCAAGACTTTTATAAAAGTCACGTTGCCGCTGTCGGCAAAGGGCATAGCGAGCGGAATAACAATGGTGTTTATGCCCGTATTCTCCGCCTATGCGATAACCGATATGTTGGGCAACAACAATACCACTCTTATAGGAAAGATAATAAACGAACTGTTCATCAACGGCAGCACTTGGGGCGTCGGCTCGGCGTTTTCGTTCGTATTGCTCCTGTTGGTGTTCGGCACAATGGTGCTGTCCAACCTGGTGGGTAGAGAAAAGCCCAAAGCAAAGGGAGGCGCAAAATGAGATCGACAAAGAACAAATTGCTTTTGTGTTTCAAATGGGCGTTTCTTATCGTGGTACTTGCCTGCATTTATTTGCCCATACTTCTCATAATCGTCTATTCCTTTTCGGGCGAACCGAACATAGGCGGCGTAAACGGATTCGGACCATTCACGTTCGCATTGTACAAAAAGCTGTTCACCAATAGCCCGAGGCTTATGGACGCCACAAAGAATACGCTTATAATCGGCGTTTCGAGCGCTCTCATCGCCACGTTTGTAGGCACTTTGACTTCGGTCGGGCTTTACTACTTGCGCAAGGGCAAAAAGGCGGTCAACTTCGTTTCGGAGATCACCGTCATAAATGCGGATATCGTTACAGCGGTCGGATTTTTCCTGCTTTCTATCTTTCTTACCCGTATAGGATTGCCCGTCGAAAAGGGCATGGGCTGGCTCATCGTCGCACACGCCGTAATTACGACGCCTTATGTGATACTGACGGTAAGCCCGAGATTGCACCAACTCAATCCCAACCTTTACGAAGCGGGGCTTGACCTCGGAGCGGGACCCATGCGCAGCTTGTTTACGGTAATTGTCCCGCAACTTATAGGCGGAATGATATCGGGTTTTGCGCTCGCGTTCACTTTGAGTCTTGACGATTTCGTCGTTACGAACCTCAATAAGGGCACCAACGGCGTGGAAACGATAACGACTTTCGTTTATGCGAGCCTTCGCCGCAGTCTTGATCCTGCAATAAGGGCGCTCAGTACAATAATATTCGTTATCGTCCTTGTGGCGCTTATTATATTTAACATAGTCAAGAACAGAAAACTTTACAGACAACAAAAACAACAAAATTTCAGATAAAGAGGAGTATAAAATGAAAAAGTTTGTATCATTGATGGTTGCATTCGTACTTGTTTCGGCGTGCTTTTCGCTTGTGGGCTGTGCCGATCGCAGCGAGCAACTCAAAATTTATTTGCCGGGAGAATATATCTCCAAAGACGTCATCGAAGATTTCGAAGATTGGTACTTTGAACAAACGGGCAACAAGGTCGTCGTTAAGGAAACCAACTTCAATACGGTAGAGGAGATCTTCACCGCCGTCGAGCAAGACCATGCCGATTTCGATCTGTTGTGTCCGTCCGACTATGCGGTCGAGCGCCTTATAAAAAGAGGTTATTTGCTCGAAGTCGATAAGAACATCATCGATATAGAACAAGCGGGATTGATCCGTCCCGAATTTTTGGAGAAAGCAAAGATATCCGATCCCGAACTCAAATATTCCGTTCCTTATATGTACGGGACATTCGGTATTATGTACGACACGTCCGCCGTCGAGGGCGAGATAACGAGTTGGGACGCGATCTTTACCGATAAATACGGCAAAAACAAGAGCTCCAACAAGGATTCTATCCGCGAGGCGATATTCTCGGCTGCCATTTTTGCCAACCGTGAAGAACTCAGAGCCGCTTCCGAAGATTTCACGAATTACGGCACGCCCGCATATCAGGATCTTTTGAATCGTATATATTCGGACTTTTCCAAAGAAAGCATAGATAAGGCAATAGACATGCTTTATCAAATGAAAACTTATCACAACAGCACTTGGGGCGGCGAGCAACTCAAATATGATATGGCTACGCGAAAGACCGACATAAAGATCGCCCTTATGTGGTCTTGCGACGCCGGCTATGTAATGAACGACTTCGTGGACTACAACGACGTTCCGCACAAGGGCAACAAGGATCTTTGGTATGTTGTTCCCGAAGAGGGCGGCAATCTCTATATCGACAATTGGGTCATAAGCAAATATGCCAAAAACGTGGACGCCGCTCAATATTTCCTTAAATATCTGTGCCTCAAAGACGTCGCTATCGAAAACAGCGAGTACGCGGGCGCTATAAGCGTTGTTTCCGACGCTTATAACGAACTAAAAGAGGAGTACGAAAACGACGACGAAATAGCCCAAGGCGCCGCAGATCCCGAGGCATGGAAAGCTATGTATATCGAAACGCTTTTCCCGTCCGCGAGCACTGTGGAACGTTGCGGGACCATGATAGACTTCGGAGATGCCGATACCGACATCACGCTTAAATGGGTAAACGTCAAAAAATAATTTATGCTATCGACAGACAAAGACAATTGCTTTGACGCAATTATAATAGGAGCAGGACACGCCGGAATAGAGGCGGGTCTTGCTCTTGCACGTTTGGGACACAAAACGCTTATGTTATCGATAAGTCTTGACAACATAGGCTATCTTGCGTGCAATCCGAGCATAGGCGGAACGGCAAAGGGACATCTCGTGTGCGAAGTGGACGCTCTCGGCGGCGAGATAGGCAGAGCGGCGGACAAAAACATTTTGCAGCTGCGAATGCTCAACCGTTCCAAGGGTCCTGCCGTACAATCGCTGAGGGCGCAGGTGGACAAATACGGCTATCACGACTATATGAAAAGCGTGCTCGAAAATTGTCCGAATATCTATTTGAGGCAGGCGGAAGTCAAGAAGATATTGACCGAAAACGGCGCGGTCACGGGCGTGGAAACAATGCAACAGACTTACTATGCAAAGACGGTCGTGGTCTGCTGCGGCGTATATCTCAAATCGGAAATTATCACGGGCACGGTCAAGGAAGCAAAGGGACCGTCGTCTTTCATGCGATCGCAATATCTTTCGGACAGCCTTACCGAACTCGGATTTACATTGAGAAGATTCAAAACAGGCACGCCCGCGCGCATAAAGCGTGACAGCGTAAACTTCGATAAACTCGAAGTACAGGAGGGCGACGACGACATATACAGCTTTTGCACGCTTACGGACGGCACCGAAAATAAACTCAACTGTTATTTGGGATATACCAATTCCGAAACGCACCGAATAATAAGAGAAAATCTCGACAAAACAGCCCGCTCTCTCGGTCTGGTCAAGGGCGCTGGAGCAAGATATTGTCCGTCTATCGAGGACAAGATAGTGCGCTTTGCGGACAAGGAACGTCATCAATTCTTCCTCGAACCCGAAGGCGAAAATACACAGGAAATGTACGTTCAGGGCATTTCGACGTCGCTGCCCGCAACTATCCAACTCGAAATGTATCGCAGCATAGAGGGCTTTGAAAACGTCTTTATCATGCGCGACGCATATGCGATAGAGTACGATTGCATAGATCCGACCGAACTTTATCCCACGCTCATGAGCAAGCGAATAGACGGCTTGTTCTTTGCGGGACAAATAAACGGTACGAGCGGATACGAAGAGGCTGCTGCGCAAGGTATAGTCGCAGGCATAAACGCCGCAATGAGAGCGGATGGCAAGGAGCCGATCGTTTTCGGGCGCGAAAATTCGTATATCGGCGTTATGATAGACGATCTTGTCACCAAGGGAACGGACGAGCCTTACAGAATGATGACGAGCCGAAGCGAATATCGTCTTTGCTTGCGACAGGACAATGCCGATCTCCGTCTGACGCCTACGGCTATTTCGATAGGGCTGGCGGACAAGGAAAGGATCTCGAGGTTCGAGCGCAAAAAGGCGGATATAGCCGAGGCGGAAAAACGACTTTCTTTAAAGATAGACAAAGAAATCGTCGAATCCGTTTTGGGCGAGGGCGTAGGCGCCCTTACGTTGGAGCAGTTCATCAAGCGCACGTCTATCGATCCGATCGGCTTCAATAAGATAAGCGACGTCTTTGACGGACTTTGCTTGTCGGCGGTCCGCGACGTATTTATCAGGCTCCGTTACGAGGGCTATATAGTAAGGCAGGAAAAGGCGCGCAAAGAGCAAGCAAGGCTCGAAAATATGCCTCTTTGCGTCGAAGATTATTTCAAGGTCAAAGGGCTGAGGACCGAGGCGGCGGAAAAATTGAATAAAATAAAGCCGCTTACTATCGGACAGGCGTCGCGCATAAGCGGCGTAAATCCCGCCGACGTAAATGTGCTCATCTTGACGGTAAAAACTTCCGTAGATAAATAAAATTTTTGTTTATAAAGGCGGTCGCTCGCGAAATTCGCTTTTCGGCGTCGAGAGCGACCGTTATTTTTTTTGAAAAAATAAAAAAAATTTTCGGTTAGCCCCTGCTAACCGCTTGACATAATTCGATTTTTAATGTAATATATACCCGTAAGTTCGCAATAGCGAACTATTATTAAGGCTTATGAGTTCGCCATTGCGAACCAAGGAGGGAACATGCCGATATTTGCGGCTCCGGTAGGAGTGGAACTTAAAGTAACGAAGGTGCTTGCCGACGATAAGACAAAACGACATCTTGAAAATTTGGGTATATTGACGGGCAGTAATGTTACTCTCGTATCTCAATCCAACGGTAACATTATAGTAAAGATCAAGGATGGCAGGATCGCTATAAACAAGCAACTTGCAATGAAGATCCTTGTTGCATAAACGGAGGCATTATGGAAAAATATTTGAATGAGTTTGCGGTGGGGGAAACGGGTATTGTCAAAAAGATCACCGCAGACGGTAAGATCAAACGTCGACTTTTCGACATGGGCGTAACGCCCAACGTGGAGATCTTGCTTCGCAAAGTCGCGCCGCTCGGGGACCCTCTCGAAGTGACGATACGCGGTTATGAGCTCTCGCTTCGTAAGTCGGAGGCGCAGAACATTCTCATGGAGGTGCAAAAATGATAAGATTTGCACTTGCGGGCAATCCCAACTGCGGCAAGACGACGCTTTTCAATACGCTTACGGGCTCGACCGCTCATGTGGGCAACTGGCCGGGCGTTACGGTCGATAAGCGCGAGGGTACATACAAAAAACTCGACGAAAAGGTCGAAATAGTCGATCTTCCTGGCATATATTCTCTTTCGCCATACACTCCCGAGGAAGTCGTTTCCCGCAACTTCATTCTCGACGAAAAGCCCGATTGCGTTATAAACGTCGTGGACGCTACCAATCTCGAACGCAACCTTTATCTTACGACGCAGATCCTCGAAATAGACGTGCCCGTGGTGGTCGCGCTCAACATGATGGATGCGCTCGAAGCGAGCGGCGACAAGATCATAATCGACGATCTGCAAAAGCAGCTTGGCGTTCCCGTGATAGGCATAAGCGCATTGAAAAAGCAGGGGACGGACGAACTGATGAAACGCGCTTATGACGCGGCAAAGCATAGCCGAAGCGGTTCTACGGTGCTCGAAAACAGTTCGGTGAGCGGCATAATAAGCAAGGTCAAGGACGCTCTTCCCGCCGATCTCGAAAGCAAACTCTTTCACGCCGTTAAACTTATAGAGGGCGATGAACTCGAAATAAAGGCGCACCCCGAGGCGAACGAGATAGCCATGAAACTCAAAGCCGAACAGCCCGACGACGGATTCGAAGGCGATTACGAGGCGGTGGTCGCGGACAGAAGATACGACTATATTTCGAGGAAGTTCAGATCCGTCGTGATCAAGGCAAACAAGAAAGGAGTGACCAAATCGGATAAGATCGACAAGGTTATGACACACAGAATATGGGCGATACCTATCTTTTTGGTCATAATGTTCGCTGTTTTCCATATCGTATTCAGTGAAGATCTGTTCTTTATGAACGCTATGGGGCTCAATATAGCCAACAATCCGACCGCCGTCAACTTCTTTACGGGCATGGGCTATGAAGGCTTGCTCGAAGAAGCTATGGCAAACGGTGAAGAACTTTCGCTCGGTATTCCGTCACTCGGCGTGTTCCTGCAAAGTTGGATGGGCTTTTTGACGGACGGATTGGGCGAACTGTTCCTTAGTTTTATGCCCGAAGGCACCTGGTACACCTCGCTTGTCGTAGACGGCATTATCGGCGGCGTAGGAGCGGTGGCCTCGTTCATACCTCAGATACTTCTTCTGTTCCTCTTTATATCCATTATGGAGGACAGCGGTTATATGGCGCGCGTCGCGTTCATTATGGACAGGGCGTTCCGAAAGTTCGGACTTTCGGGCAAGGCGTTCATTCCCATGCTCATGGGATTCGGCTGTTCGGTGCCCGCAATGATGGCGGCAAGAACTCTCGAAGACGAAAAGGAGCGCGACCGAACGATACGACTTGCAACTTGTTTTTCGTGCGGCGCAAAGGCTCCCATATGGGCGATGCTTGCGACGGTGATAGCGGCAATAGGGTCGTCGCTTGGATTTTTGAGCAGCATATTCGTATTCCTGATCTACATTCTCGGCATAGCTATCGCTATCGTGTTTGCACTCATAATGAAGTTGTTCGGCAAGAATAACGAAGTCCCGCCGTTCATCATGGAACTTCCCGCATATCACGCTCCGCAATTCAAAAATCTCATGGCGCACCTTTGGGAAAAACTCAAACACTATGTTATCAAGGCGGCGACCATAATCGCGGCTTCGACGGTGGTATTGTGGTTCCTTTCCAACTTCGGCTGGGCGTTCTGGCAAGGTCTTGTGGATATCGAGGACAGCATCATAGCCGACATAGGCGTTGTGCTCAAATACTTCTTCTATCCGCTCGGCTGGACGATGGGCGAGGACGGCTGGATGTATGCCGTGGCTACCGTTACGGGTCTTATCGCCAAGGAAGATGTCGTATCCACTTGCGAAATACTCGGTGTTTCGGGTTCGACGCTTTCCATAGCGGGGATATTCGCCTTTGCCGCATACAATCTCTTTACGTTGCCGTGCATGGCTGCGGTAGCTACCGCCAAGAGCGAAAGCACAAAGAAAGGCTTTTGGGTGACTCTCGCCTGGTGGTTCGTATCTTCGTACATCGTATCGTTTATCATCTATTGGGTACTTCACTGTTACGAGATCGCTTGGTGGATCGGACTTATCCTGACGGCAGCGATAATCGCCGCGATAGTGATAAGCGCGCTTTATCTCGCCCGCAGGATCAAAAGGGCGAATTCCCAAGCGACGGCATAGAACTTTTCGGAGGATGTTATGACCTGGTATGAAATTCTCATAGCGATAGGAGCTGTCGCAATAGTTGCGCTTCCCATAGTGCTACACTTTGTGCGCAAAAAGAAAGGCAAAAGTTCCTGTTCTTGCGGCTGTGATTGCGCATCGTGCGATAAGTGCAGATATAATAACAGTTCCGAAAAACAACATTAGCGTATTTTACCATAATCGGTATAATAACTCTTCTCTTTTCTCCATGATAAAGTCGACTGCGATCATTGCGGTCGGCTTTTCGATTTCGGCAGGGACATGAAAAATAAAATTTCCGATGCGCGCATAAAAAGAAATGAGCATGGATATAATCGGGATATTGTCTTTACAAGAGGGCTGAAATGCTGTATTTTATCATTGCTTTGTTGCTGCTGATATGCTTTATAATACTATATAAGATCCTTTTGCCCATAAGCGAGCCGAACATGGAGCTTACGGGAGTTATGACGACCGAGGAACTCAAAGCGAAAATAACCGACCTTGCTTCGCTCATGAAGTCGGAACGATCGGATTCGTCGCTGTCGTCCTATCTCATACGATCGACCATTGCCAAAACCTACAAAAACTTGCGCAAAAAAACGGGCAAATTTCTCGACTTCGAAAGGTGGATCTGCGACAACTATTACAAACTCGTCGAAGTCATGGAAGCGCAAAAGAAATTGACTTATAAGTACAACAAATTGCCGGGATACAAAAACGTACCTCGGCTGTATCATCTTGCCGCGCTCATAGTAAAGGGTAGCGGCGGCGCGGTGAATGCGAACACGATCGGTAAGTGCGTAAAGGCGTTCAACGAAATTTTGCCTTTGACATATGACGAGATCATGATGCTGCCCATGGCGATCGACCTTGCTTTGCTCGAATATGTCGCTATTTTTGCGTCGCGCTCTAACTTCATAAACGAAAAGTTCGAGGCGGCAAAGGCGGACATGGCTAACGGAACAGTCGATATTTCGCAGCTTGGTTACAACAGTTACGCATACGCCTTTGTCAAATATGCCGACGGACGGCTTTTGAAACGAATGAACGCTATGTCGCATGATATGGGAACGGACGCTTATCAACGCGCCGAGAATTTTCTGTCCGCTTGCGTGCGCTATACCGAGGCGGTGAGCAGCGCCATAAAGTCGATACACGAACTTTCTACAAAATTAAGCGACGAATTTCTTTTCGATATTTGCCCGCTTAATAACTATCTCGAACGGGCAGAGGGGATAATCTATAAAGATTGCACTTCCGCCACCAAGAACGTCTATCTCAAAAGAATAGCGAAAAAGGCGAAAAACAAAAGCGAGATAGCGTATGCGGGCGAACTTGTACGCAAGGCAAAAAAGGAAAATAGAGATATAGCATATTACATTTTACCGAGGCCGCTCGGCAAATTCGCCGTTTTGGTATATGTTCTCATAATAGTGGGGTACACGATAAGCAACTGCGTGACGGTATTTATGTACTTGCCGAATTTCAAGTGGGCTGCGTCCGTAATATTTATTCCCATATCGCTCAATCTCGTGCTTATGTTCGTTACGAGCATAACCATAAGGCTGTTCAGTCGAAGATATATGCCGCGGCTGAAATTGGAAGATAAAAATTATGCCATGATAGTTTTTCCCGTGCTTGTTTTCGACGAGGCGGAGGTGGACGAAATGGTCGAAAACCTCCTTACGGTAAGTTTTGCCAATAACGAAAAGATTTTTTCTTACGGTTTGCTTTTGGATCTGCCCGCGTCCCGATCGGACGCTTATACCGAAAAAGACCTTAGGATCATAGAGCGCGCAAAGGAGAGGATAGGTGCGCTCGACGATCGATTCAATCTTTTTATAAGACGACGCACCAAGGTGAATGGCGAAGAGAAATTTCAGGGCAGAGAAAAGAAACGTGGCGCCATTCTCGACCTGAACAACCTGATCCTTAGCGGAGAAAAGGATATTTTCGAAGTCGTTTTGGGCGATAGCTACAACGTAAAATATGTTATAACTCTTGACAGCGACACTATGATTAATTGCGCTTACGAACTTGTGGAGATCATGGAGCACCCGTTCAACGCGGATAAGGCGGTCGTTTCGCTCAATATAAAGACGGATCCCGCGTCGCTCGTTACGCCCTTTGCAAAGGTCATGAGCGACAGCGTGGGATTGAACAATTACAGCAACTTTATAGCGGACGCCAATTACGATATATTCGGCAGCGGAAATTATACGGGCAAGGGGATATACAGAGTAAAAGAGTTTACCGCCAAGGTGGGCAATATCTTCATGGAGAACAGAGTGCTCTCTCATGATTTCGTCGAGGGCGCAATATCCGGCTGCGGCAGTAGCGGCGAAAGCGCTCTGGATTCCTATCCCGAAACATTTTCTTCGTATCTTAGCCGAAATATAAGGTGGTTACGAGGTGATTACCAACTTCTGCCTTTTTTGTTTACGAGAATAAAGAACGGAAGCGGCAGGATCATGCGCAATCCCTTGTCGGTGGTCGCTCGGCTCCACATTCTGAACAACATAATTTTGGGACTTATACCTATCTCTTCCGCGCTTTTACTTATATTGTCGCTCTTTTCGCCGACTCCGTTCTGGCTTACCGCGGTGGCGTTCGCTCTCAATATCTTCATGTTCATCGGCTCGGCTCGGCTGATATTTATCGAGCCGAAGAAAGTGCTTTACGAACTGTTCAGGCAGCTTGTCATGGCATTGTGTCTGCCCGTTATGGCATATAACTATGCAAAGGCAATATTGCTCACATTGTATCGTTTGACAGTAAAAAAGGATCTGCTCGATTGGAGCGTTTTTGCCCATTCAAAAGGTAAGGTGTCCTTTTTGCCGAACGTTATTGCGGCTGCGATCTATATCGGTTTTGCCGCATTTGTCCGATTCAAAGTGACGTTTGTAGTCATGGCTGTACTGTTTTTGTCAGGCATAATATTGACAAAACTGCTCGACAGGAGCAAAAACGGCAAAAAAACCGTCGCCTTGGATACGGAGGCGCAATTAAAGAAGATAGCTGCGGACACCTGGATATTTTTCGAAAAGCAATTGAAGGAAGACAATAATTTTTTGCCGTACGACAACTATCAGGAGGAGGGCGAAATAGGATACGTTCCGAGGACATCTCCTACCGATATAGGCTTTTTGATAACTTCGCTCGTATGCGCCCGCGATATGGAGTTTGTCACTTCGGACGAGTTTGATTTTTATGCGGGCAGGATCCTTACTTCCATCGAACGCGCCGAAAAATGGAAAGGCAATTTGTACAATTGGATAGATATTCGTTCGTTGAAAAGGCTGGGCGGATATGTGTCGTCCGTGGACAGCGGTAATTTGCTTGCCGCCCTCATATTGCTACGCAACGTTTCAAAAGGAAATGTGTCCTTGCGTGCGGATAAACTTATTCGGGATACGGATCTCGAAGCCTTTTTCGATCATGACCGTGGGCTTTTGCATATAGGTTATGACTTCGACGCAAAAGCTTTCGACGTCAACCACTATGACTTGTTGGGCAGCGAATCTATGCTCACATATCTTGTTGGGATAGGCGTGGGAAAATTGAAAAGCGCTTGCTTTAAAAATCTTTCGGGCAGGTGCGTCAAATACAAGGGCGTGTCGCTTGCCTCCTGGACGGGCGGAGCGTTCGAGTATATGATGAGCGCCATTTACTTCAAGTACAATGTCGGCGGAATGCTGTATAAGTCGGCTAAATCCGTCATGAAAGCGAACAAAGCGTATGCCAAGAGCCAAAAGCTGCCGTTTTGGGGCGTTTCGGAATCTCAATATAACGCCGTGGACGGTAGCGGCAACTATCAATACAAGGCGTTCGGCGTTCCCAATATAGCGCTTAGCAACGAAAGGCGCAAAGCGGTGGCATCGCCATATTCGTCCATGCTGTTTTTGCCGTTTTTCCCGACGGAAACGGAAAAGAACCTTCGCCGTATCATTTCGACGGGCGCAAAGGGAGAGGACGGACTTTACGAGGCATATGACGACGGCATTATCAAAACTTATATGACTCATCATCAGGGCATGATCCTTGCGAGCATATGCAATTATTTTTACGACGACTTGCTCATAAAACAAATGGCGTCGGCGGACATGAAAGCGGCGGCGTTGCTGATAACCATGTCCGAACTTCCGAATGCCAAAAAAAAGCGAGAATACGATCGCTTTCCGCAAGAAGAACGCTTGGTCGAACCGATAAAAAGGCTTTCGCCGCCCGCTGTCAATCTGATGACGGGCGGAAGATATTCCGTGCTCATAGACGAGTCGGGCAACGGATATTCTTACTATGACGGCAAATATATTTCGAGATATTACAACTTCGACGGCGGCGCAAAACTTTATCTTGTGTCGAACGGCGAAAGGATAGATGTGCAACGGACCGCCTTTTTCCATGACGGCAGGACGGAGTTCGTCTATTCGGGCGACAAACTCGAAATCAAGCAGACGATAGCCGCATTGTCGGACATGGACGGCGAGGTGAGGCGCATCGAGGTCAAAAATTTAAGTTCGAAGTCCCGTGCCATCGAACTCGAATCGTACATGGAAGTCGCTTTGGCGCCTCTATACAGCGATCTTGCGCATAAGACCTTTTCGGGAATGTTCGTGACCACGGCGTACGACGAAGAACTCGGCGCGGTCACCGCAAAACGCGATACGCTCATTTTGGCGCACTTTTTCGACAGAGCCGCCGTATATCAAAGCAATCGAAGCAATTTTTCGGGGCGCGGCAGCGGCGAAAACTTCGGAAGAGTTCTCGATCCAATAGTGAGCGGAAAGATGAGCCTTTTGCTGCAACCTTACGAAAAGCAGACCGTCTGTTTGTACACCTTGGTTTCGGAAGATCATGCGAGGTTGAAAAAGCAGGCCGCATTGACAAAGCGAAACGGATTTTTCGAGAAGATAATAGCGGGCAGTTCGTTGAAGAGCAGAGGATACGGCGTAAGCGACAGAATGAAGAATGTCGCGAGCAAGTTGATCTACGACGCCGCGCCCAATCTCTTGCATGGCGAACTTCCGCTCGTTTATATAGAGTCCAATATAGTCACATTCGGTATAAAGAGCAAAGTCAAAATGTTGTCTATGCTCGGACTTTGGGGCATAAGAGTGGAAATAGCGTTCGTCTATTACGGCGACGGATTTACGCGAGAAAAGCTGCTTGAAGTTCTCGATCCGATTTTGGGCAAAAATTGCGTTCTCACCCTTATAAACAAAGAGGAAAATAATGCCGACGCCTTGCTTGCGCTAAGGTCGGCTACCGATATAGACGAAATAATTTTCGATGAGATCAAGGAAAGGGAAGTAACTATCGGAATGCTTTGCAAAAGGGCTAAGCTGCCAAACCTCAATTACGCGTTCAAATTGGGAAAGGGCGGCTTTATGGCGGACGGATCGTACGCTTTGCCATTGAACAAAGACGATCTTCCGCCGCGACCTTGGAGCAATATCATTGCAAACGACAACTTCGGAACGTTGATAACGGAAAGCGGCGGAGGATACACATACAACAATAATTCCCGCGAAAATAAGCTTACCGAATGGAGCAACGACCCGATAGGCGACCCATGTTCGGAGGGTATAGTGATTTTCGAGGACGATAAAACATGGAGCGTTTCCGTTCGACCGATAAATGCGGACGCCGACTATCAGACTATACACGGCTTCGGCTATACCGAATTCAGGTGCAATTACAACGGATTTTATTCGAGACAGCGTGAAACGATAAACGGCAATACCAAGTATTACGAATTGACGCTTATTTCCGAAATGGATATCGAAAGAAACGTGGACGTAATGTTTTTCGTTATGCCCGTGATAGGGGACTTTGCGTTTAAAACACGACACGACCTTGTCGCGGAATTTGACGGCGGAAAATTGACCATTAAAAATTTGTATAATAATATGAGTTTTTCGATAGGCTCCGACCGTGAAATATCGAATTATGTCTGTCATAAACAGTCGTATACGGACAGATACGGGCGTATTTTCAAGCCAAACGGCGACGTCGGCAGCGAATTTAAACCAGCTGTTACGGTAAAGTTGACCGTTCCGCCTAAAAGCGTTGTCAAGACGGTTTTTTATCTGAGCGCCGACGAAAAGGTCAGAACAAACAATTTCGACGCCGTTTTAAACGCATCGATAAAGAAGTATTCCTCGCTTTCATGCTTGTCGATAAGTACGGGCGAGAAGGCTTTGGATCTCATTGCCAAATGGTTGCCGTACCAGATAATGACGAGCAGATTTTTCGGCAGAACGGGCTTTTATCAGGCGGGCGGGGCGATAGGTTTTCGCGATCAACTTCAAGATTGCCTCGGCGTGCTGTATGTCGATCCCGAACTTGTCAAAAAGCATATTCTCGATTGCGCGGCTCACCAATTCGAGGCTGGGGACGTTCAACATTGGTGGCACCCGCCTCGCACGGGCGTTCGCACAAAGATAACCGACGACAGACTTTTTTTGCCGCTGATAACGTCAGAATATATAGAGTTCACGGGCGACGTAGGCATCTTGTACGAAAGAATACCTTATCTCGAAGACGTTAAGATCCTGGATAAGGATTGGTACGGTTCGCCGTCGCAAACGGTCAATTCAGGCACCTTGTACGAGCATTGCATAAAGGCTATCAAGGCGACTGCCAAACTCGGCAAAAACGGGCTTGTTCTTATGGGCGGCGGCGATTGGAACGACGCCATGGACAAGGTGGGCATTGCGAGAAAAGGCACGACGGTGTGGGGCAGTATGTTCCTCTATCTCGTCATATCACGATTTATGCCTCACATAAAGAACAAAAAGCCGTATATAACATTGAAAGAAAAGTTGAAAAAGGCTATCGACAACGCTTGGGACGGCGAATGGTTCGTTCGCGCCTATTGCGATGACGGCTCCGTTTTGGGAAGCAGATCGAGCAAGGAATGTAACATAGATCTTATTACTCAGAGTTTTGCGGCGTTGTGCGGAGCGGTAAGCGTTCAAAAGGCAAAACTTGCTCTGTTTTCGGCAGCAAGCAGGCTTGTGGATAATGAAAACGGCATAATAAAACTTCTGACGCCGCCTTTGCAAGAGATAAAAGCGGGGTATATTTGCGACTATCCGCCCGGAGTGCGCGAAAACGGCGGACAGTACACGCACGGCGCCGTGTGGTTTATCATGAGTTTGTTCGAAATGGGAGAGGCGGACTATGCCTATGCGCTTTTGAATATGATAAACCCCATAAATCATTCGCTTACTCCGTCGGCGGTGAAGAAATACGAAGTGGAACCGTATGTGATAAGCGCGGACGTTTATTCGGAGCCACCGGGCAAGGGTGGTTGGAGCTGGTACACGGGCGCGGCGGCATGGTATTACCACGTTCTGATAAAGTATATGTTCGGCATAAAATTTGTCGGCAACGGTATTTCCATAAACCCGAAAATGCCCAAGGCGATAAAGGAAGCCTCCGTAACGATAAAGAAGAACGGCGTGACCGTCTATGTCAAAATAGATAACGGGAATGATGAGGGAAGCTGGCGTCTTTTCATTGACGGAGTGGGGTGCAGCGACAACACGTTTGCCGTTACCGAGCACCTCGACAAAAAGGAGATCGTCGTCAAAAGATATAAATAATGCGAGCGTTTGCGCGTATTATCTCTACAAAACAGTTGTTTATGTCACGCATAATATGGCGGTTTAAACAAAAATTATCCTATTCGGTCATGTTTCCGACTGATATTTCAGCCAAAAGGAGGACCCGGCGCGACGCTACTTTGGCGTTAAAAGTCGGATATCGATAACGAACGTAGGCATAATCGTCATATTCCCGCGCATATATATTCTGTGATGAAACGGATCATTTACGATTATGAAAATCCTCATATAGTGGGCAAGGCAAGCCGATCGTTCCCGCTTGCCAAGATCATAATTTCCATAATAGTCATTTTCTTTGCGATAGCGCTTATATATATATTGTTCTTCCGCAAGCCCTCGTACAAACTCGAAAGCAAGGAATATTTTTCGGTCGTATCGGGCGAATACGAAAGCGAAACGGAGGCAAGCCGCGCTGCCGAAGAGATAAAGAGCAGGGGCGGCGGCGGTTATGTCGCTCCGAATGGCAAATACGAAGTGGTGGTCGCGGTATACGACAACAGGGACGACGCCGACGCGATAGCGACGAGATACGGATATATCATCAAGGATCTCGGGCGCTATACGCTCGGAGCCGACCTCGACGACGCGGAACTCAGCCGAAAAGCGCTGAAACTTTGCGTTTTCCCCGAGCAAATATTCGATTCGGTATACGAAACGCTCAACTCGATAGGCAAGGGTGAACTGTCCGCGGACGCGGCGGAATATTCTTTGGAGCAGCTGAGCGAAACGCTGTCGCAAAAACATGACGAATTGAAAGTTTTGATCGAAAAATATCCGTCGGACAAGCTGCTCTTATCCGCGGACGAGATGTACGAGCGGCTTTTTGCTTCCGCGACCGAAGCGAAACAAGCGGGGTATACCGTATCGGTCCGATTGAGATATTGGCTCATCGAACTTACATATATTTACAAAAATTTTCTTATTACGATATCTTAGTATAAATTTTTATTTTTTTATGCTTTAAGTGTTTGCAATTTATTTTCGGGTATGATATAATACCACAAGGGCTTATGCGAAACGACGCGTCGCATTTGCCATATTGTTATGGTTCCCCTTGCTCGTTAACGCGAAAATATCGAATTTTAATGCGTGCAAAGACGCTTAGAATAAAATACAAAATTTTTTTTGTAAAAGGAGAAAGAAATGAGTAACCAATTTAAAGACACGCCTCAACAAAAAAAGCAGCTCGATAAAGTTTTTGAAGAACTCAAAGACGTCCCGGGCTCTTTGATGAAGGCTATGCAGAAGGCTCAGGATATCTACGGCTATCTCCCCATCGAAATCATGCAGCGTATAGCAACCGCTTGCAAGTGCCCGGTCGAAGAGGTATACGGAATTGCCACATTCTATGCGCAATTCAATA
This sequence comes from uncultured Clostridia bacterium, assembly GCA_947598585.1. Classification (GTDB taxonomy): domain Bacteria; phylum Bacillota; class Clostridia; order Christensenellales; family Pumilibacteraceae; genus CAG-552. Next base: position 20,315 of record CANQFK010000001.1, read on the forward strand.
TAGAGCCCATGGGCAAGTATAAGGTAGGTATTTGCCTTGGAACAGCATGCTACGTTAAGGGATCGGGAGTTATTCTCGAAAAAGTAAAGGAACGTTTGCATATCGAGCCGGGACACACGTCCGACGATATGATGTTCACCCTCGAAGCGACGCGTTGCATCGGCTGCTGCGGATTGGCGCCCGTTTTGACCGTTAACGGCGAAGTGCACGGAAACCTTGTTCCCGAGGATCTGGACGCGATCTTCGCAAAGTTGAATGCGTAAACTGTCGCAGTAAAAAATTGAATGGAGGACAAACTTTATGAAGAGTTCGACTGAATTGGACGCGATCCGCGATAAGCTGAGAGTTTTTATAGGATACAGCTGCGCCATCGATGAAAAGATTGATACCAAGGTTTTGGTGCGTATGAGCGACGACTGCGTAAAAGCCGCAGACGAAGTTATAAGGGCTTGCATGAGCGAGATAGAAAAACTCGATCTCGAACATGTTAAGGTAACAAAGCTCGGCTCCGTGACCAAAATAGACGGCGAGCCCGTTGTCGAAGTTACCGTTCCCGGCAAGGAAAAGGTAGTTTACAAGAACGTGAACGCAAATTCGGCGCGTGAAATAATCGCCAAATTGAACAAATAAACCCAAGGAGAAGAGGTTAATGTTAGAAAGAGCACATATAATGATTTGCGGCGGTACAGGTTGTACTTCCGGCAACAGTAAAAAAGTAATGGAAGAGTTTGAGCGTAGACTTACCGAGCACGGCGTAAGAGACGAAGTCAAACTTATCATGACGGGCTGCTTCGGTCTGTGCGCAAGAGGCCCCATCGTTGCGGTTTATCCCGACGGCGCGTTCTATCAACACGTCAAGGTAGAGGACGTGGAAGAGATCGTTTCGGAGCATATCGTAAAGGGTCGTCGCGTAACAAGACTTCTCGGATCCGAGCGTACCGAAAGCGGCGAAGTAATGCCTATCAACCAGACTCCTTTCTATCGCAGCCAAAAACGTATAGTTTTGCGCAATTGCGGCAGAATAAATCCTGAGAACATTGACGAATATATCGCTTTCGACGGATATAAAGCATACGAAAAATGCGTTAAGGAAATGACGCCCGAACAGGTTATCCAGCTTATCACCGACAGCGGACTTCGCGGACGCGGCGGCGGCGGATTCCCGACGGGCAAAAAGTGGCTTTCCACATACAATGCAAAAGACGATCAAAAGTATGTAGTTTGTAACGCCGACGAGGGCGACCCGGGCGCATTCATGGACAGATCCGTTCTCGAAGGCGATCCGCATTCCGTCATCGAGGCTATGATGATAGCAGGTTATGCGGTAGGCGCAACGCAAGGTTATGTATATGTCCGCGCCGAATATCCCATAGCTGTCCAGAGATTGCAGATAGCTATCGACCAGGCGAGAGAGTACGGAATATTGGGCGAGAACTCCATGGGGCTCGGACATAAGTTCGACATGGAGATACGTCTTGGCGCAGGCGCGTTCGTTTGCGGCGAGGCAACAGCGCTTATCCACAGCATCGAGGGACATCGCGGCGAACCCACTCAAAAGCCGCCTCACCTTGCCGAACACGGATTGTGGGGCAAGCCGACCGTCCTCAACAACGTCGAAACATATGCGAACATTCCGCAGATAATCCTTAACGGACCCCAGTGGTTCAAAGCTATGGGCACCGAGAAGAGCCCCGGAACGAAAGTATTCGCGCTTGGCGGAAAGATCGTCAACACGGGACTTGTCGAGATCCCCATGGGCACGACGCTTCGTACTATCATCGAAGAGATCGGCGGCGGTATTCCTCACGGCAAGAAATTCAAGGCTGCTCAGACCGGCGGTCCCAGCGGCGGTTGCATACCCGCGTCGCTCATCGACACGCCTATCGATTACGACAACCTTATCGCTATCGGTTCTATGATGGGATCGGGCGGACTTATCGTAATGGACGAAGACAACTGCATGGTCGATATAGCCAAATTCTTCCTCGAATTTACGGTAGACGAGTCTTGCGGCAAGTGCACGCCGTGCCGTATCGGCAACAAGCGTCTTTATGAGATGCTCGACAAGATCACTCAGGGCAAAGGCACTATGGAAGACCTCGACAAAATGGAAGAGCTTTGCAAATATATCAAGGCAAATTCGCTTTGCGGTTTGGGACAAACGGCTCCCAACCCCGTACTCAGCACACTCAGGTATTTCCGCGACGAATACATTGCTCACGTCAGGGACAAGAAGTGCCCGGCAGGCGTATGCAAAGCGCTCCTCAATTACGTTATCGATAAAGATAAGTGCATAGGATGCGGCTTGTGCGCAAGAAAGTGCCCGGCAGGCGCTATAACCAAGTCCGATTACATAGCGGAAGGACACAAGTTGCCGTCCATGCAGATCGACGTGACCAAGTGTCTTAAATGCGGTGCTTGTATGGATTCCTGCACAAGACAGTGCGCTATCAGCAAGAAATAGGAGAGAGAAGAAATATGAAACAAGTTAATTTAAAAGTAAACGGTATTCCCGTAACGGTAGACGCCGGTACAAGAATTTTGGATGCTGCAAGAAAGGTCGGAGTAAATATTCCCACGCTTTGCTATCTCAAAGACGTTACCAATCAAGGCTCTTGCCGTATGTGCGTAGTAGAAGTGGTAGGTGCAAAGAATCTCGTAACATCTTGCTTTGCGACCGTAAGAGAGGGTATGGAAGTCCTTACCAACACTCCGAAGGTTCTTGCTTCCCGCAAGACTACTTTGGAACTTATTCTCTCCAACCATGATCAGAAATGCTTGTCTTGCGTAAGATCCACAAATTGCGAACTTCAAAAACTTGCGCTTGAATACGGCTGCGATTCTTATAAATATCAAGGCGAAAAGAATCACTATGAGATAGACGACAGCAATCCTTACCTTATCCGCGACAACAACAAATGTATTTTGTGCCGTCGTTGCGTAGCGGTCTGCGACAAGATCCAATCCGTAAACGCTATCGGCGCAAACAACCGCGGATTCAAGACCGAAATAGGCAGCGTGTTCGGACATAAACTCAACGAAACGGGCTGCGTGGCATGCGGACAATGTATCAAGGTCTGCCCGGTCGGCGCTCTTTACGAAAAGGACGACACAGACAGAGTTATGAAAGCTATCCTCGATCCCGACAAGTTCGTTATCGTAGGAACGGCTCCGGCAGTAAGAGTAGGCGTAGGCGAAGAATTCGGCTATCCTATCGGAACGGACGTTCAGGGCAAAATGGTAACAGCTTGCCGCCGCCTCGGATTCGACAAGGTATTCGACGTAAATATGACCGCCGACCTTACCATAATGGAAGAGGGCAACGAACTCATTTCCCGTCTTGGCGACAAAAATGCAAAACTTCCCATGATCACATCGTGTAGCCCGGGCTGGATCAACTTTATCGAAACATTCTATCCCGACCTTTTGGATCATCTGTCCACCTGCAAGTCGCCGCAACAAATGTTCGGCGCCGTAATGAAGACGTATTATGCCGAGAAGTTCGGTATCGATCCCGCAAAGATGGTAGTCGTTACCGTTATGCCTTGCACGGCAAAGAAGACCGAAGTTCTCCGCGAGCATCATAAGGCAAGCGGCTATCCCGACGTAGATATCACTATCACCACCAGAGAGTTTGCCCGTTTGCTCAAACGTCATTCTATCGACCTCAGGAACCTCGAAGAGAGCGAATTTGACGATCCTATCGGAACAGGCTCCTCCGCAGGTAACCTCTTCGGAACCACGGGCGGCGTTATGGAAGCTGCGCTTCGTACCGTTGCCGCTGTCGTAAACGGCAGGAACCTCGACAAACTTGATTTCAAGAAAGTAAGAGGTATGGACGGGATCAGGGAAGCTACCGTTAAACTCGATAACGGCGTGACTGTAAACGTTGCGGTCGCTCATTCGCTTTCCAATGCTCGTAAACTTATGGACGAGATCAGAGCGGGCAAATCCAAATATCAATTTATCGAAGTCATGGCTTGCCCGGGCGGCTGCCTCAACGGCGGCGGACAACCGATCGTACCGTCCGAAGTGCTCAACAACGTAGACGTCAAAGCGCTCAGAGCAAAGGCTATTTATGACAAGGATAAGAAAGCCGAGATCAGACAGTGCCATGAGAATCCGGTCATGAAGACGCTTTACAAGGATTATTTCGGCAAGCCGAACAGCCATAAGGCTCATGAAGTTTTGCACACAACGTACAGCGCTCAGCATAAACTTTGATTTGAATAATTTACAAATAGGAAAGGCGTGGCATTAGCCGCGTCTTTTCATTTTGTAAAATATAACGTTGATCGACTTCCGAAACGCTTGACAAAAGCATTTTTTTCGACTAAAATATATTTACATTATAGATTGGTCGCAGAGGTATATATGTATATAAAGAGAAATATAGAGTCGGTACTTATAAAAAGGGCAAAGAGCAGCAGATGCGTTCTTGTTACGGGGGCGCGTCAAGTAGGCAAGTCGACGCTGCTCAAAACGCTGTATCCGAATGTAAGATACGTTACATTTGACGATAAGTTGTTATTGAGTACCGCGATCGAAGATCCGAAACTCTTTATAAAAAATCTGCCCAAACCGTCGATCATAGATGAAGTGCAGTATGCTTCGGAAATTTTTCCGTATATAAAGATCGAATGCGATAAATCAGACAAATACGAGAACTATTATTTGACGGGTTCGCAACAAATGAGGCTTATGTCAAAAGTACAAGAATCCTTGGCGGGCAGGATATCTATTTTGGAATTACAAGGATTATCGCTGCGCGAACTTAACGGGATAGAGTTCAACAGACATTTCGTTCCGTCGGAAGAATATATTGCCCAAAGAGAGAAGCACCTCAAACCTTATAACGATCTTTGGCAAACGATACATCGCGGCATGTATCCCGAAATAAACGTTACGCAAAGGGAGTGGCAGGACTTTTATTCGTCCTATGTAAGAACATATTTAGAGCGGGATATCAAAGAGGAGATCGAGATCAAGGATTCGATCGCGTTCACGAAATTTCTCTCCGCCGTTGCCGCAAGAACGGCGCAAATGCTCAATTATGCGTCGCTTTCTCAAGAAGTCGGCGTTACGCAGGCGACAATAAAAAATTGGATCTCTGTGTTAAGCAGAACGGGGATCATATTCATATTGCAGCCGTACTATTCGAGCCACTTGACGAGGGCGATCAAGACGCCCAAATTATATTTCAGAGATACCGGGCTTGCCTGCTATCTGTCAAAATGGAACAGTGCGGAGGCGCTCGAACAAAGTGCGGTCGCGGGCAATATGTTTGAAACTTTTGTGATTTCCGAAATATTGAAATCTTTTACGAACGAGGGAAGCGACTATACTTTCAATGTGTTCTATTACAGGGGCAAAGACAAAAAGCGGACGAAAGAGAACGGAGAAAGCGTTGCGGAAGAAAGCGAGATCGATCTCATAATCGAAGAAAACGGAACTTTGTATCCCATAGAAATCAAAAAGAGCGCGGGACCCAATAAAGCGATGGCTTCGGCGTTTGACGTTTTGGATAAAGACGTGGACAAAAAAAGGGGAATGGGCGCTATCGTCTGTCTTTACGACGAAAAATTATATTTAAGTGACGATTTAGTCGTTTTGCCTATCGAATATATTTAAAGTCGAACTTTCGACGCGTTAAGTCGCGCCGGAAACGGCATTTATTTTGAAAATGAGAGCCGAAAATACTGTACTTTCCTTTGAGATTATGCTATAATAACTATGCTACACATTTTATTTACCCAATTTAAGGGAATACTCTCGGTAAAAGTGTATTCTCTCGCCTTGAATTGGGTTATATGTGTAGCAACATTGAGAGGTGCATTTTTCGTGTGCCTCATTCGTGGGGCGCATTTTTATTCTAAAATCGAGTTTTAAAATAAAAGAAAATATAAAGCGTGGATCATCGAGAAAAACGATAAAGACAATTGTGCTACTTGCGAATAATTTATTTTTTAAGAGGTGGGAAAGTTGATACTCGAAGTAAAAAACATTGACAAATCTTTCGGAAAAAAGCAAGTGTTGAAAGGTGTGTCGTTCGTTGCCGAGGGCGGCAAGGCGTTCGGCTTGCTTGGCAGGAACGGCGCGGGAAAAACTACCGCTATTCGTATCTTGATGAACGTGTTTCCCGCCGATAACGGCGAGGTTTTGGTCGACGGGGAACATATTGACTACAACAAGATCAAGATAGGTTATCTTCCCGAAGAGAGAGGGCTGTATCCCAAGAAGATAATATTCGACCAACTCGTGTATTTTTCGGTGCTTAAAGGCATGAATAAGAAAGACGCTGTAAAAGCCGTCGATCATTGGCTGGATAGGCTGGGCATGCTCGAATATCGCAACAAACGTCTTGACACCCTTTCAAAGGGAAATCAACAAAAGATCCAACTTATAACCGCTTTGAGCCACGATCCCGATATCGTAATTCTCGACGAACCGTTTTCGGGGCTTGATCCCGTCAACGCCATGCTTTTGAAAGACGTGGTCAAGGAACAGATTGGCAAAGGTAAGATCGTTTTGTTTTCAAGTCATCAAATGAATTACATCGAAGAATTTTGCGACAGTATTGCGATCATAAATACGGGTAGAGTAGTGCTTAAAGGCGATCTTCACGACATAAAGAGAAATTATGTTCGCGATCGCTTGGTCGTAAACACGGAAACGCCCGAAAGGATTATGGCGGATTTCGGCGATTCGTGCAGCAAAAACGAGGACGGATCTTTGCTCATCAAACTCGACAATGTTTCCGACAAGCAAAACGTAATGAAAAAGTTGATAGAACATTATGATATCGACGAAGTAAAGGTATTCGAGCCTTCGCTCAACGATATTTTCGTCGAGTACACTCATAAAGAAATATAGGAGGCTTTAATGAAACAATTCGGGAGAATATTCCAATTCGAATTAAAGGGATATCTCAAAAACAAGATCTTTGTCGGCATAACGATAATCATGATAGTCGCTATTGCCGTAGCTATGTTTATACCCAATATCATATCGCTTATCGGATCGGGTTCGAGCGACGAGCAAAAGGATCGCCCGATAATGCTCATTCATTCCGAAAGTCCCGAACTTTCTCTCCTTGTAGAGCAGTACTTCGAGGAAGCATTTGCCGATTACGATATAAAGATAACCGACGGAACGGTCGATGACGTCAAGGAACAGATCGTTTCGGGCAAAGTCGAATGCGCTTTTGTTTTGAGCAGTGCGTCGTCTTACACCTATTATGTAAACAATCTTTCGATGTATGACGTCAATGTTGGCATAGCAAATACCGTTTTGCAAGAGGTCTATCGCGCAAACGCCATGATACAGAGCGGCTTGACGCCCGAACAAGCGGGAGAGATCATGTCCGTTCAAATCGACGGCGTAACTACCGCGCTCGGAAAGGACCAGATGAAGAACTATTTATACACATATATAATGATCTTCGCGTTGTACATGGTGATCTTGCTTTACGGGCAAATGGTTGCCACGAATGTAGCGACCGAAAAGAGTTCGAGGGCTATGGAATTGCTCGTAACGAGCGCCAAACCCACGAACATGATGTTCGGCAAGGTGCTTGCTTCTTGTCTTGCGGGATTTTTGCAGTTGGTGGCGATATTCGGCTCGGCATTGTTGCTTTACAACATAAACAAAAACGCTTGGAGCGGCAACGTGCTCATCGGATCGATTTTCAATATCCCCGTTGTGTTGTTTATCTATTTGCTTATTTTCTTCGTACTCGGATTTTTAATATATGCGTTTCTTTACGGAGCGATCGGATCGACGGCGTCCAAACTCGAAGATATAAATACAGCCGTCATGCCCATCACGTTCTTGTTTATAATAGCGTTTTTCGTCGTTATATTCTCCATGACGAGCGGGAACGTTGACAATGTGGTAATGAAAATTTGTTCCTATATTCCGTTTACTTCGCCCATGGCAATGTTCACTCGTATCGCGATGAGCACCGTTCCTTGGTACGAGATAGTCATATCCATATCGCTGTTGATAGGTTCGGTCGTGGGGATAGGTATTCTTGCGGCAAAGATCTATCGGGTAGGCGTTCTGCTTTACGGAAATCGCCCGAGATTGGGAACGATAATAAAAAGCGTTTTCAAAAAATCTTAAATTACCTAATAAATAAAAACGGCGGAGATCGATTTCTTCGCCGTTTGTCGTATTTGCAGATAATAGAGTTGCTCCGATTATAGATTGGTCAAAGCAAAGATATTTGCCAGCGCGTCGGTCATGCCGTCCATTTCCGCCTCCGTAATGGTGAAGGGCGGCGTTATCCTCAGAGTGTTGTGATCGGTCTGATCGAGCAAAAAGCCGAGGCTTTCCATTTGTCCTATGATCTTTGCCGCTTTGAGATTGGGAGTAAGTTCTATTCCCACGAGCAGACCTATTCCGCGTATCTCGGCAATAAAATTGTGCTTTTTGAGTTTGCTCAGCTTGCTCATAAGGTAATCGCCCTTTGCCTCGATCTCGGCGAGCATGCCCGAATGAAGTCTGTCAACTACCACGAGCGCGGTCGTGCAAGCAATGGACGAGATCCTGAACGCGCTTATACGATCCGACGGGGAGAGGGAGGAGGATATTTCGCCTCGCGCGAGAACGGCAGCTATGGGTATACCTGCGCCCATACCGCGAGCGATCATGACTATGTCGGGTTGAATGCCGTACTGTTCGAATGCAAACATTGTGCCCGTTCTGCCCAAGCCTATGCCCGTTTCGTCGTAAATTATAAGCGTGTCAAGCGACTTGCACATCGCGTACGATGACAGAATAAACTCGTACTTATTTATAACGACGCCGCGTTCGACCTCGATAGGAGAGAAGATGACCGCGCACACGTCGTTGTCGAGCGCCTTTTTCAGATCGTCGGGGTGCGGCTTGACCATGCGAATATTCAGGCTGTGGTGGCGTAAGGATTCGTATTTCGACGAAGAGGCGTCGGATACGATCAAAACGGTGCTTCGGGGATCCTTTGCTTCGGCGCGATATTTTCGTATCATCATGCCCACGATGAGGTGCGTGTCGAAAATACTGCCGCAAAAGCACGCCTTGGTAAACGCCGTCTTATCGCAAATGCTTTGCGCAAGCAGCGAGTGCAATTCGTTATAGTAAAGGTTAGAACAGCCGATGAACTTTTCGGCTTGATCTCTTATCGCCTCGGTGAGCATAACGTCCTTGTAACCAAGACAATTTTCGCCCAGCCCGGCTACAAAATCCAGATATGCGCGATCGTTGGTGTCGTACAAATAGTTGCCTTCGCCGCGGCAAAAGCACAAGTTGTGTCGCGGATAAGTTATTATCGAAAATTTGTTGTCTATCTCTTTTATTTGCGAAAAATCCATACAACTCTATTATATGATATTTTGACTATTATTGCAAATCAAAAAGGGCGGTAGAGTGTGAAATTTACAGTTTATTCCAATGAGTATCTTTGATATCCGTAATTTCGGGCTATTTCGCTATCGTTATTGTTATCGCATTTTATTCGGCGACTTTCGAGTCGAACAGCTCTTTGTCGGGGATAGCGACGGATCCGTTTAACGTAAAGTCCTCGGTGGCTTCGCTCGTGCAGGTAATATTGCCGAGTATGGATAGAGTATAGCGTTCCTTCGACGTGGTTCGTATGATGTTCCAATGCTCGTCCATTTCCACCGTACATTCCATTTCCAGAAATTCGGGATAGGATCTCGCGTTCGCCATAGTTTTGACTTCCGCTTTGAGATAGTCCGCGCATTCGGGGGAGAGTACGAATTTAAAGGTATAATTTTCTCCGTCCGTTCGTTCGGACGAAATGATCGTCGAATCGTTTATAGAATACTTGAAGATCTCTTTTGGCATAAGCCCGTATTTTGTGAAATAATCGTCCCGAGCGATCGCGTTTACGGAGTTGCTCCAAGTCGCGGTGATAGTGTTTTTGTCGATTTTTTTATACGAGCGCACCAGGATCTTGTCGCCGCAGAAATATTTTTGCTCTCCGACTTTCTTCAATGACGAAATGCTTATTGCCTCGCAGAAAAGCGCGCCGTTATCGTAAATGCGCTTGTTTCTGACTTGTTGTTTGACGCCGACAGCCGTGACTTCGCCTTTGTACGAACTTTCCCAAGTGGCGGCGTGATTTAAGTTGTATGCCGCAAACGACAGGTTCTCCAAAGGCGTATGATCGTCGGGAGTTCCGAAATTCGGGACTTTTGTTTCTTTTATAAGTACGACGTTTGTATCGTACGCTATGGGCTTATCGTCGTTTTCATGTTGGCAAGCGGAAAGGGCAGGCACGATGAGCAAGACCGTAAGCAATATTCGTAAAACCGTTTTCTTCATATTTCCTTCTTGATATTGGTTAAATTGTATCGCTTATATTATACCATATCTTAATGCGAAAACAAATCAAAAATGAATAAAATCGGTTAAAATTTGCTTTTATGACCAAAAAAACGGCGTATAGTCCTATTTGCGCGTACGATATAAGCCGATTTTTCCGTTTAGCAAGAGAGAATTTTCCAAATAAGGAAATGCGAGTTCGCTTTTATCGCTTGTAATATTCTTCAAAATGTGGTAATATAAAGCCATGTTGGAATTAAAGCGCGTTAAAGTGGATTTTTACGGAAACAAGACCGTTCTCGATATAAATTTCGAGCCGGGCATAACGCTTATTCTCGGCGAAACGGGCTCGCTTAAAACCACTATATTGAGAGTGGTGGGGGGAATAAAGGAAATAGAGGACGGCGAATTGATACTCGGCGGCAAAAATATAGAAGAACTTTCGCCCAAAGAGAGGAACATGTCCCTTGTAGCCGCGGAAACGCTTCCTACGGGAGGAAAAACGGACAGAATGCTCATACGTCCACTTGTTATGCGTGGCATAAACAAGAAAGAGGCGCTGATACAGGCGCATACGGCCGCCGAAAAATACGCTTTGGATCTTAATAAAAAGATAAAGGACCTTACCGCAAGAGAGCGTTTGTCCTTTGTTGCCGCAAGACTTATGTTGCGACAGACCGAAGTCACTATGTTCGATGAGCCGTATCATTTGTTCGATGACGACAGAGCCGTTACGGATATGATAAGGAGCCGCGGCGGGTACGTTTTGGTCACTTCGTGCGACGGCTCCGATCTCGGAAAGTTGGCGCCCGACTATGTTGTGCTGTTGAGAAGAGGCGAGATCTTGCAACAAGGCAAGACGAGCGAAGTGCTGCGTTCTCCCAAGGGCAAATATGTCGAAATGTTTTTGAATATTTAAAGCCGCGCTCCTAATAAGGTAACGCGGCAAAAACGATCATATTTTCATTTGTTGTTCGCAGGCGGTAAACTTCTTTTTTGCCTGATTGATCTTCGGCATGGGCGCGCTGTCGGTAGGATACAGACCGCGTTCCTGCATATAAAGGAAGGCGTCGAATTGATCTTCCGCGCATTCGCTTAGCTGGTTGTCGATAAGATCTCTCAACTTGGGACACGATGCTTCGCAAAGCGCGGTGCCGTATAGTTTTATAAGCGATTTCTGCGAACCGAGAACGTCGGAAATTATTTCCTTATCGGTAAGTTTGCACACGTCCTGAGCGAATTCGGTAGAACGGTTGCAGTTGCAATTGCAATTCTTTTTCGGCTTGGACGATGATCCCGTGTTCTGAGTTTTGGTATTGAAGTCTGTGATAGCGGTAGTGTTCTTTTGTTGAACGTTTCTTTTGGTTTGTGTACTCGGCATAATTATGAACCTCCTTTTATTATGCGTTGGAGTTGAGGTAACTCAACAGCGCCTCGAATCTCACTCTGTGATTGTTGGCATACGTCCCGAGCTTTTCTTTGAGCGTGGGATCCTGACATTCCGAAACGTAGTTGCAGCATTTGCGATAGGCAAGATTTTCGCTGTCGAGAAGTTCGGAAATTTCCTGCAAATTTTTACTTGTCATTTCAATGACCTCCGTTTATTTTTATAAACCAAGTATTTGCATTTGCAAAATTTTTATTCATGAGTTATACTATAAGAAAGGTTTAATGGCTGAAAGATCATGAACGAAATAACCGAAATATCTTTGCAAAAAAATAATAAGGACAGGCTGAATGTGTCCGTAAACGGAAGTTTTGCATTCGGCGTAGAGTATGCCACCGCCGTGAAGTTCGGTCTGAAAGTAGGCAGAACGCTGACCGACGACGAAATTGCCGCTATCTCGATCGAGGAAGGCAAAACGGCGGCGTTCGACCGCGGACTGAAATACGCCGTAAAAAAGACCGTGAGCGAAAAACAAATGGTCGAATATCTTTCGCGGCACGGATTTAACGAAGAAGCGGTACACGCTGCTATGGACAAACTCAAAGAATACGGCTATGTGGACGACGTTAAATTCGCAAACGCTTATGTGGCAACTTATTCCGCCGAAAGAGGCAAGAATCGCTTGAAACTCGAATTGAAAAGCGCGGGCGTCGATCCCGAAATAGCGGAAGAAATTTTGAGCAGAGTGGACGACGAAGATTCGTGCGACAAATGCCTTGATAAGTATTTGCGGACGCACAGGGAACCCGACAGACAAAAACTTATAAATTATTTGATGTATCGAGGCTTCGATTGGGACTGTATCAACGAGGCGATGAATAGGAGAGAATTATGGAAAGACTTATAAAAGGCGTAAAAATAGGTAACGTCAACGACGACTTTACGGGCGTTACCGTCATCGTGTTCGAGGACGGTTGCGTTTGCGGTTGCGATGTTCGCGGAGGCGCGCCGGGCACGCGCGAAACGGCTTTGCTCGGCAGCGACAAAGCCAACGAGCATGTGGACGCGATAGCTCTTTGCGGCGGCTCGGCATACGGACTTGCAGCGGCGTGTGGAGTTATGAACGCATTAAAGGAGAAAGGAAAGGGCGTAAAAGTGCTCGATAAGATAGTGCCCATAGTCCCGTCTGCCGTAATTTACGACCTCAACGATCGCGAATATCATTTCCCGTCCGAAAAAATGGGGTATGACGCTGTCCAAAAAGCGACCGACATGTGGGAACGCGGCAAGGTGGGCGCGGGCAAAGGCGCTACCGTGGGAAAGATCCTCGGGATCGATCATTGTTCGCGATCGGGTCTTGGTATAGGCAGAGCGGTCGTTGACGGAGCCGAAGTTGTCGCGATCATGGTGGTGAACGCGTTCGGGGACGTGCGAAAGGACGGAAAGATCATTGCGGGCGCAAAATATAACGACGCTTTTGTCGATACGCTCGAACTTCTCGGCTCGATAAGATCGGACGCAAAAGGGGCGAATACGACCATAGGCTGCGTAATTACCGACGCAAAATTGACCAAGGTGCAGACCAACAAACTTGCCTCTGTCTCTCACAACGGACTTGCGAAAACGATCTTTCCCGTTCATACCGATCTTGACGGGGATACGATCTTTTGCGCGTCGGTGGGCGACAAAAACGTCGATATGATAAAATTGCAGGTGGCTTGCGTCAAGGCTGTCGAAGCGGCTGTTTGGGACGCCGTAACGTTATGATAGGCGCGGATATCGTAGAGATCAGACGGATCGAAGAGGCGATAAAGAGCGAGCGCTTTTTGCAAAGAGTTTTTACTCGGAGCGAACGCGATTACGCCCTTTCCAAAGGTAACAAGGCTCAGACATTGGCGGGGGTATTTGCCGCAAAGGAAGCCGTCGCAAAACTTTCGGGCAAGGGATTGAGAGGCTATATTTTTACGGATATAGAGATCGCGCATACCGTATCGGGCGCTCCGTATGTGATCATGTCAGACAAAGTCAGGGGACTTTTTGACGGAGAGATAAGCGTAAGCATATCGCATGAAAAGGATTATGCTTTCGCCGTTGCAAGTTATGAGCCTTGCGAGTTTTCTCCCGTTCTTCCCGGAAAGGAGATATGCGATGAGGACTTAAAACTCTTGCCGCGGAAGAGATCTACGCATAAGGGCGATTACGGCAGAGTGTACGTTATAGGCGGCAGCCCCAAAATGATAGGAGCGCCACTCATATGCGCAGAGGCGGCGGTGCGGTCGGGCGCGGGACTTACGACGCTTTGCGTGCCCGCTTCGTTGCTTTTCGCTTATCAAAGCAGGGTAAAGGAGATCATGCTAAAAGGTCTGCCCGACGCGAACGGAAAATTGATCTTCGACGAAACCGCGATGAATGAAATTTGCGATAAAGCTGACGCCATAGTTATCGGAATGGGACTTGGAGCAAATGCCGAACTGAGTTCTGTATTGAAATATTTGCTTAATAACTTCACAGGGACCCTTGTATGCGACGCGGACGCGATAAACGCTTTGGCAAAAGAACCCGACCTGTTCGCGATCGAGAGAAAGGGCGTCAAACTTATCCTTACTCCTCATGTCGGAGAGTTCAAAAGACTTGCTAACGCGTTAAATATCAATTCCGTATCGGATATCGCGCTCGCAACGGACGCGGTCGTTGCGTGCAAAAGCGCATATACCTTAGTCACCGACGGTGTGACCGAATACAAAATAACTTCGGGTTGCGCGGCCATGGCAAAGGGCGGGAGCGGCGATACTCTTGCGGGGATAATAGCGGCATATTCGTGCAGGACCGTCCCGCTCGAAGCTACCGCTCTTGCATGTCATTACTTCGGAAGGTGCGGCGAAAGGGCTGCTGTGATAAAAGGTGAGAATGCGGTTACGGCGTCGGATATAATCGATATTTTATGACAATTTTCATGTTATGTCAGATATAACTTGATATGTAGGCACGATTTGAACGAAAATCTAATAAAAAGGAGAACATTTTAATGCTCGGAGTTTTATGCGCGATGGAAGTAGAAGCCAAAGGGCTCATTGCGCTTATGGATCGTAAAAGCGAAAAAAGCATGATAGGATATGACTTTACGAGCGGTTATATCGGAGATAAGGAGATCGTAGTCGCGCTCAGCGGAATAGGCAAAGGTTATGCGGCGGCGGCGACGGCGCTGCTTATCAGCCATTTTGACGTGACGGAAGTGATCAACCTCGGCATTTGCGGCGGCAGCGTCGGCGTGGGAAAGTTGATAGTGGCGGACAGCGTCGTTCAATATGATTTCGATACGACCGCATTCGGCGATGAACTCGGCAAACTCGACGGATTCGACAGTCCGTATATCGCATGTTCGGACATGAGAAAACGCATACGAGGCGATCTCGGCGGCGTCATCGCTTCGGGCGACAAGTTTATTGCAGGCGAAGAGGAAGCGGATAGGCTCGCCAAGCGTTTCGGAGCGGTGGGATTCGATATGGAATCGGGCGCGGTGGCTCAGATATGTTCCAAAGCAAAGGTCGATTTTGCCATAGTGCGTGTTGTCAGCGACGGCGGTGACGCCACCGAATACGAAAAGTTTAAAGCGGAGGCGGCAAAAAAAGGCGTAAATGCCGTCATGGAATATCTCGATCGCCCTTACAGCGATTGACATAAGATTGGATCAGTGATAAAATATACAGTATGGATTACAAAGAACTTGCACTTATAAAACATGAAGAATGGCGCGGAAAGATCGAAGTGATCTCCCGTGCTCCGCTCAACACCAAGGACGATCTGTCCACAGCATATACGCCCGGCGTTGCTCAGCCTTGCCTCGAAATCGCGTCCGATCCCGAAAAGGCATATACATACACGCGTAAGGGCAATCTCGTCGCGGTAATTTCCGACGGCAGCGCAGTGCTCGGATTGGGCAACATAGGCGGTCTTGCAGGCATGCCCGTCATGGAGGGCAAGAGTATTCTGTTCAAGCGGTTCGGCGGCGTGGACGCGTTCCCGATCTGCCTCGATACTCAGGATCCCGACGAAATAGTGAAGACGATAGTAAACATCGCGCCTTGCTTCGGGGGAATAAACCTCGAAGATATTTCGGCTCCCCGTTGTTTTGAAATAGAGAGGGCGCTTATCGAAAAACTCGATATCCCCGTTTTTCACGACGACCAACACGGTACGGCGATAGTCGTGCTCGCGGCGATCATCAATTCGTTGAAACTTGCGGGCAAAAGATTGCAAGATATCAACGTGTGCATCTCGGGCGCGGGAGCGGCGGGCAGCGCGATTTGCCGATTGTTGCTAAGCGTCGGTGTGAACGACATAATCCTTTGCGGCAGCAAGGGCGCGATATACGACGGAATGGAGGGACTCGATAATAACAAAAAAGAGCTTTGCAAACTCACCAACAAACGAAAGGTAAAGGGTCCGCTTTCCGAGGCGATAAAGGGCGCCGACGTCTTTGTGGGCGTATCGAAAGGCGGTATAGTAACGGGCGAAATGATAGAGTCTATGGCGAAAAACGCCATAGTATTCGCCATGGCAAACCCCGTTCCCGAAATTTTCCCCGATGAAGCGAAAAAGCATGGCGCTCTCGTAGTTGGAACGGGCAGAAGCGACTATCCCAATCAAGTGAATAACGTGCTTGTGTTCCCGGGCATTTTCCGCGGAGCGTTGGATTGTCGGGCAAAACGCATAACCGAAAAGATGAAGATAAGCGCGGCATATGCGCTTGCGGGCTTGGTTGCCGACGACGAACTCAGTCCCGACTATGTTCTTCCAAAGGCTTTCGACGAACGCGTTGCGCCGACCATAGCTAAGAGCGTCGTTCGTTGCAAGGAAGATCAGAACGAATAATATTTGACCATTATCCCGAGAATTTCGTTGGATGCGATGCCCTCTATGGCGCCCAAACCGCCGTTGGAGGGCTTTTTGTTATCGGTCATTTTCAAAATATCAAGCAACTGTTCGTTGTTTTTGTTTTTGGGCAGCAAGGCTTCGATAGCTTTGCTTTTGTCGCCGTTTTTTATAGCGGACAAAATTTTTATCATTTCGGTGTTCGAGGTATTGCCTTTGAGGAGCAGAGGCAGCAAAGCGTCAATATTCATTATAAAACTCCGATAAATTATTACACTAATTATTATATTCGAGCATAAAAAATATAGTAACGTTTTATGGAGGATAATTATGAAAGAATTGAAAAATTTTAACGCCGAATGCGATAACGACATTACGGACAACGAATTGCTCGACGACGTATTGGGCAAATATAAAAACAAGACCGAAAAAGAACTCATGGAAGAATTGAATAGGGCGGTTTCTCGCGCAAAAGAGGACGGCTCGTTCAACGAGCAGTCATTAAAAGATTTTGTCGAACTCGTGTCGCCTCATCTCAGCGAAGAACAGCTCGAAAAATTGAATGGTCTTATTTCCGCTATCGAGAGTAAGTAACCTCATCATTATCCGAAAACGACGATCATATCTCGAATGTTTTTAGTCCGCCTTTGACGATCTTGCATGTAAGATCGGCGTTTTCGTATATTTCGCCGTCAAGCTGTATCGGTCTGCCGTCCAAAGGATGAATGGTAACTTCTTCGCAACGTATCGTCTTGGTTATGGGCAGATCGATGTGTTTGCCTTTCAAAAACTTAAATAGAGCAGGCCATATGCTGCCTTTCGGCATGAGAATGATGACAAGGTCCATAAGCCCGTCGTCGAATTTCGATCGCGGCGAGAGTTTCAGACCTCCTCCGAACTGAGTTCCGTTGCAAATGCCCACTATTACCGCGCTGTATTCCACCTTGGCTTCGCCCGGCAAAGTCACTTCGATCCTGTACGGAGTAAAGTGATTTACGCAGTAGAGCAGGCTGTTGAGATAAGTTATCTTGCCTTGGCGCCCTGCGACGCGTTTCAACACGTCTATATCGAGCCCCGTGCCACCGATATTCAGGCATCTTTTTTCGCCGACCTGAATGTAATCTATATTTTTATGCTTGCCTTTGAGTATGATTTCGAGCGCCTTGACGGGATCGAGCGGAATGCCCATGCCGTTAGCGAAATCGTTTCCTCTGCCGCTTGGTATAAAGCCGAGCGACGTGTTTTCAAACGATCGTATTCCTCCGAGTATTTCATGAAAAGTGCCGTCGCCGCCTACCGCTACTATGGTTCGGGCTCCGTTCTTGCTCAGTTCTTTCGCAATGGTCGAGGCGTGACCGCGAGCGTTCGTGATATGTACCGAATATTCGATGTTGTGTAAGTCGCAATATGCGGTGATCTTTTTCAAATTTTTATTACCGAGCCCTTTTCCGCTTAGAATGTTGGCAATAAAATCGAGCATAAAACAACTCCTTGACATAAATTCAAGTATATTTTACCAAAACAGACGAAAAATATCAATTATTTGTTGCAAAAAAAACGAATTTGATGCTAAAATATGTTGGGGAGAAACAAATGTGAATAAAGAAATTATCGTTCCCGATTTTTTGAAACAAATAGCGGAAAAGGCGGCTTGCCCGATATATATAGTGGGCGGCTATGTTCGCAACAGTTTGCTTGGGCTGAAAAGAAGCGACATAGACATCTGCGGCTCGCTTTTGCCCGAAGAATTGAATATTGACGGAATAGACAATATAAAGATAGTGCCCGTAAATCGCAGGCTGGGCACTGCCGTTATAACCGACGGAGCGGAAGAATACGAATATACGCCGTTTAGGAGCGAGAGTTACGGCAGCGGCGGCGAACATACGCCTCAAAGCGTCACTTTCGGCGCCACGATAGAAGAGGACGCGCGCAGGCGGGATTTTACGGCGGGCTCCGTTTATTATAACGTGCTCGACGGCGAATTTATCGATCCTTATAACGGGATCGAGGATATATACGATCGCGTATTGAGATCTGCCGATCCCGAATATACGCTCGGCGACGACGGATTAAGGCTGATGCGCCTCGCTCGCATTGCCGCCGAAACGGGATTTTCGATAGAAAAAAACACTTTTGATACGGCGGTCGCTTGCGGGGACAGGCTCAAAGACATTTCGCCCGAACGCAAAAGGTCCGAACTCGATAAAATACTTGCGGCGGACTTGAAGTACGGGATCCCCGACGCTCATTACAGGGGAGTGGAACTTCTCAAACAACTCGGTCTATGGAAGTATATCATAAAGGAAGTGGACGATATGGACGGAATGGCGCAAAATCCGTTATATCATAAATACGATTGTCTGGAACACAGCCTCATGGCGGTCAGATACGCGCCGCCGTCCGTAAGACTTGCCGCGCTCTTGCACGACATAGGCAAACCCGTGTGCTTTCATTCGTGCGGCAACACATATGCGCACGCGGAAGTCGGAGCGGGAATGGTGAAAGATATTCTCGGGCAAAAGGGATTGAAATATCCGAATTCGGTGGTAAGCAGAGTGGCGGAACTCGTAAGGCTTCATATGTACGACATGAGCGGGAAAACCAAGACCAATAAGCTCAAAATATTTTTGGCGGAGCATTTCGATCTTATACCCGAACTCGTGCAACTTATCGAGGCGGACGGCAGGGCGACGGGGGTCAGAGAGATCGTTTCCCCCTGTCGTTTTACGATCTTGTATAACGAGTTGAAACAAAGCGGAGCGCCCGTAAAGATGTCCGATCTTGCCGTCGGCGGGGCGGAAGTAGAGGCGGCGGGCTTTAAGGGAAAGCAGATATCCGAGGTGCTTTACGAACTTTGGCGCGAATGTATCATCGATCCTTCACTGAATACGTCAGACATACTTAGGGAAAAAATAACAAAACGCAAGAAAAAATATAGGGTATAATAGTAAATGCGACTGTGCACTATAATTATATGGGCAAGAGGTACATAATTATATTTTCCGCTATCGCATTGCTTGCTGTCGCGCAAATAAGCGTAAAAGCGGCGGACGCGCAGTCTGCGGTATATATAGAACTTTATTACGGAACGCAGAGATTCGTTTACAGGGACGAATATATCGAGCCGAGCAATCATATTGTCGCGGAGGAGATCTTCGAACGCAAAATAAACGCGCCTTACGAAGAGAAAATGGAATTTGTCGCCCGTAAATTACGAGGGGGAGCCGACTATAAAAATGCGCTTATAACATGTTTTCCTTTGCTCGAAGAAACGGTAAACAAGGCGGTAAACGTTTTGAGTAAAGAGCCGACAGACAGCGAAATAAAGTTCGATCCGTCGGCGCGCCCGATGTTCACCGTGTCGAGGGAAAAAAGCGGGACGACCGTGCTTGTCGACAGACTTTACATGAACATATATTTCGCCCTTATGAATGCTCCCTCGGTAAAAGTCGGTATACCGGTCGAACACCCGAAACCCGCTGTTACCGCAAACGACAATATCGCACTCACTTCTCTAAGAGCGAAGTATTCGACGGATCTTTCGTCGAGCACTTCGGCCCGCAAGCACAACATTTCGCTTGCGCTTTCCAAAATAAACGGCTATGTTCTTCAAAGCGGCGCCACTTTCAGTTTTAACGATACGGTGGGCAAACGAACGGCGAAAAACGGGTTTAAAGAAGCCAAAATAATCAAGGGCGGCAAGTATGTTCCCGGGCTCGGGGGCGGAGTGTGTCAGGTGTCGACCACTCTGTACAATGCCGCTCTTTTGAGCGATTTGCAGATAACCGCGGTCGTCGGTCATTCGCTTCAAAGCAGTTACGAACTCCCCAGCTTCGACGCCATGGTCAATTCGGGATCGAGCGATCTCAAAATCTTCAATCAAGGTAAGCGCCCCGTGTTTATCAAGGCGTATTCGGACGAGTCGAGAGCGTATGTGGAAATTTACGGCTCGAAGTTGCCGTATAGTATAAAGCGAAAGAGCGAAGTGACTTATACGGGCAACACTCCCGAATATGAGGAAGTCGTGGACGAAAAGTCGGAATATTTCGAGGAGGGGACCGCGTCGGGCTCGCGTAAGGTAATATCGTATTCGCATCCCGAAGTACGCAGCAACGGTTATTTGTTGTACTATGACCGTTATGGCAGATTGCTCGAAACAAAACTTATCCGCAAAGACGTGTATAATTCGGTAAGGGGAGTTATCGCCATAGCCCCGTGAATGAAAATATCGACAAAAAATTTATATTGACATAAAAAATTCGTTTCCTTTTTTTCCCAATGACACAAGACCGATTGACAATCGACATTGATTTATAGTATACTGATACCATTGATTTAACGTGGAGGTTACTATGCTTATTTCTGCCGGTTGGTATGGCGGTCTTATAGGCGGCGGAATGGTTTTATGTATCGTTCTGGCGTTTTTCTTGGCTAAACGACGCGGATACGATACGGACAACGTATTCGACGTCGCCCTTGTATGTATACCTCTTGCCATAATAGGAGCAAGGCTGTATTATGTCCTCAACGATATGGCGCACAACGGAACGTCCTGGACTTTGGGCGAAGTCATCGGATTTCGCAACGGGCGCTTCACGGGGCTTGCGGGGCTTGCCATATACGGCGGCTTGCTGGGCGGCTTGATCGGCGCGGTCATAGTCAGATTTCTCATCAATAAGCGCAAACCTCCCGAAAAACAAATGACGCTCGTGCAAATGGCGGACCTCTATTTTTGCCTTATCATACTCGGACAGGCGATAGGAAGGTGGGGCAACTACGCCAACGGCGAGGCTTACGGTCAACTCATCACCGATCCTAATTGGTGCTGGTTCCCGTTCGCCGTATGGATCGAAAACGGAGTGGACGGACCGGGCTATTACAACGCGTGCTTTTTCTACGAATCCATGTGGAACCTCATAGGATTCGGGCTTTTGCAATGGTTCTATAACGGCAAGCGAAAGAGTTTTGACGGCTTTTGTTTTGCTTTCTATTGCGTCTGGTACGGTTTTATAAGGTTTTGGGTGGAGGGACTGCGAAGCGACAGCATGTGGTTCGGACCGATCAAGGCGAATCAACTCATAAGCGCGTTGATCTTTATCGCAGGCATAGCCATAATAGTCGGCCATATAGTTATGGCAAAACGAGCGGGCAAAAAGCCGTTTTTGTTCGTCGATGAGAGCAAATTGACGCTCGATTATTACGGATACGAAAAGACTTTCATGTACAAAAAGAAAATTTTTGCCGCTTCCGCGCAAAAGGAAGTCAAAAGCGAAGGATCGTCGGAAAACGGCGAAGAAGACAATTCGGAGAATACATGAAAAGAGAAGTAGACGGCAAGATATTACATATTACCGAGCTGATAAGCGCGGCGGCTGTCACGTTGACGTCCGTGTTTTTGATACTTGCCGCATTGAATGTTTTCCCGTTCTCGATAGACAAATGTTGGCTTATGGCAGTTTACGTTTGTCTGTTTGCGATCTCGCTTTCCGTCGCGCTGTTGCAAAAGAACGTTATAGGGATAGGTTGCGTCGCGTCCTCGATCGTACTTATTATCGCTCAGGCGACGATCGTCTGCGGAATGACGCTGAAAGAAATTTATCCGCTTTACGTTATATTTTTGCCGATAGGCGCGGTTTGCGGCTCATGTTTCGCGCGTCGTTTCGATGGATTTTTCAAGATAAGCGCGGCTTTGACGGGAATGGGGCTGTTATTGTTTTTGCACAGTTTGTCCGTTCTGCCGATAAAAGTTGTCTTGCCTGTTCTGGCGGCATATTTCGGGATATTGGGCGTTATCTACGCCGTTGTCAAAATGAACGGAAAAAAATATAAGGAGAACAAATGAATACTCGCAATCTTACTCTTATGACCGATCTGTATCAACTCACCATGATGAACGGATATTATCTGGATGGCACATACAAAAACGAAGCTGTTTTCGATATGTTTTTCAGATATAAGCCCGAATTGAACTATGCGATCTTCGCAGGGCTCGAACAGGTCATAGATTATATCGAAAATTTGAAGTTTACAGATGGCGACATCGAATATCTCAAAGGGCTGAATATATTTGACGAGGGATTTCTGAAATATCTGAAAGATTTCAGATTCACGGGCGATATATATTCGGCGGTAGAGGGCGAAGTGGTCTTTCCCAACGAGCCTATCCTGATAGTCAAGGCGCCGCTCATCGAGGCGCAACTCATCGAAACGGCTATGCTCACCATAATAGGGCACCAGACTTTGATAGCGACAAAGACGTCGAGGATAGTCGAGGCTGCCGACGGAAAGAGCGTGGTGGAGTTCGGATTAAGGCGTGCGCAAGGACCGGACGCGGGCATTTACGGGTCGAGAGCGAGCATTATAGGCGGCTGCGTAGGCACGAGCAACGTTCTTGCGGCAAAGGAATTCGATATCCCCGTCAAGGGTACTCATGCGCACAGCTGGGTAATGAGTTTCAGGACCGAACTCGAAGCGTTCGAACGATTCGCCGAACTTTATCCCGATAATTGTCTGCTTCTTGTGGATACATATGATACGCTCAACAGCGGTATGCCCAACGCCATAAAGGTGTTCAAAAAGCTGAGAGAGAGCGGACACAAGCCTGTCGGCATAAGGTTGGACAGCGGCGACCTTGCGTATTTGAGCAAAAAGGCACGCGAGATGCTTGACGCCGAGGGCTTTAACGACGCCATAATCTTCGCCAGCGGCGATATCGACGAGGAAGTGCTTACCGCGCTCAAAGTTCAGGACGCAAAGATCGACGTTTACGGAGTGGGGACCAAACTCATTACAAGCGAAAGGACTCCATCTCTCGGCGGCGTGTACAAACTTTCGCGCATCGAAATAGACAATGAAAAATATGATAAAATGAAAATAAGTTCTTCGCTCGAAAAGATAACCAATCCTGGCTTCAAAAAGGTCTTGCGCCTTTACGATAAGAGATCGGGCATGGCGGTGGCGGACGTCATCGCGCTAAAAGACGAACAACTTCCCAAGCCGATTACGCTCAGGCACGAAACGGACGTGTGGAAGAAATTCACGTTGGGCGATTACGACGTGCGCGAAATTTTGAATAACATATTTGTAAACGGAAAATGCGTATATCATTCGCCGAAACTTTCTCAGATGGCGGATTATGCGAAACGCGAAAAGGCTAAACTTTGGGAGGAATACAAAAGATTGCTCAATCCCAACATATACAGGGTGAATATAAGCAAGGGCGTTTATGATATAAAGCAAAAATTCTTGATCGGAGTTCAAAAATGAGTTTTGACATTAAAAGAAAGGGCTATTGTAAGGAGCAGGTGGACGCGTACATTCAGGGGCTCGTCGCCGCTTCCGCGCAAAAGGACGAGCGTATTGCCGATCTCACCACGCAGGTGTCCGCGCTCAAAGAGGAGCTCGGCAAACTCGAAGGCAAGCGCGAACTTATCGTAAAGGCGATCTATTCTGCGATATCCAAAGCTGAGCAGATAGAGCAGCTGACAAAAACCAAATACGACGCCGAAATGGCGCGTTTAAAGGCTTTTCACGAAAAGTGGACGGCTTATTACGACAAACTCCTTGCCAAATATCCGCTCGACGACGATCTCATGGCGGTAAGCAAATTCAACAGGGAAATGACCGAAACGCTGGGCGGACCGTCAAAACGACTCGGCGAGGAAGAGGCGCGTCTTAAAAACAAAAAGACGGGAAGCGTGGAGATCTCATCTCGCGAGGAACCTTTCGATCCCATAAAGAGCATCAAAGAATATCTCGGCGATCCCAAGCCCCCGACGGCGGCTACAAGACCGCGTAAAAATTCCAAAGCATACAAAACGGGCATCGCGGTCATGAATCCTGCGCTATCGGGACCGTCGGACAGCGGCTTTAACTTCGAGGAAGCGCTCAATCCCACCGAAGATCTGAAAGACATAATGAAAGAGTTGGGAATATCCGACGATTAGTTTTATTCCCATTCCTATAAAATACTTGCATACGGAGAAGATATATGAAAAAAAATCACATTGCTGCGGTCATAATTATTGCGATCATCGCTATTTTCGCATTGGCTGCTTGCAATCATGCGCATAACTTCGAGTGGAACTATGACGAAGATGTCCATTGGAAAGAATGCGCTTGCGGTGAAGTAAATTCAAGAGAAAGACACGACTATGCTTCCGATTATATTTATGACGATACGGAGCATTGGAGAACATGCGTTTGCGGCAAGACGGGCGAAAGAGGCGAACACGATTTCTCTGTTTTCGGATACGACGATACATATCATTGGGAAGAATGCAGCGTTTGCGGCGCGAAGAGAGAAAAGACAAAACACAACGTTTCCGCCAAGTGGAGCAATGACGACGAAAGCCATTGGCACGAATGCGAGTGCGGTTACAGGCAAGATGAAACGGCACATGAGTTTACCGACAGGACGGTCAGGGAACCCAAATGTTCGGAAGAAGGCGTTTTGCTTCGCACTTGTTCTGTTTGCGATAAAGAAGTAGAGAAGAGCATAGATAAATTGCCCCATGTTTTCGGCGACGACAACAAATGTATCGAATGCGGCGAAGATAAACCGTATTACACATATTCCGACAACGGCGCGTATATGTATTTCGGCGAATATCCGCAGACCAAAGTCAACGATAACGATCTTATAAGGCAGCTTAACGACTCGTATGGCAAACCCGACAATGGATCGGGCGATTGGATAGCTTACGATTATGCAGAGGACGGCGAAGCGGATTATATGTGGTATACAGATGTGGAAATGGGAGAGAACAGATATCGCGGAGTTTATTTCGATCGATATCGTCCATATAGTTTGGACATCGCTCCGTCTGCGGAAAACTCCGGTCAAGACGATAACGGCTATATGCCGGGCGAGGTCTATTGGTTTGAATTTGAGCCCATAAGGTGGAGAATTTTGACTAAAAATGACGAAGAAGCCCTGATTATGAGTGACATAATATTGGACTCGCAGCCATATCAAACAAATTATTACTCTCGACAATACGAAACGCGTCCCATATATTACACTTCGTTTGGCGATGCGCCCGAGGGCACATATGCCAACAATTACAAATACAGTACGTTGAGGGAGTGGCTCAACGATGAATTTTACGATAGCGCTTTCGACGATTACAGCAGGAAAAATATTTTGCTTACCGAAGTAAGCAACAGCATCGCGACCACCGGGCTCAACAATCCCGAATTTGTTTGCGAGGATACCGAGGACTATGTGTTCCTTTTGAGCCAAAGCGATTGCGTCAATGAAAAATACGGTTTTAGCCGATCGTTGCTCGAACATTCTTCGCGTCAGTTGAAAACCACCGATTACAGCATGTCGCAGGGCGCGTATGTCTCTACCAGCGAATTTATCGGCACAGGTTGGTGGTGGACTCGCTCGCCCCGCAATATCAGCGAACTTTTGTGCGGCGTCTATTCCGCAGGGCGTTTGGACAGCGAATACAGATTCTTCATTACGGCTTGCGGCGTCGTTCCCGCGCTCACCGTTAAACTTTAAAAAAGCAAAAATATCACTTATCGATCGCGCCTTAAAGGTCAAACTCCTTTATAGGCGCTTTTTTATCGCACTTTATTCTTCGATATATGCGACGCGGCCCTTTCGGACATGGAAAGAGCAGGGGAAATTTATAATAACTTCATTCGGAAGCGGTTATTACGCCGAACTTGACGGCTGTCCGTATAGTTTTATTGCGACTGCGCAAAAAAAGCCTTAAAAAATACTTGACTTTGGTTATCGTATAAGATATAATACTTGTTGAGCCGTATAGAAAGGGTCGTCAAATTTGCAATTGCAAATACCCTACTAACGGAGACATCAATGAGGAGGTGCTTAAAATCATGTATGCAGTTTTAGTTACGGGCGGCAAACAATTCAGAGTAAGCGAAGGCGACGAGATCGAAGTTGAAAAACTCGACGGAGCGGTCGGCGACAAAGTAGAGCTCAGATCCATACTCAAAGTGGACGGCGACACTGTTTCCACCGAAGTCGGCACGGTCAAAGCCGAGATACTCGGATTCGGTAAAGACAAGAAGATCACCGTTTTCAAGTATAAAGCCAAAAAGAATTCCCGCAGAAAGCAGGGACACAGACAACCGTTTACTCGTATAAAGATCCTTTCCATCTGATCATATGACCACTATCGAAGTATACAGGGAATCGGGACATATCGTATCGCTTACGGCAGACGGGCATACCGATTACGGCGAAAAAGGCGAAGATATAGTGTGTGCGGCTTTGAGCAGCATAATACAGACGGCGCTTTTGGGGCTTATGCAAGTCGCAAGTATTGCGGTGAAGTTCGATAGACGCGACGAAGAAGGCTTTTTGAGTTTTACGTTACCGCGTCTCGAAGCACAGACAAGGCACGACGCCGACATGATCCTCGATACCATGCTTTGCGGGATAAGCGATCTATACGAAACGTATTCGGATTTTATCGAATTGAAGCTGAAATAGCTTCGGTGAATTTATTCAGGAGGTAAAAAATGTTTATAAATATTCAGCTTTTTGCGCATAAAAAGGGAGGCGGCTCGTCTAAGAACGGTCGTGATTCGGCGGCGCAAAGACTCGGAGTCAAGGCCGGCGACGGCCAGCGCGTTAACGCAGGCAGTATTCTGGTAAGACAAAGAGGCACAAAATTCCACCCGGGCAATAATGTAGGCAGGGGCAACGACGATACGTTGTACGCTCTTGAAACGGGTGTTGTAAAGTTTGAAGTAAGCAGGAATAGAAAGCAGGTAAGCGTTTATCCTGTTGCTTGATAATTTCAGGGGGTAAGCCCCCCTTTTTTTAAGATGAAGTACATTGTCAACGGCAATACCATTATAACCGAAAGGCCTCTCGACTTTAAGGCGATCCTTACATGCGGGCAGACGTTCAGGTTCGTAAGCGACGGTAGCGGCTATGAAGTGTTTTCGGGCAAATATCGCGCCAAGGTCGACGGAGATAGGATAGTCACCGATCAAACGGACTACTTTATAAACTATTTCGACCTCGATACGGATTACGACGAATTTACCAAAGCGCTCGGCAAGTTCGACGAACTCAAAGTCGGGATAGAAGCGGGCAAGGGCATAAGGATCTTGCGGCAGGAACTTTTCGAAGTGATAATCGACTTTATCATTTCCGCCAACAACAATATTCCCCGCATAAAGGGAATAATCGAAAGGATCTGCGCCTTTTGCGGGAGCGATATGGGAGGATATTTCGCCTTTCCCACGCCCGAACAGCTTGCTAAGGTAAGCATAGATCGGTTCAGAATGCTCGGCGCGGGGTTCAGGGACGCGTATCTCGGCAAAACGGCTAAGATACTCTATGAAACGGATTTTCTTACAAAGATCGGTTCGGCGACGACGGAGGACGCGTACAACATGCTCTTGTCCTTGCCGGGAATAGGACCGAAAGTCGCCGATTGTATTTTGCTTTTCGGGCTCGGAAAGTGGGACTGCTTCCCCGTGGACACCTGGATATTCAAGATGTGCGGAAGCGAAACGCTCGACACGCCGGGCAAAGTGCGAAGTTATTATCTTCAAAGATACGGGGCGCTCGCCGGACTCGCACAACAATATATATTTTACGGAGCGCGACAAAAATAATATGGAAAACACGGAGATCGAACAAGAGCCGCGATCGGTTCCCATCGATCAAACCGTATTTTATAAAAACAGGAGGGTTATTTTATTTATGGCAAAAGG
The DNA here is from genome assembly GCA_947598585.1 of uncultured Clostridia bacterium. Taxonomy (GTDB): domain Bacteria; phylum Bacillota; class Clostridia; order Christensenellales; family Pumilibacteraceae; genus CAG-552. Next base: position 48,615 of record CANQFK010000001.1, read on the forward strand.
TAAGGTTGAATTTCGCGAAGCCTACTGCAAAGGCTGCAGCTTATGCGTCAACGCTTGTCCGAAAAAGATTTTGCAGATCTCAAAACGTACTAATGCAAAAGGCTATGAGGTAGCCGAATGTATTAATATGGACGAGTGTATAGGCTGCGCAAGTTGCGCAACAATGTGTCCGGATAGCGTTATCACCGTTTATCGCGACTAATTAAAAGGAGGATTCGTTAATTTATGAAAAAACTTTGGAAAGGTAATGAGGCGATCGCCGAAGCTGCTGTTGCTGCCGGTTGCAGATACTTCTTCGGTTATCCTATCACGCCTCAGAATGAAATACCCGAATATTTGTCTTGGAGGTTGCCCGAAGTAGGAGGCGCTTTCATTCAAGCCGAGAGTGAGGTTTCGGCGATCAATATGCTTTACGGAGCGGCAGGCGCAGGCGCAAGAGCCATGACGAGCTCGTCCAGCCCCGGAATAAGCCTTAAACAAGAGGGAATAAGCTACATAGCGGCAGCAGAACTTCCTTGCGTAATAGTCAATATGATGCGTTCCGGTCCGGGACTCGGCGGTATTCAACCCGCACAGGGCGACTACTTCCAGGCTACCAAGGGCGGCGGACACGGCGACTATCACCCGATAGTATTCGCTCCGAGTTCCATTCAGGAATTTGTGGACATCACATACGGCGCATTCGACGTAGCGGATAAATATCGCACGCCCGTAATGATAATAGGCGACGGCATGCTCGGTCAGATGATGGAGCCCGCAGAGATCCCGCCGATGCGCGACCTTAAAACGCTCCCCGACAAAAACGAATGGGCTGCTTGCGGTCACAGCGACGGCAGACCGAGGATCATCAACTCGCTTCGTATCGAGCCCGATGAACTCGAAGCATTCAACAATCATTTGTTCAAAAAATACGAAGAGATCACCAAGAACGAAACGAGATGCGAAGAATATCTCACGTCCGACGCCGAATACATATTTGTGGCTTACGGTTCGGTTGCCCGTATATGCAAGGCTGCCATCGTAGAACTTCGCGCTCAGGGTATAAAGGCAGGACTTATCCGTCCCATCACGCTTTATCCGTATCCGACCGACGCTATCGCAAGCAAGGCTAAATGCGACAAGGTCAAGAAGTTTATAACGGTAGAGATGAGCATGGGACAAATGATAGAGGACGTTCGTCTTGCCGTCAACGGACTTAAACCCGTTGAGTTCTACGGACGTAGCGGCGGTAACGTTATGATGCCGGCAGATCTCGTTAAGTATGTAAAGGAGGGCAAATAATATGAAAATAGTAGCAGATAAGCCTAAAATGCTGACCGAAACCCCGTTGCACTATTGCCCGGGTTGCACGCACGGCATTGTACATAGATTGGTAGCCGAAGTGCTCGATGAACTCGGCAAAGCTGATAACGCAATAGGCGTTGTTCCCGTAGGATGCTCGGTTTTCGGATATAAATATTTCCGTTGCGACGTGTTTGAGGCTGCTCACGGCAGAGCTCCCGCAGTTGCGAGCGCAATTCGCAGGGTAGTAAATCCCGACAACATGATATTCACATATCAGGGCGACGGCGACCTTGCTTCCATAGGTATGGCGGAAACGGTCCACGCTTGCACAAGAGGCGAGAACATCACCGTGATCTTCATCAATAACGGTATTTACGGTATGACGGGCGGACAGATGGCTCCCACAACGATGCCCGGCGAAAAAGCGACCACATGTATTTACGGCCGCGATCCCAAGGTAAACGGCAATCCCGTACATATGTGCGAAATGCTTGCCACTCTTACGGGTCCCGCATATATCGAGCGCGTTTCGTGCTATGACGTACCCCATGTTATCAAAGCAAAGGCGGCTATCAAGAAGGCTTTCCAAGTCCAGATGGCAAAGAAAGGTCTTTCCTTTATCGAAGTCGTAGCCAATTGCCCGACGAACTATCATCAGACTCCGCTCGAATCCATGCAGTTCGTTAAGGAAAAAGGCTGCGCATTCTATCCGCTCGGCGTATTCAAAGATATAACGAAGGAGGATAAATAATATGCAAAAAATTATCATAAGCGGCTTCGGCGGTCAGGGCGTTTTGTCCCTCGGTAAATTTATTTCTTATTCGGCTATCGAGCAAAACCTCAATACTTCGTGGCTTCCTTCTTACGGTCCCGAAATGCGCGGCGGTACGGCTAACTGCTCGGTCATCTATTCGGCGGAAGATATCGCTGCTCCCGTTATCGATCATCCCGATATCCTTATCGCTTTCAACGAGCCCTCGCTCGACAAATTCGAAGGCAGCGTTAAGGCGGGCGGCGTAATAATCACCAACTCCGATATCGTTCACAAGAAAACGACCCGTAAAGACGTTAAGTTCTATCAAGTTCCGGTAGACACATTGGCAGCGGCTATCAATAAGCGCGGCGCCAACGTTTATATGCTCGGCGTATTGCTTCCCATTTTCAATGGCGATATTTCCGAAGAGGCGGCTATCCATGCGGTAGAACATGTTTTCGAGAGCAAGCCGAAGGTGATCCCGTCCAATATCGAATGCCTCAAAGCAGGTATCGAATATATGAAAAAATTTGTCAAATAAGATCATCTCACTAAAAAAAGATCGCATTCTCATTCGGGAGTGCGATTTTTTTATACGAAATATCCGCCGATCGAATAGAAATGCAAAAACAAAAAAGCAACAAAACAGTTGAAAAAAAGGATAAAATATGATAAACTTAATGAAAGGAGAATCGAATGAAGTATTTCTTGATGCATAAGAATATTACGGTAGCTTTGCTCGACATAGACGAAGACATCGGATTTATTCAAAAGGTCGATGAATTATACGAAGAAAAGCATCTTCCGTATGGCGTAAAAGTCAAAAACGGCATTTCGGACAGAGTTGCTTTAAACGATTGGTGGGTCGATCGTTCCATACCCGCAAGTCGTTCCGGGATCGTCCGCGCATTGGAAGTCTTGAACTTATATTCAACAAGAATGTTGCTCCTGAGATGTTACGGACTGAGCCTTTCCGATCAATATTGGATAAAACCTATAAACGGCAATTTGGAATGGAGCAAAATCAATTTCTTTGAGAACGGCTTTTCGGAAGACGTCGGCGACGTTCTATTGGGGAAAGGGGAGAAAAAAGGTCATTTCGATTTCAGTTCGCCCGATAACACCTCCGACGGTTGTTTAAAAAAGCGCTGGAAGATCGTAGACGGAAAGCGATGTCTGTTCAAGGCGGGCAGCAATCCGTTCATGCAGCAACCGTTCAATGAAGTTATTGCCTCAAAAATAGCGGCTCGCCTTGATATTCCTCATGTGGATTACAATATCATATGGGATGATGGAGTGCCGTACAGCGTTTGCGAAGATTTTATCGACGTAAATACCGAACTCGTCAGCGCCTGGCGTATCATGCAAATGACAAAGAAAGATAACAGTACTTCGATCTATAAACATTACATCGATTGTTGCGAGGCGCTTGGTCTGAAAGATATCGTAAAAGCGGTGGATCGTATGATAGTGCTGGATTATATCATTGCAAACGAGGATAGGCACCAAAACAATTTCGGTCTTATACGCAACGCCGTGACGCTGGAATGGATCGCCGCTGCTCCCATATTCGACAGCGGATCTTCACTCGGTTACGATAAGATAGCAAGTCAGATCATCACAGGCGTCGGTTTGGAATGTAAACCTTTCAAGAAAAAACACGAAGACCAGATCAAACTTGTGTCATCGTTTGAATGGATAGATTTTAAAGCGCTCGACGGTGTGGAAGAAGATATAATTTCCGTGTTGGATCAAGCCGGTGAATATATAGATGAGATCCGTAAGAGCGCTATCGTGAGATCGGTATTGCACAGAATAAATAATTTGCAAAAGTTGGCTTCGACCGAAATCAAGTTTTCCGATACGCCCGACGGCGATGTGGAAAGGGACATATCCGAAACATACGATAAATGATAATAAGAGAAAAAACAATAGGGCGGTAGTTTATCTATCGCCTCTTATTTTTTATGCCTTTTGTCGACAAAAAATGTCCGTCGTGCATTTTCATATTGAGCGGACAAGCGCCGTATAAATAGATGTATGGATAATGCTGTAAAAAAGATCCTGCCTTTGCGGGTGGGCAACGCTTTGTCCAAGTTGGACGAGGAGAGGATATATGAGATTCGTTTGCGCAGCGGCGGGATATCCGTCAATTACGGCGGGCGATTTTTCGGACTTTCGGAAACGGGACTGTGCGGCTTTGGAATGAAAATAAGCTATGCCGAAATAGACGAAGTAGTGTTAAAGGCCTCGGGACATTCCATATATGCGGTAAACGACCAGATAAAAAACGGCTTTTTGTCGCTAAGCAGCGGAGTCAGGATAGGTATATGCGGCGAAGTCAACGATAAGACCATAAAGAATTTTACATCGCTCAATATAAGGTTCCCGCACGAGATAAAAGGCTGCGCGGACGGCATAATGAAATTCATAAAAAGGGGCAAGGGCTGCTATAATACGCTTATCGTTTCGCCTCCCGGTTGCGGCAAAACCACATTGCTTCGCGACATTGTGCGCCAACTTTCGGACGGAGGCAGCAATGTGCTCGTAGCCGACGAGCGTTACGAGATAGCTGCCTTTCATGACGGTGAGTCGCTCGACGTAGGACGAAATACCGATGTCATATCGGGCGCGGATAAGTCGTTTTCATTCGAACAAGGAATAAGATATATGCGTCCCGACGTTCTTGCCGCCGATGAAATAATGACCGTTAAGGACGTCGAGGCAATCGAACGCGCGTGTCACGGCGGGGTGGGCGTTATTGCCACTATCCATTCAATGGGGAAAGATTATAGGAATCGATTGAAAGGGCTTGGATTTGCCGAAAGGGTGGTCGTGCTTTCGAGCGAAAGCGTGGGGCGGATAGACGGCGTATACGACGGCAACTTCGACAGATTATGAACAGTATTTTTATAGCCGTTCTTTCATCGTTTTGCGGCTTTATGCTTGGACTTGCCATGTCAAAACGCGATAAAGAACGGGAAAATTACTATTGCGAATCTATGAAATTGTGTTCTTGGCTGATAGACAATATCAGTTATAAAGCGGATAGGCTCGCGTCCATACTCGAAAGCGTCGAGATCGCCTCGCCGTTCCTTAAAAAAAATATTTCGGAGTATAAGGCTTATCTCGGCGGGGCGGCGCTCACTGTAAGTTCGGGTTGTCTGACAAAGTGCGAGGCGGCGCAGGTAAAGGAGTTTTTTTCGAGATTGGGAAGATCGGACGGCGAAACACAGATAGGCGAATTGAAACGTTACGAAAGTCAATTCGGCTCGAAGTACAGGGAATTGAAAGAAAAAAACGATAGATATGGCAATATGTACATAAAATTGGGGTTGCTGTTTGGACTGCTCGTTGGAATTTTGCTCATATAGGTAGGTGTTTATGGGAGTGGAAATAATATTCAAGATCGCAGCGGTGGGGATAATCACGGCGATAGTGTGCCAGATCCTGAAAAAGGCGGACAGAGATGAGATAGCGACCATGGTATCGCTTGCAGGGCTTGTCATAGTGCTTTTGATGGTAGTCGACATGATCGCAAAGCTGTTTGACACGTTAAATAATATGTTCGGGTTGTACTGATGGAGATCCTGAAAATCGCCGTGGTGGGAATAGTCACCGCATTTTGTTCTCTCACGCTTAAAGAAAGCAAAAGCGGATTGAGCATTGCGGTGGGAGTAGCGGGCGGGTGTATCATCATCTTTATGCTGCTCGATTATTTCGCCGATATTTTGACGAGCATAACCGCCGTGATCGAACGCGCAGGGATCCAAAGCGGCGTATTAAAGAGCGTGATCAAGATCATAGGAATAGGGTACATAACCGAATTTTCCGCCGGGATAGTGGAGGATACGGGCAACAGATCGGTAGCGGAAAAGATAGTAATGGCGGGCAAAGTCATAATTCTTATTGTGTCGTTGCCAATAATCAATGCGCTTTTCGACCTTATTGCGGAGTTGTTTTGATGAAGAAATTGATTTTATTGATATTGATCGTCTTTGTCGTTATGAATTCGTCTGTAAACGTCGTTATGGCGGAAGAGGTAAACGCAAACGATCCGACGAATACCGAGGAAATAATCGACAACCTCGATACGAGCGGTCTTGACGAACTTTTGAACGAATTCGGAAGCGAAGAGATGTCGGTGTTCGGCTACGAAAGCATTAAGGACAAGCTCGTCAGCCTTATAAACGGCGGCGACGGCATTGACTTTGGCAATTTTTTCGGATACATAACGGGAGTCTTTGCTATAAAATTGAAAAATTTTATCCCGTTTATCGTGTCCATACTCACGATTTGCATATTGTTCAGCCTTATAAACGCGATAAAGGGCAAATTTGCGTCGCAATCGACCGAAAATATAGTGCGAATGGCGTGCGTCGCCCTCGTAATGGTCATCGTATTTGCTCAGATAATCAACCTCGTCAATTCGTCGCGCGAGTTTATCGACTTTCTTAAAAAACAGATGGACGGCTTTTTTCCCGTGCTTCTTACGCTCATGACGGCGATAGGGTCGAGCAAAAATATCGCCGTATATCAACCTGCGATCGCAATTTTAAGCAGCGCCATGACGAATATCATAACGGTTTTCGCTCTTCCGTGTTTCCTTTTGAGCATAGTTTTCCATGTCGTGGGCAATCTCAGCGACGGCATAAAACTCAATTCCATGGCGGAATTTTTCTCGGGCGCCATGAAGTGGGTGCTCAGCACCGTGTTTTTCGTTTTTTTGGCGGTGTTGTCCATTCAGGGAGTGACTGCGTCGATTTACGACAGCATATACATAAGAACGACAAAACTTGCGCTAAGCAGATATGTACCTATAATAGGGGGATATCTTTCGGAGGGATACAACCTCGTTATAAGCGGAAGCGTGCTTATAAAGAACGGTATAGGTTTGAGCGGTATAATAATTCTGTTTTTGTCCGTGAGCCCGCTCATAATACAGATAGTGCTTTTCAGCCTTTCGCTCAAACTCATCGCGGCGATATGTGAGCCCCTCGGGAGCAAAGGCATTTGCAACATTCTTAACGGCATAAGCAAAAGCGTATCTTCGCTTATAGCAATAATACTCGGCATCGCGTTTCTTTATTTTATATTTTTGTTGCTCATAGTTTGTACGGGCAATCTGGTGGTGTAAATGATACTTTCGTGGATAATGAGTATTCTTGCGGTCGTTGCGCTCGGATTCATTTCCGATCTCGTACTCAGCGGAAAAAGAATGGGCAAATTCGTGAACGCAATTTTCGCTTCGCTTACCATTCTCATTGTGGTGGCGCCTATTCCCAACATGATAAAAAACGGAATCGGCGGCGACAATATCCTTTTCGTTCCGGGAATCGAAGTCGACGAAAGCTATCTTGAATACGCAAGCAGACTCAAAGTAAGCGCGTTGGAACGCGGAGTGGAGAATGCCTTGGCAAAGGAGGGATATCGAAATGCGCAAGTAGAGATAAAAGGTGATTTTTCCGACAAAATCGACATTAAAAGCGTTACGGTAAATTTGAGTAAATTGGTTATCGACGATAAAGTCGTGCATATAAATAAATATGAAACAATAACCCGATTCGTAAGCGGTTATCTCGATGTGGACAAGGGAGTCATTATGATCTATGAGTAAGTTTATAGACGGATTGAAAGAATTGAAGCATAAGGAGATCATTCTTGCGGTCGCCGCAGTGGCGATAATGCTCATAATTTACTTTTCGTCCTTCACTTCCGTAAAGTCCAAGCAACAAAGCGTAGCTGCGAGCGAAGATTATTGCCTGGACATGCAAAACAGGATCCAAAGCGCCATATCGAGAATGGATGGCGTAGGCAAGACCGAAGTGGTGATAAATTGGGCGTCGGGGGTGGAGATCGTTCCCGCTCAGAATACGAACGTCAACGGCAATTCCACATCGTCGCAGGTAGTGCAGAGCTCAGGTGGCCCGGTGATACTCAAAGAAATATATCCCCGAGCGATCGGTGTGTTGATAATTTGTGAAGGAGGTAATAATGCAAAAATCAAGGTTGACGTAATTATGGCCGTATCCACATTGATGGATATTACTGCGGAAAAAGTTTTGGTATTCGGAATGAGTAAATAAATTATGGAGGGAACCCTTATGTTAAGTAAAAAGAAAAAGATATTTATTTTGTGTGGTATGTTGGCGCTTTTGGTAGTGACGGGCGTGCTCAATATCGTCCTCAACGGCAACGCTATCAGCGCCGGGAGCGGCAACAATAACAATTTGAACAATGAAAGTTCGATGAGTTTTTTCGATACATATCGAAGCGATCGCTTGGCTACGAGAGATCAAACGATCCTGTATCTCGACGCTATCATAAATAACTCTGCGTCCGACGCCGACGCGGTAGAGCAGGCAAAGCAGAGCAAACTCGAGATCACTAAGAACATGGAACTCGAACTCGTGCTCGAAGGACTTATCAAAGCGCTCGGATTCGACGACGTCGTAGTGACAAATTCCACCGAGAGCATCAACGTCATAGTAAAGGCAGCCGCCCTTACCGAGGAACAGGCAACTCAGATCACCGAAATTATAGTAACGGAAACGGACAGAACGTCATTTGACGTCAGAATTATTTCCGTGGAATAATCAATTTAATTGCAATTCTGAAAAATAAATGATATAATAAGCCCATAGACATAAAAGTGGGTATTGTTATGAAGAATTTGATCAATATTGATTCAGACGGCGACGTAATTTACGGCAATCATGTTCTGCGCTCGATCGTTCAACTCGCCACTTCGGAAATAAGCGGAGTGGGGTCGTTGCAAGGCAAGGGCGTAAGGATCGATGTGATAGGCGAAACAGTCAACGTCAGCGTCGGTATAAATGTTTTGTACGGCGTGAGTTGTGCCGATGTGGCTTTCAGGATCCAGAACAACATAAAACGCAATATAGAAACAAGCACTACCTATAAAGTAGGCAAGATCGATGTCAATATATTGGGTGTTGATTTTCGTGAAAATATCGATACGACGAATGCCCTATAGGATTTCTATGGGGTAATTCGTTTTTTTTGGAGATACGATGAGCAGAAGAAGTGTAAGAGAAAGTGTATTTAAGCTGGTTTACGAAACAGATGTTTGCGGCGAAATGAACGACCTTTCGATAAGCGAAGCGTTGAAAGATATCGGCGATGACGACAAGAAGTATTTCAACGATGTTTTTTTCGGGATAGTCGATAACTTGAAAAAACTCGAAGAGATCGTCAAAAAATATGCGCGCGCTTACGATTTCGACAGATTGTACAAAGTGGACAAGGCCCTTTTATATGTCGCGATCTATGAAATTCTGTATATGGACGATATACCCTACAAAGTGTCTGTAAACGAGGCCTTGGAGTTGTCGAAAATCTATTCGACGCCTAAGAGCGCCAATTATATAAACGGAATTCTGGCGTCCGTTATAAAAAATATGGAGGAACACAAATGAGCGCACAGATCATTGACGGAAGAAAGATAGCTGCCGAAATCAAGGCGCAGGTAAAAGCCGAGGCGGAAGCCTATCTGGAACGCAAAGGACGTAAGATGGGGCTTGCCGTAATTCTTGTTGGCGACGACTTTGCCAGCAGTATTTACGTCAGAAACAAATTGAATGCTTGCAACGAAAATTGCATAAATTCGTTTGCGTTCAGATTGCCGGCGTCAACCACCGAAGAGGAACTTATAGAACTTATTCACAAACTCAATGACGATATAACGGTGGACGGCATACTCGTTCAGTTGCCGCTTCCGCCGCATATAAGGCAAAACGTGGTCCTTTCGCATATCTCGGTCTATAAAGACGCGGACGGATTCCTTGCAGAAAACGCAGGCAACCTTATGCTCGGCAATCCCTCTCTCAACGCTTGCACTCCGTGCGGCATCATAGAACTGATACGTTCGACGGGAGTGAATATTGACGGGGCAAACGCGGTCGTGATAGGCAGAAGCAATATCGTCGGAAAGCCGACGTCGCTTTTGCTACTCGAAAATCATGCCACGGTGACAATGTGTCATTCGCATACGGCAAACTTCGTCAATTTCTCGCGCCATGCCGACATTTTGGTCGTAGCGGTAGGCAAAAAGGGGCTTATAACGGGCGAAATGGTAAAGAAAGGCGCGGTCATAATAGACGTAGGTATGAACCGTGAGGACGGAAAATTGTGCGGCGACGTGGATTTCGAATCCGTAAGCAAGGTTGCGGGCTTTATAACTCCCGTACCCGGCGGAGTGGGACCCATGACCGTAGCTATGCTGCTCAAAAACGTGGTCAAGGCGGCTTTGAGGCTTGAATAAGATCCTTTCGGTTTCCCAACTGAATAATTATATAAAGAATGTTTTCGATGACGAGTTGCTGCTTCAAAATATCACGGTAGAAGGCGAGGTGAGCGAAGCGAAATTCTCGGGCGGAAACACATATATCACCCTCAAAGAGGGCGATTATGTTCTTTCGTGTGTAAAATTCGGCGCTCGTTATGAATTTGCGATCGGAGATAAGATACGCGCTACGGGCAGTATGCGATTTTATCCGCGCGGCGGCAAAGCCACTTTTGTGATGACCTATGCAAACGGCGTGGGCAAGGGCGAGTTGCTGATAAAGCTCAACGACCTGAAAGAAAGATTGGCGAAAGAGGGCGTATTCGACAATACCAAGACTTTGCCGCGCTTTATAAAGAATATAGCGCTTGTTACCAGCGCGGAAGGCGCCGTGATACATGACTTTTTGGAGGTCTTATCGCGCAATAATTGCTCATATATCGACATAGACGTTTATTCCGTAAAAGTTCAGGGCGCCGAGGCTCCGCAAAGCATAGTAAAAGCCGTTTCTCTTTCGGAAGGGAAGAAATACGACGTGATGGTCGTCGCGCGCGGAGGCGGATCGGAGCAGGATCTCGGCTGTTTCAATACCGAAGCGGTCGCGCGCTGTGTGTCGTCGTGCTCGTTTCCCGTAATTTCCGCGATAGGACACGAGGTGAATTTCACGCTTTGCGATTTCGCGTCGTCGTTAAGGGCGGGGACGCCGAGCATTGCCGCCGAATATATCGTAAGAAACAACGAGGCATTTTTGAGTTGTTTTTATACGGCATTAAGCGATCTGTCCGTTCGTGCCGAAAGATTGTTCGGCACGAGGCTTGAAAATGCAAAGAGCCGAATGTACGAGTTATTGCAAGGTTGCGAGAGCAAAGCCGCGGAAGTAAAAGCAAGGATAAGCGGCGTTCTCGGCGATATCTATGGCTATTGTCGCGATGATTCGCTTAGATTCGGCAGCGAATTCAAAAGACTTCTGAATATTCTGCAAGTCAAGGCGGATAATATCCTCGCAGCCAAAGAGCACGAGCTAAGGCTGTCGTCCGCCGTCTTGGATAAGTCGAGCCCGTTGAAGATTTTGTCCGACGGATACGCCAAGGTCATAAAGAATGAACAAAGCGTAAACAACATAAACGAAGTAAAAATAGGCGACGATATAAAAGTTGTTATGAGCGGAGGCGCTCTTTACGCAACGGTGAACGGAAAGGAGTAATATGTATGGATCTGGAAGCTAAACTCAAAGAATTGGAAAATCTGACCGCTAAAATGGAAAGCGGTATATCTCTCGAAGAAGGGATAAAACTCTTTGAAGAGGGGCTCAAACTGACCAAGGAGTGCATGGCTCAACTCAAAGATTATAAGGGCAAGCTAAACGAAATAAAGGCGGACATGGACGCGTTGCTCGATGAATAAAGAAACCGTTGAAAAATGGATAGATGACGCGATAGGCGAGGCGAATTTCGACGAGCCGATCCTATCCGCCGTAAGATACGTCTTTTCCACGGGTGGCAAAAGGCTTCGACCTCTCATGTTTATCGAAGCGTATAATTTGGGCGGCGGGCGGATAGAGCGACCCGTGATCGACTTTGCGGTCGGTATAGAATGTTTGCACCAATATACTCTCATTCACGACGATCTGCCTTGTATGGATAACGACGATCTTCGTCGCGGAAAGCCGTCCTGTCACAAAAAGTTCGGAGAGGCGACGGCGCTGTTGACGGGCGACGCGCTTTTGAATATGGCGTTTTCACTCATGCTCAAAGCCGCGACTGCCGATCCCAAGGCGGCGGAAGCGGCATACAAATTTTCTCTTTTGTCCGGCGGAGCGGGAGTTATAGGCGGACAGGCGAGAGAACTTTTTTCCGAAAATATCGATCGGGAGATCGAGGACATATATCGCAAAAAGACGTGCTATCTTATTTCGGCGTCTGTTCTTGCGGGCGGAATTATGGGAAATTTGCCCAAGGCTGCTCTTGACGGGCTTGAAAAATATTGTTTGAATTTCGGATTTGCCTTTCAGATCTATGACGATCTTATGGATATTGCCGAAAAGGGAAGTGTGCCCGAAAAATCGTTTCCATATATCTATGGGATCGAAAGATCGTATGAAGAAATAAAGATAAGGACGAAAAAAGCTATCGACGCGCTGACTATGTCAGGCATAAACAGTGATTTTTTTGTTGAATTGGCATTGAAAATGGCGGGTAAAAGGGAATAAAATGGATCATAACGACGTAAGAAGCAAAGACATAAAATCTATGAGCGTTTCCGAACTCGACGATTACGCCGCCTTTTTGCGTGAAAAAATCATTGTCGTCACTCGAAAAAACGGCGGTCATCTTGCGTCCAATCTCGGAGCGGTGGAGCTTACGATCGCGCTCCACTATGTTTTTGATATGCCGACGGATAAGGTGATATGGGACGTAGGGCATCAGACTTACGCGCACAAATTTATTACGGGACGCGGCGCCATGATGGAAGATCTGCGTTGCGACGGCGGCGCATCCGGTTTTCCTTCGAGCAAGGAAAGCGATTTCGATACTTTTATCACAGGGCATAGCGGCACTTCGCTGTCTATGGCTTTGGGTCTTGCAAGGGCAAGGGATATAAACGGTACAAACGAAAATATCGTTGCGGTAGTGGGCGACGGAGCATTTACGAGCGGAGAGATATACGAAGCTCTCAACGATCTCGGCGATCGCCCCACGCCTATGATAATAATACTCAACGACAACAAAATGTCCATAAGCCGAAACGTCGGTGCAATGAGTAAGTACTTCAATAAGCTGAGAGTCAACAAGGATTTTGTCGCGATGAAAAGTAATCTCAAAACCGACCTCAACGGTTTGCCGTTTGTGGGTAAGCCGCTCGTAAGGGCGTTGACGGGGATCAAAAACAAGGTAAAAGAGGGCGTTGTCGGCAATAAATTCTTCGAACGTTTCGGTTTAAAATACTATGGACCATATGACGGTCATGTTATATCTGACATAATCAGTTCGCTCGAACTTGCAAAGACGTCCGCAAAGCCCGTTATAATACACTTGTTGACGGAAAAAGGACGGGGACTGAAAGATGCCGAACTTCATCCCGACGCTTATCACGGCATTTCGCCCGAGGGCGAATCGAAACTCAGATCCATGTCCGAAGTGGCAGGCAAGACGCTTTGCGAACTTGCCGAGAGCAAAAAAATAGCCGTTGTTACCGCCGCCATGACCGACGGATTGAAGTTCAACGAATTTGCTTTGCGCTATCCCGATCTTTTCTTTGACGTAGCCATAGCGGAGCAACATGCCGTATCGTTTTGCGCAGGGTTGAGCAAAAACGGCGTAAAACCGTTTTTCGGCGTATATTCCACGTTTCTGCAACGCGGATTCGACCAGGTCCTGCACGACGTTTGCCTCAACGACTTGCCCGTCACGTTTCTTATCGACAGGGCGGGCGCGGTAGGCTCGGACGGCGTAACGCATCAAGGCATATTCGACCTCAGCTATCTTTCGCTCATTCCCAATCTCGCCATTGCGTCCCCCAAGGACGGGACCGAATTGCGTGAACTTATCAAATTTTCCGTCGGATACGATCACCCCATGGCGATACGATACGCCAAATCTTATGAGATCGAATTTCTCGCTCACGAAGAGATAAAGTTGGGCAAATGGGAAACTTTTATAAAGTGTGATTCGCCGATAACCGTGCTTGCCGTTGGGCGTACCAACGAGATAGCTGTCAAAATAAAAAACGCAAACATAGTCAATGCGCGGTTTGTGGCGCCGCTCGACAGCGAGCTGCTCGATTCGTTGAGCGGCACGGTCATAACGCTCGAAGACAATATTTTGCACGGCGGCTTCGGAGAAGAGGTCAGAAACTATCTGTACGGAAAATGCAAAGTCATAAATATCGGACACAAAAATGAGTTCTGCGACATAAGGAATGTCAAGAGCGCTTTTGAATTTTCGGGACTTACCTGCGAAAATATACAAAAAATAGTGGATAACGAGCTACTTTCACTTGAAAACAGTCAAAAAGTGTAGTATAATTTTATTGTAGGTGAAATAAATGACGATCGGAATTTATACAAATTTATACAAGGACAACGATCTGTCGGTGACCAAAGCCGTGATAAAGATCCTTGAATCCGCGCAAATAGATTTTTGTATATCCCAAGGGCTCAAACAATATTTTCCTCAATATCCGACTTACGACAAGGATAATTTTTCTTCGCTGAAATTATTGCTCACGGTCGGAGGGGACGGAACGATACTCAACGTGGCGCGTCAATGTATCGACGATAACGTGCCCATTCTCGGCGTAAACAGGGGTACGCTCGGTTTTATGGCGGAAATCGAGTTGGGAAATCTCGAAAGCATAATAGACGTGATCAAAAAGGGCGAATACAAGATAGACAAACGTTCGCTCTTATGCGCCGAATACGGCGGTTCGGTCTATCTTGCTCTCAACGAGGCTATCGTTTATCGCAGAGATACGAAGATGCTTACGGTGGACGTAAAGATAGAGGAGCAGCTTGTGGACAAATATTCTTGCGACGGCTTTATTGTTTGCACGCCGACGGGATCGACGGCTTATTCGCTTTCGGCGGGCGGTCCTATCATGAGTCCTACCGTCAACGCAATGTGCCTTACGCCGATAAATTCCCATTCGCTTCACACCCGTCCCGTGGTGGTGAGCGCCGACGAAAAGGTGCAGATCTCTGTTTGTCGCGCATATGAAGCGCCCGTACTCATCATAGACGGAGTAGAGGTGGCTAAAATAGATCTGAATGAAAATTTGTATTTTTATAAATCGAAAAAGACTTTGAGTTTTATAAGGCTCAAAGACAGCAATTTTTACAACAGACTTTTGTCCAAACTCAATATTTGGGGATTGACCGAAAATTAGGAGCAAAAATGGAACGAAACGAAAGGCAAATAAAAATTCTCGAACTCATATCTACGAAAAACATCGAAACACAAGATGAACTTGCATATGAGCTCAAAAAGCTGAATTACAATGTCACTCAGGCTACCATATCGCGCGATATAAAAGAACTCGGGCTTGTCAAGACGCGCTACATAGCTGCGGGCGTCGATTCCGTAAACGAACGCATAAAACGTATTTTTAAACTTGCGGTGCTTTCGGTCAACATAGCGTGTAATATAATCGTGATAAAGACTTTGCCCGGTTGCGCCAATGCGACGGGCGACATGCTGGATAAGATGCATGACAGCGAAGTGCTCGGTTGCGTAGCGGGCGAGGACACGGTAATGGCAGTTTGCGCCGATGAAAAAGCGGCAAAAAACACCGTTGAAAAATTATACGAACTTATAGAATAATATGTTACAGAGCATAGTGATAAAAAATCTTGCGCTGATCGGCGACGCCGAATTGCATTTCGGCGAGGGACTCAACGTGCTCAGCGGCGAAACGGGCGCGGGCAAGTCCATTATTGTTGACGCTATCATGCTTCTTCTCGGCGCAAAATACGATAAGTCGCTGTTGAGATTCGGCGAAGCGCGCGGCTTTGTAGAGGGCGTATTTGACGTTACGCCGTCGGCAGAAGAAACGCTTGCCGAAATGGGACTTGACGCGGAAAGCGAAGTTATAGTAACTCGCCGTTTTTTCGATAATGGCAAGAACGAAATTCGCGTCAACGGCAGGGTAGTAACGGCGTCCATGCTCCGCCGTCTTACCGAGAGGTTGGTGGATATTTACGGTCAACACGAGTACATTTCTGTGGCAAATATAGCCGAACAAGGCAGACTTTTCGATTATTATGTCAGACATAATATAGGCGATATGCTCAAAAAGATAGAGGAAAAGGTCGCTGTTTTGCAAAATATCGATAAGCAACTGTCACAGATCGGAACGAGCGACGACAGAGAACGCCTCATAGATATTCTTAAATTTCAGATCGAAGAAATAGAAAACGCGAACGTAAAAGAGGGCGAAGAGGACGAGCTTACGGCAAAGCGCAAGGTCATAGCTTCGGCGGAGAAGATAAACAGCGCGCTTTCGGCAGCTATAAACAAACTTTCCGAGGACGAGATAAATGCGGTGGGACTTGCCGACGAGGCGGGAGTTTTACTTGGGTCGATAAGCCATATAGGCGAGCAGTACGGCGCATTGAGCGATCGTATCAGATCGGCGTCCGCCGAACTTTCCGATATAGCCGACAGTATACGCGACGAACTTGACAAGGACTTCGATGAAGCGGATCTCGACAAGATAGAGGAGCGGCTTGACGTGCTGAAAAGAATACGCAAAAAATACGGCGACTTCGAACGCATGACGGAGTTTTACAAGGAGTCCAACGAAAGACTTTATAACCTTGTGAACAGCGACAAACTTTTCACGAAGTTCAGCGCCGAAAAGGAAGCCGTTCTCGACGAGATCTACGAACTTTCGGTCGCATTGAGCAACACGCGCCGAAAACTCGCAAAAGGTTTTGAAAAGGAGATAGAAAAGCACCTCGGCGAACTCGGAATGGGCTCGGTCAGATTCGAGATCGAATTTGCACCGTTGCCGACAAGAGAAAATTGCGAAAACAGCGTTACGACAAAGGGCATGGACAAACTCGAATACTATTTCAGCCCCAACAGAGGACAACCTCTCCAACCAATGACCAAAATAATTTCCGGCGGAGAAATGTCGAGATTTATGCTCGCGTTAAAGGTGGTAAATGGCGAAAAGGACGAGATGCCCACTATGATCTTCGACGAGATCGACGTCGGGATAAGCGGAAACACGGGCAGAGCGGTGGCGCAAAAACTTCAACAGATCGCAAAGAATCATCAGGTGTTGTGCGTTACGCACCTTGCGCAGATCGCCGCCATGGCGTCTAAGCAGTTCTTTATCGAAAAAGACGTCGTCAACGAGCAGACGTTTACCCATGTCACAGAACTTGACCGCGACGGCATGATAAAGGAAATAGCGCGCCTTAGCGGAGTGGGCGTAAGCTCTCAGGCGGAATCCGCCGCAGCCGAACTCAAAAAATGGTGCGACGATTATAAACAGAGTTTGATATCTTAGATAGATCTATCTTTTATTATTTTAAATCAAGAACGCGCAAATCAAAGCCGAGCGACCGCATTGCCTATGTCGCTCGGCATTATTCGATATAAAATATCGTATTTCTGTAATTTCCTATGAAATATTACATGGGAAAAGTCATTTATTTTTTGTGGAAAGCCGCGCAAATAACAGCTTATCGGTTGTGGGTATGACAATATTTCACTTGTCGATTTTTGCCTTATTTTGCCAATTGTTTACCGCTATCTCGATAAAATCCTGCACGGCTTTGCTCAGATATCTGCCTTGCGCATAGCTTACGGCGAGGGTTGCGAGCGTTTCTTCGCTCGTTATGGGGAAGAAATCCACCTCGTTGTAAACGGCGGCGGAACTTAGGAACATTTCGGGATAAACGGCAATGCCCATACCTTTCAGCGCAAGAGCGAACGCGGTTTCGGTGTTTTCGGTTTCGAGGATTATATCGGGCGCGATCTTGTTTTTCGACATATAGTTGTCCATTAGCGTTCTTATTCTGTTTCCCTTTGTAAGTAGGAGAAACGGGCAGTTTTTGAACGCCGTGATATCTACCGATTGCGAAAATTTACCGCGCATGTAATCGGTCTTTTCGCCGAACAGCTCATTCATGAACTTTCGGTGTACGACCAAAAGCAATCTGTCGGTAACGAGTTTTATGCTTTCTATCCCGTCCTGAATGCGCGGAGTAAAACTTAAAACGACGTCTATTTCGCCGTGACGAAGTTTACTTTCGAGCGTTTCGGTGTTTCCCTCTATCAAATTGACCTCATAAAGGGGATATTTTGCCTGAAATGACGGTAAAATGTCAGGCAAAAGCACTCTGCCGCGCGTGTGCGAAACGCCGAGTTTGATCATGCCGCGCTTGTTGTTTTTGATGTCCTCGATCTCGCTCAACATCTGGTTGTGCAGGTCGAGAATGTTCCGCGCGTGATTGAGTAGGCACGTTCCCGCATAAGTGAGCGCGAGCGAGGGCGTGCGGGTAAACAGCTTTATATTGAGTTCGTTTTCGAGTTTGATTATCTGGTTCGAGAGCGACTGTTGAGAAACGTATAGTCGCTCGGCGGCTTTTGTGACGTTGAGATCTTCGGCGACAGCCACAAAATATTCGAGATTTGAAAAATTCATTATACGATCCTTCTTTTTATCGATGAGATAATTATAACTTAATTCGATATTAAAATCAACCGATTGCCGCGTTCAAAACCCATAAACCTTTTAATTGTCTAAAAAAAATTCTCCACAACCGTTTGATTGTTACGGTTTAACCATAAAAGTGTTATTTAACGGCGCAAAAATAATGTACTTTTAATTTTCGTTGTGATAAAATATCACATGGATTTGATTATCCAAATTTAACAGGAGCTATTTATATGACTAAAAGATTGGTTGTCGATCCTTCTTGGTGCAAGGGCTGCGGTATTTGCGCGGAATTTTGCCCGAAGAAGGTACTCAAAATTGTCAAAGAAAAGGTCACGGTCGTAAATCCGGACGATTGCATCAAGTGCGGTCTGTGTGAACTCAGATGCCCGGACTATGCAATATATATAGAGGAGGTCAGGGATGAAGAATAGAGTTTTGATGCAGGGAAACGAAGCGTGCGTCGAGGGCGCTATCAAAGCGGGAATGAGATTCTTTGCGGGTTATCCCATTACGCCTTCCACCGAGATCGCCGAGCAGTCTGCGGTAAGACTTCCGCAGGTGGGCGGGCACTTTATCCAGATGGAAGACGAAATAGCAAGTATGGCGGCTATAATAGGCGCTTCGGCGGTCGGAACAAAGTCCATGACGGCTACCAGCGGTCCGGGATTTTCGCTCAAACAGGAGAACATAGGTTATGCGTGCATGACCGAAATACCGTGCGTTATCGTGGACGTTCAGCGTTCGGGACCCTCAACGGGATTGCCCACGTCGCCCTCTCAAAGCGACGTAATGCAGGCAAGGTGGGGAACTCACGGCGATCATTCGATAATCGCTATTTCTCCGTCCTCCGTTCAGGAGTGCTATCATCTCGCTATCCGCGCATTCAATCTTGCCGAAAAGTACCGTACTCCCGTCATCTTCCTTATGGACGAGATCGTCGGACATTTGAGAGAGGGCATCGAGATAGATGACGACGAAAATATAGAGATCATCGAAAGAAAAATGAAACAGCGTCCCGATACGTTGCACCTTCCTTATCATGTGTGCGAGGGCGAAGACGTTCCTCGTTTCCACCTTACGGGATACGATATAAGATACAATATCACGGGTCTTGCGCACGGCGCAGACGGCTTCCCGACAAACAACAACGAGATCGCAGGTCAGCTTGTTACAAGACTTATGCAAAAGATCGAGCACAACGTTGACGACATAGTTCAGGTGGAGGAGAAGTATTGCGACGACGCCGAAACGGTCATAGTTTGCTACGGCGGCACGACGAGATGCGTTATGTCGGCTGTGGAAGAACTCAGAGCAAAGGGCAAAAAGGTGGGATATTTCCGTCCCATAACGATATGGCCTTTCCCCGAAAAGCAGCTTAAAGCCCTTTCCGAAAAGGTGAAGAACATAATCGTTGCGGAGCATAACTACGGTCAGATCCTTTTGGAAGTACAGAGAATAGTAAAGAATTGCAAGATAGGCTTTGTAGGGAAAGTAGACGGTACTGTGATCATGCCGAAAGAGATCGTCAAAGCGGTCGAGGAGGTAAAATAATGGCAAGCGAACTTATTACGAAATATATGCGCGAAGAACACCTTCCGCATATCTGGTGCCCCGGCTGCGGACACGGTATTCTCATGCGCGACGTTGCGCAGGCGGTGAAAAATCTCGGTATCGATCAAGAAAAGGTTTGTCTTGTGTCCGGTATAGGTTGCGCGTCGAGAGCGGCGGGCTATATGGACTTTCAGACCATGCATACCACGCACGGCAGAGCGATAGCGTTTGCCACGGGCGTAAAGATGGCTCGTCCCGACCTCGAAGTCATAGTTATTGCGGGCGACGGCGATTGCGCGGCAATAGGCGGAAATCACCTTATCCATGCCGCACGTCGAAATATCGGCATTACGGTCATAGTATTCAACAATGATATTTACGGCATGACGGGCGGACAATATTCTCCGACGACTCCTACCGGCGAATTCGGCACGACCGCACCATACGGAAACATCGACAGACCGTTCGATATAGCGGTGCTTGCCGCTGCCGCAGGCGCTTCTTATGTGGCAAAGGGGACCGCTTATCATGCGACGCAGACCATAAAACTCATCGAAAACGGGATCAAGCACAAAGGATTCGCGCTCATAGATTGCGCGGGCATTTGCGCGACATATTACGGCAGAAAAAACAAGAAGGGCAGCGCCGTCGACATGATGAAGTTCCAACGCGACAATACTATCACGGTAGAGCAAGCCAAGTCGTTGCCTCGTGAAGAGCGCGAGGGTAAGTTCATTCTCGGCAAACTTGTGGAAAACGATTTCCCCGAATTTACCGATGAATATCAAAAGATAATCGACAGATTAAAGGAGGGCAAGTAAAATGAGTAAGATGGAAATCAGACTTGCAGGTTCGGGCGGACAAGGCGTTATCCTCGCGACGATAATTCTTGCCGAAGCGGCTATAATCGCGGGCAAAAACACCGCTCAATCTCAATCGTACGGTCCCGAAGCGCGAGGCGGCATGTGCAAAGCCGAAGTTATCATTTCGGACGAGAATATAGGTTTTACTAAGGTTACAAAGCCGACTTTCTTGCTTGCGCTTACTCAGGTATCGCTCGATAAATACGCTAAGGAAGTCGATGAAAACTGCATAGTTATGGCGGATTCTTCGCTCGATATCCCCAAGGACCTTAAAGTTAAAAAGATATATTCTTTGCCCATTCTCGAAACGGCAAAGACCGAAGTGGGCAAGGCGTTCACCGCCAATATAGTTGCGGTCGCCGCCATCAACGAGGCGCTCAAACTTGTCGGAGTAAAAGAGTTGGAAGAAGCGGTATTCCGCCATATTCCCAAGGGCACCGAGGAGATAAATCGCAAGGCTTTGTATGCGGGCGAAAAACTTGCCAAGAAAATTTAAGGAGTTATTATGAAAATTCACGAATATCAAGCAAAGGAATTGTTCGCCGCTTACGGTGTTACCACTCAGGAGGGCTTTGTTGCTCATACCAAGGAAGAAGCCGTTGAATGTGCGAAGAAACTTTCCGATAAAGCATATGTTGTAAAAGCGCAAGTGCATTGCGGCGGAAGAGGCAAGGCGGGCGGCGTAAAACTCGCTCATTCGCTCTCGGAAGTGGAAGATGCGGCAGGTAAGATCCTGGGTATGCGTATCATAAACAGGCAAACGGGCGCCGAAGGTAAACTTGTTCGCAAGGTTTTGGTGACAGGCGCGATAAATATAAAGAAAGAATACTATCTCTCGCTTGCTGTCGATAACGAAAACGCGTCCGTAATAATCATTGCTTCGGGCGCGGGCGGAACGGAGATCGAAGAGATCGCCGCGACAAAGCCCGAACTTATAGTGAAACAGCTTGTGAGCCCTATGATGGGACTTCGCGATTACGAAGCGCGCTATGTGGCAAAAAAGATAGGTATACCTAAGGAAAATGTAAAAGAGTTTATAGCAATGCTCAAAAATATGTATCGTCTTTTTATTGAAAAGGATTGCTCTTTGGTCGAGATAAATCCTCTTGTCGAAACGGAAGAGGGCAAACTCGTTGCGATAGACGGCAAGGTCAATTTCGATGATAACGCATTGTTCCGTCATTCGGATATTGCGGAACTTCGCGATATAGACGAGGAGAACCCCAAGGAGTATGAAGCGGGCAAGCACGATCTCAATTATGTTTCGCTCGACGGCTCGATAGGCTGTATGGTAAACGGCGCGGGACTTGCTATGGCAACAATGGATATTATCCACGCGTTCGGCGGAGAACCCGCTAACTTCCTTGACGTAGGCGGAACGGCGACGACCGAAAGAGTGACCGCGGCATTCAAAATTTTGTCCGATCCGAGCGTAAAGGCGATCTTGGTCAACATCTTCGGCGGCATAGTTAAGTGCGACGTTATCGCCGAGGGCATTGTCATTGCCGCAAGGGAAGTCGGATTGAACGTGCCCCTTATCGTAAGACTCGACGGTACCAACGTTGAAAAAGGCAAGAGTATTCTCAAAGAATCGGGACTCAAAATTTACGCGTGCGACGATCTCCGATCGGCGGCAAAAAAGGCCGTGGAAATGGCTCATTAGGAGGACATTATGAGTATTTTGATAAATAAAGAAACAAAACTTATCGTACAGGGCATAACAGGCGGACAAGGTCAGTTCCATACGGCTCAGATGATAGATTACGGTACCAAAGTCGTTGCGGGCGTTACACCCGGTAAGGGCGGAATGGAAGTGCTCGGCGTTCCCGTGTTCGATACGGTCAAAGAGGCAAAGGAAGCGACGGGCGCGAACACTTCGGTCATATATGTTCCTGCGCCGTTTGCCGCAGACGGAATAATAGAGGCTGTCGACGCTGAACTCGATCTTGTCGTTTGCATTACCGAGGGCATTCCCGTAATGGATATGATGAGAGTAAAAAATTATATGGTAGGCAAAAAGACGAGGCTTATAGGACCCAACTGCCCGGGCATAATTTCTCCCGACGAATGCAAAGTCGGCATTTTGCCCGCGCGTATCCACAAAAAAGGTCATATCGGCGTAGTTTCACGCTCGGGAACGTTGACCTATGAGGCGGTGGACCAACTTACCAAAAACGGACTCGGTCAATCCTCGGCTGTGGGAATAGGCGGCGACCCGATAAAAGGTACGGGCTTTATCGACGTTCTCAAAATGTTCAAGGACGATCCCGAAACGTATGCGGTGGTTTTGATAGGCGAAATAGGCGGCAGCGGTGAAGAAGACGCGGCGGAATGGATAAAAGAAAACATGAAAAATAAGCCCGTTGCGGCATTTATCACAGGCAGAACCGCCCCCGCAGGCAAGCGAATGGGACACGCAGGCGCAATCATTTCGGGAGGAAAAGGCACTGCGGCAGGCAAAGTCGCAACTTTGGAGGCATGCGGAGTTAAGGTGGCACCCACGCCCGACAGAATAGGCGAAACGCTGATAGAGGCAATTAAGGAGGCAGGTATTTACGATAAATGCCTGATTAAATAGAATGGGCATAAATTTGCTTTCGACGGGCACTTTGAATTTCTTTCAGGAAATGTGGTACCAACTGTGCAAGATGTTTGTAAATCCGCTTTTCGGCATCTTTCTCGTTCTTGTACTCGGATATTTGCTCGGCAGAATTAAGATAAAGGGTGTTTCTTTGGGAAGTGCCGGCGTATTTATTATGGCGATCGTTGTAGGCATTGTGGTTACATTTATCAAGGAGCCTATAAACGAAGCGTTTACGGCGGCATTCGCCGATAAAGGAGCGTCGCTTTCGCTATCATGGGGTGCGTCTACATTCTCGATAGTGAAGAATATCGGACTTGCTCTGTTTGTTACTGCCGTAGGCCTTATAGCCGGACCGAAATTTTTCCGAAATTTCAAAAGCAAGGCGGTAGCTTATATAGTACTCGGCGTAGTTATTATAGTGAGCGGCACCATAGTATGTGTGCTTGTGACGGTACTCGACAGCAGCGTCGACGCGGCAACGGCAACGGGACTTCTTATGGGATCGCTTACATCTACTCCCGGTTTTTCGGCGGCGCAAGGCGTTTTCAGTGACAAGGCGGCGCAGGTGGCGGCGGCAAACGGTGCGGCGTATCCGTTCGGCGTCCTCGGCGTGGTTTTGTTTGTGCAACTCATTCCCAAGTTTTTCCGTGCCGATATGGCAAAGGAAAGGGAATTGCTCTTAAAGCAGGGCGCGCCCAAAGGTGCGGATATTGACGAAGTGGGGGGCGCAAGCGAAGAACCGAAAAAGAAGTTTTTTACTTTTGATAAGTTCGGTCTATGTGTGTTCTCGATAACCGTTTTGCTCGGTCTTATAATAGGTTCTATAAGTTTTAAGTTTACGGATAGCATTGTGTTCAACCTTACGTCCACGGGCGGTTGCTTGCTTGCGGGATTGTTGTTCGGGCATTTCGGTCATGCGGGAAAAATTTCACTTCAAGTACCCGATCACACGCTCAAAGTATTCCGTGAACTTGGTCTTGTAATGTTCCTTATGGGTTCGGGCTTTGAGGGCGGACTTGCTTTCCTCGATCTTGTAAGTAAGACTCCCATAGTATTCCTTTACGGTGTGCTTATGACGCTTATACCGATGATAGTGGGCTTCATTGTTGCCAAGTTCGGATTCAAACTCTGCTTGCTTAACAATCTCGGCTCGATCACGGGCGGCATGACTTCCACGCCGGCGCTCGGCTCGCTTATTTCGGTAGCGGAAACAGAGGATGTTGCGTCGGCATATGCCGCTACATATCCCATAGCGCTCATATTGCTGGTGTTTGTTCCGCAAATAATGAATCTGCTTTAAAAATTCAAACAGTAAAAAAATTCGGCATTGTAATAAATGTCGAATTTTTTTATATGGATCTTTCGATCAATCAGGTCGGATCGGAATTATCGATATGTTTTTTCCGTCTTATCAAGATCACGTTGAGTACGACGGCGCCTATAAACATGATCACGGAAATAACTTGACTTGGAGATAACCCCAAGATAAACGCGCCGCGCGGATCGTCGCGAACAAATTCGATAAGGAATCTGAACACGGAGTAGGAATAGAGGTAAATTACAGCCAAAAAATCGAGTTTGCCGAATCTGAATATAAACAAAAGCAATGTTATGCCTAACATAATCAGGAACAATGCCTCTATAAGTTGTGTCGGAACGCGCGGATCGCCGAATATCCATTCTCCGTCCGAAGTTATGCTTTCTACAAATCTGACGCCTAAAAAGTCGGTCTTTATGCCGTAACAACAACCTGCCAAAAAGCAGCCGATCCTGCCGAAGAAATGTCCGAATGCTATGCACGGCATGGCTATATTCACTATTTTAAACAGATCCTTTTTGTAATGTTTGCCAAACAGGGCATACAGAATAAAGAATGTGACAACGCCGCCGATAAGTCCGCCCAAAAAGGTGATGCCCGTTCCGACATCGCGCGTTTCCATATAATTATAGAGCATCTGAAAAAGTCGGGAGAATACGAAACCGAGCCCGATCGAAACTATAATTATGATACCGTAAAAGCGAAAAGATTTTTCGGAAACGGACAATTTGAAGGCTAAATATCTGAAAAGTATAAGAGCGACGAGCACTCCTATACATATAAAGATGATGTAGGACTCCAAAAATTGTGAATGAAATAAATACGGATACATTATTTATAGATTATACTACTTATTTTTATTTATGTCAAGGGGGCAAATCTGTTGACGAAAATTCTATTTAGTTGTATAATTTTATCATGACAAAGCAAGAGTTTGACATCATAATCGGCAAGGCGAAGATCGATGTCGGCAATGACTGTGACAGGTTGTTTAATATAGTGAATGCCGCGCTCGGCTCGCTTTGTATACTTGAAGAATATGACGGAGATGCGTATGAGAATTGATCGAATTTCCGATTTAAGACAAAAGATATTGTCGGGAGTGATTTCATCAGAGGAAATTACTCTCGAATTTTTAAGTAGGATAGAAAAAAACAAAAAGTTGAACTGCTTTATCACCATGCTTGACGCTTTGGAGCAGGCAAGGGCTGTCGACAAAAAGATCAAGGACGGTTTTGTCGGACGACTTGCGGGCATACCCGTGGCTATAAAGGACAATATGCGTTATAAGGGCAGCGTCACGACGTGCGGATCCGCCATTTTACAAGACGCATTGCCCGACGCGTATGACTGCGAAGCCGTAAAAAAGTTGAAAGCCGAGGGTGCCGTTATATTGGGCAAAACCAACATGGACGAGTTCGCCATGGGGTCGTCAAACACATCTTCCGTTTTCGGTCCCGTACTCAATCCCTTGGATAACGGTCGTGTGCCCGGCGGAAGCAGCGGAGGTTCGGCTGTCGCGGTGAGCGCGGAACTTTGCTGTGCCGCGCTCGGATCGGATACGGGCGGAAGTATTCGTCAACCTGCGTCCTATTGCGGAGTGGTGGGATTAAAGCCGACTTTGGGCAGTATAGACGGGAACGGAATGTTTGCTTTGTCGCAGGATATGGATCAAATAGGACCTCTTACGCGAAATGTGGACGATTGCAAACTCATGTTCGAAGTTTTGAGCGGCAGAAAAACGGTCGATATCGATTGTCGCGGACTTAAAATAGGATTCATAAAGGAATTCGAGAGCCGTTATAACGACGATACGCGCAAAGTGATAGAAAAAGCCAAGGAACTTTTGTCGGACTTCGGTTGCACGTTTGTCGAACTGTCGGCTCCGTCGGTCAATGCCGCGTTTGCCGTGTATCTCGTTCTCGGCAACGCCCAGTCGGCAAATAATTTGCGTAATATAGGCACTTCCGAAGAGCGCGGAAAGAAACTCGGCGACGAGGTGAAAAAGCGCGTAATAATAGGAGAGTACGTCCTTTCGCATCCCGAGATCGTCGATAAGGCAAAAAGGGTAAAAAGCGGAATGATCTCCGAACTTGACCGCGCGTTGAACGAATGCGACGCCATCGTTTCGCCGACGGCTCCGAGCGTTGCGTTTACGTTCGATGAAAATAGGAGCAAAGACGAGATCGTTTATTCGGATATATTCACTCAGCCTGCGAGCATTGCGGGGTTGCCCGCGTTGAGCGTGCCGTGTTATACGCGAAACGACGGCTTGACTGTCGGCGCGCAGATAGTCGCAAGGAAAAATTCCGAAAGCCTGCTGTTCTCTTTGGGACGATTATTTGAAAATCAATAGTGAAAAATAATTCTCAAAGAGTGTAAAATTTGTAAAAACAAGCAATATTTTGATTGACATTTATTGCTGTATTTAATATAATTGATGATATTGATTAGGAGATGATATTTATGGCAAAGACAATTACTATCGACGAAGCGCTTGCGCTTGTAAAAGACAATTACAAAATTGCCGTAGGCGACGGTACAGTAGAGCCTCAGGCTTTTTTGAGCAATTTGCATAAGATCCTCGATAAAGATCGCGGACTCAGCATATGGATGTGCCTTACTTTAAGATCGTATCCGTTTCTCGAAAAAAGAGAATACGGCAACAATATAAAGATAAACAGTTTGTTCTTTTCGGGTCCAATGCGAAACGCATATAATGTTCTCGACACCGTTTCTTATGCGCCCACTCATTTGCGTAAGACGGCTATAACGATCTGCGCGGGAGGGGATCCCGATCTCTTTGTGGGAACGTGCACACCTCCCAACAAGGACGGCAAGATCTCGCTCGGACTCAGCGACATTTATGACCGCGAAGTCATGAAACGCGCAAAAACCGTCATAATGGAAGTGAATCCCAATATGCCGTTCACTTACGGTGACGCGATAATAGACGAGTCTGATGTCGATTACTATGTAAACGTGGATTTCCCCATGCTTCAAGACAATCCCGCGCCCGTCAACGAAAAGGACAAGATAATAGGCGGATATATTTCCGAATTTATCAAGGACGGAGATAATCTTCAAATAGGCATAGGCTCGATACCCAATTCGGTAGTTCAATTCCTCGAAACAAAAAAAGATCTCGGAATACATACCGAACTTTTGGGCGACGGAGTTGCCGAACTCGCAAAGAAAGGTATTGTCAACGGCAGCAAAAAGACTTTGCACCCGGGCAAGATAGTCACCAGCATTGTAATGGGCACCGACAAAGTATATGACTTTGTAAATAACAATCCCGACGTACTCGTTATGAATTGCAGCTATTGCAACGCATACGAAACGCTTGCAAAAAACGATAATCAAGTTTCCATAAACACCACGCTCGAAGTTGATCTTTCGGGTCAATGTTGCAGCGAAAGTCTGGGGACAAAACAATACAGCGGCACGGGCGGACAGGCGGATACGGCAATAGGCGCTCAGATGTCCAAGGGCGGCAGAGCGTTCATAGCGCTTTATTCTACCGCAAACGTTCGTACGGGCAACGGTGACGAAAGAAAGGAGATAAGCCGTATAGTGCCCACATTAAAGCCGGGCGCCACTGTTTCGCTTTCCCGTAACGATGTGCAATATCTTGTTACGGAATACGGCGTGGTAAATTTGCGCGGCTTGTCCGTAGCAGACAGAGCAAAGGCGATAATTTCCATTGCTCATCCTAAATTCAGAGATGAATTGACTGCAAAAGCGAAAGAACTCGGACTTATAAAAGGTTAGAGATCAGAGGAATTTATATGAGTTATACCGAAAAATATGAACTGTGGAAAAAAAAGGTAAAAGATCGTAAACTTCATAAGGAACTTCTCAAAATGACGGAAGATGAAAAAAGAGAGGTCTTTTACAAAGATTTGGAGTTCGGAACCGCCGGTATACGAGGCATAATGGGAGCCGGAACGAATCGGCTGAATATTTACAATGTGCGCAAGATAACTCAGGGCGTTGTGCTTTATATGAAAAAGCATGGCATGAAAAAGGCGGTTATAAGTTACGACAGCAGGATCAATTCGGATATTTTCGCGCAGGAGGCCGCAAGCATTTTCGCGGCATCCGAAATGTCCGTGTTCGTTACGACCGAACTTATGCCTTCGCCGTTTTTGTCTTTCGCAACACGAAGAACGGGTGCCGATATAGGAATAATGATAACGGCAAGCCATAATCCTCGCGAATACAACGGTTATAAGGTGTATGACAGCACGGGTTGTCAGCTTCGTGACGAATCCACAAAAGAAATTGCAAACTTTATATCAAAAATAGACGCATTCAGATTGCGAACTCATAGCTTTGATTATTACCTCAAACGCGGCGGGATTGCATATCTTCCGCACGAGATAGAGGAAGAATATCTTGCCGAAATAGATAAGATCGACTTGGGGCGAGCGAACATAAACGTCGTATATACTCCCTTGAACGGGACGGGTTATCGTCTTATCCCGCAAATGCTTACGAGGTTGGGCTGCAAAGTCGTTTCGGTCCCCGAGCAATGCGAGCCGAGCGGCAGATTCGCAACTTGCCCCGTGCCCAATCCCGAAAAGAAAGAAGCGCTTCGCCATGGTGTCAGACTGCTTAAAAGCACCGACGCCGATGTCCTCATAGCCTCCGATCCCGACGCCGATCGAATAGGCGTAGCTTATATGAACGACGGAAAAGAGGAGATCCTTAGCGGAAACGAAATGGGAATACTCATGAGCGAATTTCTTTTGCGACATTGCAAGGTAGATTCTCCCATAATAGTAAAGACCTTGGTAAGTACCGACCTTGTCGTAAAGATCGCCGACGATCACGGTGCGAAAGTTATCAACGTGCCGACGGGCTTCAAATACATCGGCAACGTGATAAACGAGTTGGAGGCAAAAGGAGCGGTCGAAAGATTTTTGCTCGGTTTTGAGGAGAGCCAAGGTTACCTTGTCGGGACGCATGTGAGAGATAAGGACGCGGTCGTGGCTGCAAAGATCATGGCGATCATAGCCGACGAACTTAAAAAAGAGGGCAAAACTTTCGGTGATAGACTAAAAGAGATCTACGAAAAATACGGCTATTATTCCGATTGCCAATTGTCTTATCGCTTCGAGGGAGAAGAGGGCGAGATGAAAATGAGATCTCTTCTTCAACGTTTGAGAGATGAGCCGCTCAATGCGATAGCAGGCTATAATGTCGATAAGACGATAGATTATCTTACCGACAACGCAGGGACCACCCCCGTAAATATGATAGCATACATTTTTGACGGCGGCAAAGTTATTGTGCGACCGTCGGGGACCGAACCTCTTATAAAGTTGTATCTTTCGGCGCGGATAGGCGAAGGAGAAAACGATAAGATCTTCAATAAGATAAAAAGGCAATTTAACGAAATTTTTGCTTGAATGTAGCACTTCCTCCGTTTTTTGCATAGATGTTATAAAACGGAGGAATAGTTATGAAATTTGTTAAATTGCATGGCGCGGGTAACGATTATATCTTCGTCAACTGCTTCGATGACGTTGTATCCGACATGAGCGGACTTGCCGTAAGAATGTCGGACAGGCACTTCGGAGTAGGCGGAGATGGCGTGGTCTATTTGTATCCGTCGTTTGTGGCGGATGTAAGAATGAGAATGTTCAATGCGGACGGAAGCGAGGGCGCAATGTGCGGCAATGCTTTACGTTGCATAGGCAGAATATTTTCGGAGAAAAATGTCGAAAATACGGCAGTGGAAACCAATGTTGGCGTTAGATATGTCAGACATAACAAGGACGATACCTTTACTGCCGATATGGGAAAGCCCATTATAGGCGAAGTTTTAAAGCCTATATTCGTGTGCGGAAAGCAGTTCGATTATACCTATGTTTCCATGGGCAATCCGCATTGTGTGATATTTTGCGACAATATCAATATGACAGACAGCGATATAGGCATTGCCTTAAATACGCATTCCTATTTCCCCGACGGCGTCAATGTCGAGTTCGTAGAGGGAACGGGAAGAAATATCAAAGTGCGTGTATTCGAAAGAGGAAGCGGCGAAACATTGTCATGCGGAACGGGAGCTTGTGCCTCGGTAGCAGCGAGCGTAGCGTGCGGCAGATGCGAAAAGGACACCGAGATCACTGTGTCGCTCCGCGGCGGCGATTTGAAAGTAAATTATTCAGACAATATATTTTTGATCGGTAATGCGGTCAAGGTATACGAAGGAGATTATTATGACCAAATACATTTTTGTGACAGGTGGAGTAGTCAGCGGACTCGGTAAAGGAATTACCGCGGCTTCTCTCGGAATGATGTTGAAAGCCAAGGGATTAAAGGTCATAGCGCAAAAGCTGGATCCTTACATAAACATCGATCCGGGCACTATGAGTCCTTATCAACACGGTGAAGTTTACGTCACCGAGGACGGTTGCGAAACCGATCTCGACCTTGGACATTACGAAAGATTTATAGATGAAAACCTTAACAAATATTCGAACCTTACTACCGGCAAGGTGTATTGGAATGTGCTCAATAACGAACGTAGCGGCGTATACAATGGCGAAACCGTACAAGTTATACCACACATAACAAGCGAAATCAAAAAATTTATTTACTCGGTAGGCAAAAAAAGCGACGCCGATATAGTCATAACCGAGATAGGCGGAACTACCGGCGACATAGAGGGATTGCCGTTTTTGGAATCCATAAGACAGGTCGCAAACGAGGTCGGCAGAGAAAATTGCCTGTTCATTCATGTTACGCTGGCTCCGTATATCCGCGTTTCGGGCGAAATAAAGACAAAGCCTACTCAACATTCGGTAGCCGAACTTCAATCGAAAGGTATATTCCCCAATATCATAGTAGTACGCAGCGAATCTCCGCTCACGCAATCCGCGCGTAACAAGATATCCCTGTTTTGCAACGTCAAACCCGATTGCGTCATAGATAATCTCGATGTGCCTTTGCTTTACGAAGCGCCGCTCATGCTCGAAAAGAGCAATTTTACAAAGATCGTGTCGCGCGAACTCGGATTGCCGGATAACGAACCCGATCTTTCGGCATGGAAGAAGATGCTTGAAAAAGCGCATAATCGCACTCAGACGGTCAAGATAGGGCTCGTAGGCAAGTACGTCAAAATGTACGACACTTATTTGTCCGTCGTCGAAGCGCTCACTCATGCCGGCATCGAAAACGGCGCCTATATCGATTTGAAGTGGGTGGATTCCGAAGAGATCATTCCCACGACGGTCAAAAATTTGCTCGGAGATTGCGACGGCGTTATTTTGCCGGGCGGCTTCGGCGATCGCGGTGTGGAGGGAATGGTCCTCGCCGCTAAATATTGTCGCGAACACAACATTCCGTATTTCGGCATTTGTCTCGGTATGCAGATCCTTACAATAGAATTTGCCCGCAACGTAGCGGGACTTGCCGACGCCAACAGCAGAGAATTCAATCCCAATTCGCACAACAAAGTCATAGATATCATGAGCAATCAGGTAGGCTTGCAAAACACGGGCGGAAGCATGAGGTTGGGAGCGTACGAGTGTATGGTAAAGGACGGCACCAAACTGTATGAGGCATATAAGACAAGATCCGTTTTCGAGCGCCACAGACACAGATACGAATTCAACGACGACTATCGCGATCTGCTTTCAAGTTACGGTCTGACTATTTGCGGAACGTCGCCCGACGGCACTTTGGTCGAAGCTGTGGAATTGAAAGATAAATTGTTCCACCTCGGTGTGCAATATCATCCGGAATTCAAGTCAAGACCTCATAAGCCGCATCCGCTTTTCGTGCTTTTTATAGCGCAATCTCTCAAAAATCAAAAGAAATCGAAAAAATAAAATTTTACGGATTCGTCGGTGCGCCGACGGATCCTTATTTAATGTAAACGGAAAAAAAGTTATGCAATTGCCTGTAAGGTTTTTAGAAGAAATGAAGTCGATCGTACCCGATTTCGACGCGTTCCAACACTCGTATAATGAACCGCCCGTGAGAGCGTTCAGGATCAACAACGTCAAGATCGACGACGACAAACTGTTGCTTGCCATGGGCGAGCACGAACGGGTGCCTTTTTCGCCGCATTGCTATTATCTCGACGAAAAAGAAAAATGGGGTAACGATCCGATACATCACGCGGGTCTTATCTATATACAGGAGCCGTCGGCTATGGCTGCCGTCAACGCTTATAAAGTTGACGCGGCCCTTGCGCTCGATATGTGCGCCGCTCCCGGAGGAAAGACGATCCAACTTGCGAGCAAGGTGGATTATCTTGTTTCCAACGAGATAAACGCGTCGAGGGCGGCGGTATTAAAGAGCAATGTCGAACGAATGGGCTTGAAGAACGTCGCGATAACGAATAATTCGCCCACCGAACTCGAAGTTTACAAAGAGGTTTTCGATCTTGTGCTTGTGGACGCGCCTTGTTCGGGCGAGGGAATGTTTCGTAAATCGGAGGACGCCGTAAGAGAGTGGAGCGTAGAACATTCGGAAGGTTGCGCCTTTCGACAGTCCGCCATATTGGAAAGCGCCGATAAAGTTTTGAAAAGCGGCGGTATGCTCATATATTCCACTTGCACATTCTCGCCGCGTGAAAACGAAGAAGTGATCGAAAAATTTCTCGGCGAACACGATTATGAACTTGTCATGCCACTGCCCGAAATATTCCCGCAAACCGTATGCCTTACGGACGAGCGAATGAGAAGATTTTATCCTCATATCGGCAGAGGCGAGGGGCAATTCTTCGCTGCTATGATAAAGCGAAGCGGGGGAGCCTCATCTTTGAGAGCGGTCAAATTTGCGCGCAATAAACTTGTGTCCGATTTTTTGATGCGCACTCTCGATCACGATATGGATTATTGCGAACATAACGGGATATTTTACGTTCCCGCACTGCCGTTTGAGTTGCATAGCGGAAGATTTGTTTCGGGCGGCGTCAGGATAGGCAAACTCGACGGAAAGATATTTAGGCCCGACCATTATTTCTTTTCCGCATACGGGAAAGAGATGTTTTGTTATGAGCCTAAGCCCGACGAACTTAACAGATATCTTCACGGCGAGGAACTTGCGGGAGATCATAGGGGATACGGAGCCGTAACTGTGTTGGGCGCGCCGCTCGGCGGATTCAAGGGGAGCGACGGAAGATTGAAAAACCTTTATCCCAAGGGCGCAAGAATATAATATAAAATGCTTGCAAATTAAAAGAAAATAGATTATAATATATTCGAGGCAAGAAGCCTCAAAACCAATGTTGATAAAAAATTGACAAAGGAGGCGAATGTTATGAGCAAGTTCTTTTGCGATGCGGATTGCGAACTTGATTATAAAATGATAGATGAGCTCGGGATCACGTTGATCGAAATGCCTTATACCCTCGACGGTGAAGAAAGTCTTTTCGATTGCGGTCGAACCACCGATTTCAAAGGCTTTTTCGATAAGATGAGAAAGGGAGCGTCCGCGAAAACTCAGGCGCTGAACGAATACGATTATTTGCAATATTTCGAGCCGGTGTTCGCGGCGGGCGAGGATATAATATATGTAAGTTTTTCACATAAGATGAGCGGCACTTTTCTTTCCATGAACAAGGCGCTCGAAGAGTTGAAACTTAAATACCCCGAAAGGAGATGCCTTGTCGCCGATACGCAAAGCATAAGCATGGGCACGGGCATTATGGTATACTATGCGGCAAAGTTACATAACGGCGGGGCTTCGGACGAGGAAGTCGTCGCCTTTGTGGATGATTTCAAAAACAAAGTTCAGGTGTATTTTACGGTAGACGATCTGGTGTATCTCAAACGCGGCGGAAGACTGTCGTCTTTTAAGGCGGGTATGGGTCAGCTTCTCGGAATAAAGCCCATAATAGGTATAAAGGACGGCGAACTTGTAAACCTCGAAACGGTCAAGGGACGCAAAAAGGCATTGGCTACTCTTGTAGGGTACATGCAAAAGAAAGATATCGACATTACCCGTCCCATGGTGTTGCTCAACGCCGATTGCGACGAGGACAAAGATTATATCACCGAACTTATAAAAGATTCGTTCCCCGACCTTGAAATATGGCAGTATAACGTTGGACCCGTAATAGGGTGCCATTGCGGACCGGATACGATAGGGATCATATTCATTTCCAAATAAGGGATTAACGCGGTAAACGCGATTGATTACAATATGTGTAAGGAGATTTTTTAATGGTTTACAATTACAGCGAAAGAATGAGTAAAATGAACGGAGCGGCGACAAGAGAAATTCTGAAACTTTTGACAAGACCGGAGATTATTTCTTTTGCGGGCGGTTTTCCGGCAACTCAATGTCTTCCACAAAAGGAAGTTCAGGAGATCGCGCACGAACTTCTGAGCGAGGGGCGCGCTACCGATTCCTTGCAATACGGTACGACCGAAGGTTTTGTGCCTTTCAGACAGCAGCTTATCGAATATGTCAAAACTGCCGGGATCGAAAACATTTCGCTTGACCAGACGCTTGTAATAAGCGGAGGACAGCAGGGCATAGACCTTATGAGCAAGACGTTCCTCGATAAGGGAGATGTGGTTTTTGTGGAAAATCCTACATATCTTACCGCTTTGCAGATCTTCGATTCGTATCAAGCGAAGATAGTGGGAATAAACGCCGATAAAAACGGTCTTGATATCGAAGATCTCGAAAATAAGATCATTCAATATAAGCCGAAATTTTTGTATTGCGTATCTACTTTCTCCAATCCTACCGGAAAAACTTATACGGTAGCCAATCGCAAAGAGATAGCGTCCGTTACGGCAAAATACAACGTAATGGTCCTCGAAGACGACCCGTACAGCA
This sequence comes from uncultured Clostridia bacterium, assembly GCA_947598585.1. Taxonomy (GTDB): domain Bacteria; phylum Bacillota; class Clostridia; order Christensenellales; family Pumilibacteraceae; genus CAG-552. The sequence goes on from CANQFK010000001.1 coordinate 84,255, forward strand.
AATTGAGATTCGAGGGAGAAAGCGTTCCGAGCATAAAGAGTTTTGACACTCACGGCAACGTCGTATACATTTCGAGTTTTTCCAAAGTACTTTCGCCCGGACTCAGAGTGGGCGTAGCGGTAGGCGATAAGGAAGTCATTCGCAAGATGACGATCTGCAAGCAAGGCGTAGACGTAACGACTTCCAATCTTTCGCAACTTATAGTTTACGAATATCTCAAACGCGGTTACTTGTTCCCCAATATCGCAAAAAGCCTTCCCATTTACAGAGAACGCAAAAACGCAATGATCGACGCGATAAACAAATATATGCCCGAGGAATTCAAGTATATCAACGCTGAGGGCGGATTGTTCATTTGGGGTGAATTCGACGCTCCCATAAATACGGTGGAACTTGCTCCCGAGGCAATAAAGCACGACGTGGCTTATATCCAAGGTCAGGTGTTCTATCCCGACGGCGGCGGACTCAATACGTTAAGACTCAACTTCTCCAATGCTACGGTAGATCGTATAGACGCGGGCATTCACAGATTGGGAGATATGTTCAAGGAAGAAATAGCAAAATTAAAATAGATCAAGGGTTTTTTAATGAAGAACGTTTTAGACACATTATACGAAAGAGGATTCATAAAGCAGACTGTCTATGAAGATGACTTGCGCAAACTTCTCGGCAGCGAGAGCGTACCGTTTTACGTCGGGTTCGATCCCACTGCCGACAGCTTGCATATAGGTCACTATATACCCATCATGGCAATGGCGCATATGCAAAGGGCGGGGCACAAACCTGTCGCCCTTATAGGCGGCGGCACCGCCATGATAGGCGATCCTTCGGGCAGGACCGATATGCGCAGTATGATGACGCGGGAAACCATTGCTCATAATTGCGAAACGTTTAAAGAGCAACTCAAACACTTTATTCGTTTCGACGGCGAGAATGCCGCGCTCATACTCAATAATGCCGATTGGCTGATGGATCTCAATTACATCGGCTTTTTGCGCGAGGTTGGCACATACTTTTCGGTAAACAAAATGCTTACCGCCGAGTGTTACAAGGCGCGAATGGAAAAGGGATTGAGTTTTTTGGAGTTCAACTATATGCTTATGCAGGCATATGATTTCCTTGTTCTGTATAAAGATCACGGAGTCAAACTTCAAATAGGCGGCAACGATCAATGGAGCAATATGCTTGCTGGTGCCGATCTGATAAGGCGCAAGGAAGCTGCCGACGCTTATGCCATGACTTTTGCGCTACTCGAAACATCCGACGGCAAAAAAATGGGCAAGACGGCAAAGGGCGCTTTGTGGCTGGACGCAAACAAGACTACTCCTTATGAATTCTATCAATATTTCCGCAACGTTGAAGACGTTAAAGTGGAAGAATGTCTGAAACTTCTGACTTTTGTGGAACTTGACGAAATTGCCGAGCTTTGCAAATATAAAGATGAACGAATAAACGAGGCGAAAAAAAGACTTGCTTTCGAGGTGACCGCATTGGTGCACGGCGTGGAAGTCGCGACCAAAGTTCAAGCCGAGGCGCAAGGTGCTTTCGGCGGCGGCGGAGAAATGCCGACCTTATCTCTCAAAGTCAATGGGGAAACGCTTATCGTGGATCTTATGATAATGGCGAAAACAGCGTCCTCCAAAAGCGATGCGCGCAGAGTGATAGAGGGCGGCGGAGTGAAGATCGATGAGCAAAAGGTTGCGGACGTAGGCGCGAAAATATCCGACTTTACCGCAAAAAAAGAGTTCGTTCTTCATAAAGGTAAAAAAGCGCACATTAAGATCTTAGTCGAATGAAATATGTCACGCTGACAGAGGGACGATCCGAATCGGTCATTCTCAGATCTCGCTTTTTGGGTTTTGCATATGGCGTAAACGATGAAACGGATGTGCTTGAAAGATTGAAAGAACTCAGAAAGCTGTATCACGATGCGACTCATGTTTGCTATGCGGCTATCTGGGACGAGAAGGGGACGTTGTCCCGTTTCTCCGACGACGGAGAGCCGAGCGGTACTGCGGGCGCGCAAATAATGGGCGCGATAAAGAGCGCGGATCTCAAAAAATGCTTGGTCGCTGTGGTGCGATATTTCGGCGGGACAAAGTTGGGCACGGGCGGTCTTACCAAGGCATATGCCTCGGTAGCAGCCGATTGCATAGCAAATGCGAGGCTTGTTACCTATGTTATGTCAGACATATACAGGTGCAATACGGACTTTTCGACATTCAAAAAGATAAGTAATGTGGTCGGGATAGACGACGTAAGTTATTCTAATGACGTATCGTTTACTTATTCTTGTCCGACAAACGAGAGCATTGCGCCGCTTATCGACAAGGTCAACGGTAAGATAAATTATTCTTTATTCAAACAAGATTATAAAATTGTCAAAAACTAACGCGAAAGCGTAAAGGAGAAATAAAAATTATGGAACTTAAAATTATCAAGACGGAAAACAAAAAGGCTAAGCCGACAGGCAAACTCGGATTCGGTAAATATTTCACTGATCATATGTTCATCATGGAATATGAGGGCGGAGAATGGAAGAATGCCCGTATACAACCGTATCAGGATCTGCATTTGGCACCCTCTGCGTCTGTGCTTCACTATGCTCAGGGCGTATTCGAAGGCGCAAAAGCCTATAAGAACAGCAAAGGGGAAATTCGTCTTTTCCGTCTTAATGATAATCTTGACAGAATGTGCGATTCCGCCGAGCGACTTTGCATGCCGACCTTCGATAAAAAGTTCGTATATGACGCTATCAAGCAACTCATTTTCATCGACGAAGATTGGATACCTACCGATGAGGGAACGGCTCTTTACATAAGACCCACCATGATAGCTACCGAACCTGCGCTTGGTGTTCACGCTTCCAAAACTTACTATATGTACGTTATCGTAAGCCCCGTCGGAGCATATTACGCAAACGGACTTGCTCCCGTAAAACTCTTGGTAGAAGAGAACTATGTTCGTGCGGCAAAGGGCGGCACGGGCGGACACAAGGTAATAGGCAACTATGCGGCGAGCATGAAAGCGGGCGAGAACGCTCAGGCGAAAGGATACGATCAGGCTATGTGGCTTGACGCAAAACATCATCGCTATGTCGAAGAAGTAGGCGCGATGAATATCTTCTTCGTGATAGACAACGTTGCTTATACGCCTGCACTTCGCGGCAGCATTTTGCCGGGCATCACGCGCAGAAGCGTAATTGCTCTTTTAAAATCGCACAATATCAAAGTTCGCGAGATGAACGTCGATATCCGCAAGGTAGCGGAGGCTGCCGAAAACGGCAAACTTAACGAGATCTTCGGAACGGGCACCGCAGCTGTCATTTCTCCCGTAGGCTGGTTCGGTTATCACGGTAAGGATTATGAGGTAAATAAGGGTCAGATGGGCGAGATAAGCAAGATGCTCTATGACGAACTTACGGGCATTCAGAACGGTAAATATCCCGACAAGTTCGGCTGGGTAGATATCATCAGAAAGTAATCTCACATATATAATTTCGCGTATTATGCGTGACATAAATAGGCTGTTGCAAATAGCAACGGCTTATTTTTTGCTCAACAAAATAAAAAATGCAACGAAAATCACCTTTTAGTATGCAAAAGCTGGACTTATTCTTGCCAATGTGATAGAATATCCGAGAGGTGGCGATGAAAAAACTTTTAAATTTATTCATAACGTTTTTCAAGATCGGGCTGTTTACTTTCGGCGGTGGCTATGCGATGCTATCGCTTATCCAGTCGGAAACGGTAACGAAAAAACAGTGGTTAAGCGGAGAGGAATTGCTCAATATCATAGCGATCTCCGAGTCCACGCCGGGTCCCATTTCGATAAATTGCGCCACTTATATAGGGCAAAAGCGCGCGGGATTTTTCGGCGCAGTTTTTGCCACATTGGGAGTCGTGCTCCCGTCCTTTCTCATCATATTCGCAATATCCTTTTTTATAGAGGATTTCCTGAAAATCGAACTCATCAATAAGGCGTTCAGGGGTGTTCAGGCGTGCGTAGCCGTCCTTATCATAAGAGCGGCGTTCAAAATGGCGAAGAGCATAAAAAAAGACGTCGTTTCATTCGTTATCCTCGGCTTGGCGGCGGCTGTCACGATCATACTCGATTTCGTGTCTTTCGATCTGTCGAGCATCTATCTCATAATAGCGGGCGGCTTTGTCGGCTTTATCTATTACGGACTTATAAACAAGAAAAAGGAGCCTTTGCCCGAGGCAAATAACGCCATGACCGAAGAAAACGGAAAAGAGGAAGAGGTCGCTACCTCGCAAAACGAGGAGGAAAAATGATATATCTGCAACTCTTTCTGACCTTTTTCAAGATAGGACTTTTCACGTTCGGCGGCGGATACGGCATGATCGCCATAATTCAGCAGGAAATGGCGAAAAACGGCTGGGTAGGCGACGAAATGCTTGCCAACTTTATAGGTATAAGCGAAACCACTCCGGGGCCGATAGCCATAAATATGGCGACTTTTGTGGGCAGCTCGGTAGGCGGAGAGGCGGGCAGCGCTTTTTTGGGAGCGCTCATGGCGACTTTGGGCGTCGTATTGCCGTCGTTTATCATAATCCTGCTTATAGCGATGCTGTTCAAGCACTTTATGGAAAACAGAGTCGTTTTCTCCGTATTGAGCGGAATAAAACCCGTCGTGTTGGGACTCATATTCGCGACGGGAATAGTTCTTGCGTATAACAATATGTTCAAGGCGGGATTCGACTATCGCGCGCTCATAATAATGATATTGATAGGGGCGGCAGCCATAGCGTTCAAACGGATCCGCAAAAAGGATCTTTCGCCCATAATAATGATAATTGTGTCGGCGGGGCTCGGCATGCTTTTATATTCGATATAAAAATTCCGCATAATCGGTCGTATTGCAAACACAATCTCAACACCAAAGCCGTCTTTTTACATTTTTCAAAACCGTTGGCAAACTTTTGCATTGTGAAAATTATGTTATAATGCCCAATATAGATTGTATGACCGCGCGGACGTGCATACTATATGTACAATTATAAATGTTTTGTGCAAAAATCTGAATAAATGCCGTTTAATCCGCCGAAAACCGCGAAATCACTATAAAAATTATTTTCAATAAATTCACACCTGTAAATAACTTGACAAAAACCGCGAAATAATGTAGAATATATTTAACTTTATTATTATGGTTTTTTATTGGTAAATTTATACAATAATGAATGCCGTGATATGTTGATTTACAAAAATGTTTGTCTGCATATAATAAAGTAAATATATTACGCTGTGATTTTAACGGCGAAAGGAGTAGAGATGGATACCAAGAAGCTGTTCGAAAAATATCGCGCGCGCTTGGTTTGCGAAGGAATTCTGAAATCTTTTCTTTGCGGATTGATAGTAGCTTTTGCCATAGACGCCGTATTCGCGTTGGTGACTTCGGTGCGGTATTTTACGGAGATTTTCAAATGGTGGTTTTTGGTTGCTCTCGGAGTGGGGCTCGTTATCGGCTTGATAGTGGCGATCGTTCTTTATTTTACCGTGTTCAGACCGGACACAAAGAAGATCGCAAGGAGAGTCGACAAACTCGGCCTCGAAGAGCGCGCGATCACGATGCTCGAACTCGAACAGGACGAATCGTACATTGCAATGCGCCAACGAGATGACGCCAAAGCCAAGATCAAGGAAGCCAACAGCAAGTCCATGCATTTTTCGATAGCGAAACCTTTGATAATAGCGGTCGCTGTCGTTTGCGCGGTCGGAGTGCTTTCGACTACGTTCAATGTTCTGGCGACATTCAATGTTATGGATAATCCCTTTGATCAGTATGAAACGGTTTATGTTACCGTTGAATACAGAGTTCTCAATGATAACGGCGGCAGGATCGAAAGCGGAGAGAACGGTCTTATTTATAGTATAGAGAAAGGTGAGAGTACCACCAATCCCGTATTTGCGGTCGCCGACGACGGATTCGAGTTTTTGTATTGGTTGGACGAAATGGGCAACGTGTTGAGCGAATGGCCCGAAAGGCAGGAGATAGAAGTGAACAAGGACATGGTCATCTATGCCGCATTCGGTCCTTTGATGATCCTGGACTCCAACGATCCCACTCAACCTTACGACCCGTACGCTTACCCGAGACCCACCGACCCGGGCGACGATCCCGAGCCTAAGCCGGATCCGAATGCTCCGCCCGAGGACGGCAATTTGAAATGGGAAGAAAACAATCAGATAAAAGATAACAATTCTTCATATTATCCCGAATATGATCTCGAAAAAAATGACGCTATGGAAGAAATAGAAAACGATTCCAATCTCAGCGGTAAACATAAAGAAGGCGTGGGATCTTATTATGAAATGCTCGATCCCCCGGAAAAAAGCGATTCCGACCTCGATGTCGGACAGTAGACGTAAATAATTATGCCTGTTTTTTGTCGATTTGTCGATGAGGGACGGGCATAAAACGGTTAATTAAACTTTTAAACAAAAAATAAAAAAATAAAATAAAATTAAAAATCAAAGAGAGGCAAAAAAATGGAAATAACAGAACAAAACATTCAGAAGTTCAGTGAGAAATGCAAAAACATATTCACACAGCTCAGACGCGACGTAGTCGGTCAAAATGAAGTAGTAGAGGGAACCATCATTGCGATGATCGCAGGCGGCAACGTATTGCTCGAAGGTGTGCCCGGCGTAGGAAAGACAAGACTTGTAAGATCGCTCGGAAGAGTATTCAATCTTCCCTTCGCGAGAATACAGTTCACGCCCGACCTCATGCCCGCGGACGTTACAGGTACCAACATTATAGTAAAGGACGAATCGGGCAACAGCAAGTTCCAATTCCAGAAAGGACCCATTTTCAGCAACATAATACTTGCGGACGAAATCAACCGTGCGACCCCCAAGACGCAGTCGGCGCTTTTGGAAGCGATGCAGGAGCATAGCGTAACCGTAATGGGCGAGTCCCGTAAGTTGAACGAACCTTTCTTTGTACTTGCAACGCAGAACCCGATAGAGCAAGACGGAACGTATCCGCTTCCCGAAGCGCAAATGGACCGTTTCATGTTCAAGTTGATAGTACCTATGCCGAGCATGGACGAGCTTATGGACATAGTAAATATGACGCAAAAGACCATGGCGGAAGTTGCGGATTCGGCTTGTACGGGCGAAGAGCTTTTGGAAATGCGCCAAACGGCAAACGGGATCCCCGTAGCGGAAGAAGTAATGAGATATGCAATGACGCTCGTATCCGCAACGCATCCTGACAGCACGGAAGCGTCGGAAGCCGCTAAGAAGTATGTTCGTCTCGGAGCCAGCCCGCGTGCGGGACAGGCGCTCATATCGGCGGCAAAGGTAAGAGCATTGATGCAAGGCAGATACAACGTAGCGTACTCCGATCTTAATGCGCTTGCTTATCCCGTACTCAGACATCGTATGAAGATGAACTTCGAGGCTGTTGCGGAGAGAGTAAGTGCGGACGCCGTAATAGGCATGATAATCGACGAATTGGGCAAAGGCGAAAAGCCTGCCGCAAAGTCCGAAGCTCCCGCAACGGAGGACGATAAGAAAAAACGCGGTTTGGGGAGAAAATAATTAAATGAAAGTCTCTTACTTAAACGATGAGTTTTTCAGTCGGTTAGAGACGTTGGCATTGAATTTGCGAGCAAATCTCGCGGGATATTTCGGCGGTAAACATCTTGTAAAGACTTACGGACAAACGGTCGAATTTGCAGATTACCGCGAGTACATGCTCGGAGATGATATCAGGCGTATCGACTGGAATCTATACAGCCGTTTCGAGAAGTACTTTCTTAAATTGTTTACGGATGAGAGGCAGATGCACGTCCAGATATTCTTGGATTGCTCTGCGTCCATGCAGAAGGAAAGCCCTCAAAAAGCCGCATATGCGATAGGCGTGGCTGCGGCATTGGGATTTTTGGCTGTACACAACATGGACAAGGTTTCGTTCAACCTTATAAAGAAAGATAAAGCCGAGAACAATAACGGAATGATCGTCGGCAAGACGACGTTCTTCAAGGCTATCTCGGATCTCGAAAATATCGAATTCGCCGACGAGGCGGATCTGGCAGCGGCTATAACAAGCAGTCAGAACACCGGAACAAACGACGGTTTGACTGTAATAATTTCCGATTTCTTTTCCGAAAACGATTGGAAGAAAGCGATAGACTTTCTTACATACAAGCGTCGTCAGGTATTATTGGTGCAAGTGCTTTCGTTGGATGAGGTAGACCCGTCATATAGCGGAAGAGTGCATATGATCGACGCCGAATCGGGCGATATAGCCGATTCGAGGAATATGAGAATAAGGATCACTCCGAGTATGCAGGAGGCATATCAAGAGGCGTTAAAAGATTATATCGCCGATATAAAGCAATTCTGTGTTTCACGCGGTGCTGATTTCATATCGGTAAGCAGTGATCAGCCTATCGAAAAAGTCCTGTTCGGTGAGTTATTTAAGGTAGGTATAATGGAATGACATTAGCGAATATTTTAGGTCTACTTGGATTGTTGTCGATAATCGGGCTTATTATCATATATATAATCAAGCCCAATTTCCAACAAAAATTCGTTTCCAGTACGTTTATCTGGCGACTGAGTTTAAAGTACAAAAAAAGACGTATTCCCATCAGCAAGCTCAGAAATCTGCTTTTGATAATTTGTCAACTTTTGATACTTACTTCATGTTCGTTGATATTGGCGCAACCCGTAAGGGCGACCGATCCGACGCTTGATTATATAGAAAACATTTATATAGTCGACGCGTCCGTCAGCAGCATGGCGCTCAGCAGAAATCCCGAAAACACCGAAAGGCCCGTTACATCTCGATTCGAAAGATCGATCCAACAGATCAAGGAACGTGTAAATGAGGTCTTTGAAACAGACGAAAACGGCAAGATATCTATCATACTTGCGGGCGACGAAGCGAAATTCCTTACGTTCAATGTAGGCGGTTCGGGCTCCATGCAAGTGAACAGAGTGACCAAGGACATGGAAAGCGACGACGGAGCGTACCTTAGTGCATTGAACATTGCATTGGATAATATCATACAAGACGTTGCCATAAAGCCGCTTTCGAGAGATGACAATAATCTTTCCAAATATTGCACATACGGCTCTGCCGATGTAGAGGGCGCAATGGAACTTGCCGATGACGTTTTGAGATTGAATCCGGACGCCGAAGTGTTCTACTTTACAGGTAAAGAATACAAGGGCGCCATCGATAATCTTACCGTCGTCGACGTCGGCACCGATACGGAGAGGAACGTTGCCATTTTGGACGGTTCCGCAACGCTCAATGTCAACGGCACATACGTCTTTACCGTAGACCTTGCCATTTACGGAGCGGACGCTCGCGCCACGGTTTACTTTACCGCAGAGGGCGTCAATGCCAATCCCAAGGACGAGGACAATCTTAACGGCAAAGATTATCTCGGCACCGATATCACTTCGTCCGACAATATGTATTGCCCCGAGCCGATAGAGGTAGACCTCAAAGCGGGCGAAACGACGAGGATCACGTTCGACACCTGGGAAGATCTTATCACCGATGAAGAGCGCGAAAGATACAAAGATAATCCCGAGGATATCGTACCCGCCGACCCCAGGGTCACATATTCCTTTAAGTCGGTAACGGCGATAGTCAAACTCGAAGGCGTGACGGAATTTCAATTCTATGACGCATTGACGTTTGACGACGAATTCCGTTTTTACGGCGGAGAAGTTCCCAACCTCGATATATTGTATGTTTCGACATTGCCCAATCCTTTCATGAAAGCGATCGACAGTATATGGCGTTCGCTCAATGCAAATGTTTGGAATATCAATGTTACCGAAATGACTTACGATACATATAAAGCTACTCCCGAGGCATATTTAGCGGATCTGTATATTTTCGAACATGCAGTGCCTCCCGAGGTCCCCGAAGACGGTATAGTATTCTTGTTCGATCCCGAAATTGATGTAAGTACCAGTTCTTCGACTACGAGATACGAAAAATACGGTCTGCAATATCTCGGTCAGGTAGGTAATGCCGATGACGAAAACGGAGATCACATTGCATGGGATAGCGCTATACCTATCGAAATGACCGAAGTGAAGCATCCGTTGAACTCCCATATAGCAGGTATTTTCGACAGCACCGTTCAAGAGGTGAAGACGACGAAATATACAAGGTTGGGTGCATTCGATGATAATTTCGAAAAGTTCCAGGTCCTTGCTTCCATACATTATGACGGTAACAATGATCCGGCGCTTATGATAAACGACGAGGACGGCATATTCGTTATGACTTTCGATATTCACGCGACGAACTTCGCGATGAAACCCGCGTTCCCGGAATTTATGATCGATCTGTTCGATCATTTCTTCCCGCAAACTTTGTCCCGGTACAGTTACACCGTAGGCGATACCGTTTCGTTCAACGCGTTCGCCAAGAAAGTGGATTGGGCTTCGAGAACGAAGGACAGTATGCGCGGCGATGAAGACGCACAGCCGTTTGAAACTTTCCCCGCTTCGTTAAAACTTAACGAATGGGGTACTTATACTTTGACGCAGCAGCTCAAATCTTCCGTTCAGGTCAAGACACAATTATATGCAAAGATACCTTCGTCGGAAAGCGACATAAAGAATGTTGCCGGCAACACGATCGAAGGACCTCATGTGTCCAAGGTGGAAGAAATTCCGTATGAGGATCTGCTTATATGGTTCGCGGCTGCGCTTGTGGCATTGTTGTTTGCCGAGTGGTGGTTGCAGTCACGCGATAACTTCTGAGGGAGATGAATTATGTCAAATTTTCAAATTAACTTTACAATTCCATGGCTCCTTTTGTTGTTGATACCGGCGGTATTCCTTACACTTTTGCCGTATTTCCGTTCGGCAAAGAGATATCGACGCACTCGAAATCGCATAACGTCCATTGTTCTTCACATGATCATAATGGTATTGTGTATTTCGGTACTTTCGGGCATGACTTTTTCTTACGACAAAGTAAACAGAAATGCCGAAGTGGTATATGTTGTGGACTATTCTTACAGTTCAGATTCGCAACAGATAAATAGCGAAAAGAGCCAATTCGTGCTTAATGCAATAGATCGCAGTCGCGGAAATTTCAGAGTGGGAGTAGTTGCTTACGGTTACAATCAACACACGATCGTAGAGCCTTCTTCCGATACGGCTCATGTTCGTGAAGCGTATCTCAGATTTTTGGATAGCGATACGAGCACTAATATCGACGATACGGCTACCGACGTTTCTTCCGCGATCCTCTATGCCGCCGATATGATAAAGAACAAGCAAGGCGCAAAGATAGTCCTTGTTACCGACGGTGTGGAAACAGACGGAAAAGCCGCCAACATAATCAACACGTTAGTGGCGCAAGGCATCAAGGTTGACGCCGTTAAGCTGCCGAGCACTTACAGCTCTACGCTCGACGACGTGCAGATAGTGGACGTACAGCTTTCGGAAGATATAAAGGTGGCTACCGATTTCGAAATAAATGTCACTTTGCAAAGCTCGATCACAACGACCGTTTCCCTGGATATCACGGATTCCTTGGCGGATAATGACGAAGAGGAGGACGGCGGTGACAGTGAAGTCGATCCCAATCGTACTTTCGTTATAGAGCCGGGCGTAAGCGAACATTCGTTTGTGTACAAATTCGATTCCACAGGCGTTCATAAGTTGCAAATAACGGCGAATGTACAGGCGGATCCATACGATGCCAATCAGAGGAACGATCCGTATGAGCAAAATAACGTTTATTATACTTATTACGATCTTATAAGTTTTAACCGCATCCTTATTCTCGAAGGATATAAGGATTACGGTAAGCTCGTAGCAGACTCACTCGAAGTCAACAATATCGGTGAAGCGAACAATGTAACGAGAATAAATATCAATCCCGAAGATGGCGATTTCGAAAATATTCCCCGCACTGCGCTCGAAATGTGCGAAAGTTACGATCAGATAATATTGGTCAACGTTGCCAACAGCGACCTTACCAATATAGAAACGGCGGAAGACGCCCGCGACGGTATGCCGGAAAACTTCCCCAAAGAACTCAATAAATTTGCAAAACAGTACGGTGGCGGCGTCCTCGTAGTAGGCGGTAACGATCCTACCGAAACGGTAGATGACGGCGACGGCGGTACAAGACCGAAGCCGCACGGACTTGCTTTCGAGGACATGAAAAATGCCGACGAAGCGTATTCGGATATGCTTCCCGTAGTAGTAGAGGACTTCAAGCCCCCCGTTGCGCTCGCATTGGTAATAGATACATCAGGATCTATGGGAACTTCCACAGGTGAAGGAAGAAGTATATTGTACTATACGCAGCAGGGTGCAAAAGCCATTCTCGATGACGGTTTGACACACCGCGACTATGTGTGCGTAATACAGCTTACCGATGTTACAGCCGACATTATGGATATGACTTCCGTGCGAACGAATACGCCTGCCATAAGAGCGGCGATAGACCGTTTGACGGCGGGTAACGGTACGAAATATGCTCCGTCCTTATCTGCGGCTGTTACAAAACTTCAATCTCTCGATAATGACCAGGTGTCCAGGCGTCACATTATCCTTATAAGCGATGGCGACGCAAAGGATGATTATCAGAATGCAGACGGTACGGGTTATTACGATGTGGTCTTAAAGGCCGCACAGGATCCCATTAAGCCCGTTTCGTTCTCCATGATACAATTCGGCAACGATAACCGTGAGAATATGGAAAATCTTGTTGGCATAAGTCAACAGTATACAAAGAACGGTTCGTATCATAACGTAACTTCGGGTGAGGCGAACCAGATAGGTCAAGTGATGAGCAACGAGCTCAAAAGCAAGAGCATCACGGCTTACAGCTTCTCTTCTTTCAGACCCGAAGTTCCGACAGCTTATCGCGGAAGCGATATTCTGAAAGATATTCCCAGCAATAACAACTATGAGGCTATACCTCAGCTCGGCGGATTCTTTGCTTCGCGCGAGAAGAACAATACCGACGTGTATCTTACGGGTCCCATGGTACCTCTTTATGTTCAGTGGAGATTCGGCGAGGGCAGAGTTGGCACGTTCATGTCGGCTCTCGACGGACAGACCACGGGCGGATTCAACTTTACGGGCGACTTCCTCAAAAACGGTAGTAACGGCGAAAGAATATTGCGCAATATGGTAAGTTCGCTTATGCCCACTTACGATATAAGACCCAAGAATATCGACGTTTTGTTCAGTGACGACAATTACAGATCGACATTGAGTATTTATTCGAGCTTGGAAGAGGGTCAGAGGATACGCGTAAAAGTTTACGATCCCACTCAGGATGTAGACGATATCCAAAGCGAACCGCAGGTCGTATTCATGGATTCCTCGTCGCGTGCGACCGTGGAGATACGACAACCTGGCGTTCATACTCTGGTCGTCGAAAAGTTGAGTTACGAAAATAATAGAGATGGCGAAGTCATAGACTCTGTCACACTTTACAAGAGTTTCTCTTATTCGGAAGAGTATGATTCGTTCGTCGATCTTTCTCTCGTGGACGAATACTTGTCCAATATTGCGACCGCAGGCAAGGGCAACGTTGTTTCGTCGGCAAATATGGATATGATCTATGACAACATAGATAATATTATTCATAAAAATTACGATCCTCGTTTCCTGTTTATCATCATTTCGATAATATTGTTCTTGCTTGACGTAGCGGTTCGCAAGTTCAAGTTCAAGTGGATCCACGAGATCATACGCGACCGCAAAGAGCGTCAAAAGCTCATGGGCAAATAAAACTTAAAGGCTATGCGATTCGGGATGACCTCCCGAATTGCGGCTTAAAGTTTTGTATGCTTAAATATAACAAGGAGATTAAAATGAAAAAAGCTCGTTTACTTATATTATTAAGTATTATGGCATGCATTATCTTATCGGTGGCGGCATGTAACAGACCTTCGTTGAGCGCCCCGGTGGGATTATATGTAGATGATGCGGTGACGAGATTGTCCTGGCAGGGTGACGCGGAAGCTGTCAGCTATACGATAGAAGTATCTCAATTTTCGGACGGAAAATGGAGTTTTTACAGGGAGTCGACCAGCGATACAAACAGCCTCAGAATAGCCGAACTTCCCACAAATTACAATTACAGATTCAGGGTAAAGGCGGTTTCGGACGGCAGAATGTATTCAAGCTCGGGTTGGAGCGAAGAACTCGAATGTTTTAAGCCTTACGAAAACGGTTTGTCGTTCGAGTATATAGGTGGCGGTACCGAGGCGCGTCTTACTTCCTTGGGTACGGCGATCCCCGATAACGGCGTTGTCGAAATACCCTCGACATTCAGAGGAAGGACCGTGACCGAGATAGGCAATCGTGCGTTTTTCAGACAGACGGCTATTACGTCCATCATCATTCCCAATACCGTAAAGACGATAGGCAAGGAAGCCTTTCGTGAATGTAAACAACTTGAAAGTATAGAGATCCCCGATTCGGTTACTTCCATGGATTCGTATACGTTCTTCGGTTGCTCCAAACTTACCGATGTCAAACTTTCCGACTCTTTGGAAACGATCCCCGTAAACTGCTTCGGCAATTGTATCAATCTCGAAAATATCGATTTCGGTACGGGAGTCAAGACGATTGCCGACTATGCTTTCCAGAACTGTTGGACCCGTACCTACGAAAACGCGGGAACGACCGACGGAGAAGACAGTGACAAGTTCGATACCATTTATCATGGCTTGATCAACGTTACTTTGCCCGATTCCGTAGAGAGCATAGGGCTCGGCGCTTTCTCGAACTGTCAGAACCTCGAAACGTTCACTTGCGGCGAGAATCTTCAAGTGATCGGCTCTGCCGCATTCGGCAACGATTCGATGTTGAGTGAGGTTAATTTCAACGATAACCTCTTGGCGATCGAGGATTCGGCGTTCGCAAGGTGCGGCGACTTGGCTGCGATAGATATTCCGGATAGCGTAATTTCTATCGGATCTTCCGCATTTGCTTATTGCGGTTCGCTCAATGATATTTCGATAGGCACAGGCGTTATGGCGATAGGCGATGACGCATTTGCGGAAACATTTTTTTATTCGAATTCTACCGACGACATAATTTACGTCGGCAAAAAGGCGCCCGAAGGCAACGGCGTAAGATGGGCTGTCGGCACAAGGGAAACGACCGATGAAAGTGGCGAAAGTGTAAATAGAGTTCATACCACGCCTAACTACACGGCAACATTGGAAGAGGGTACGGTGGGTATTGCGTCTATGGCGTTTTATTATTTGAGAACGAAATATAATGATCAGTCCGAACAGGACGACTATGTTTTCAGTCAATTGGACTCCGTAGAGATCCCCGATTCCGTAAAATACATCAATGACGGCGCATTCAGACTTTGCACCGAATTGTCGCAAGTTAAGTTGGGCATAGGAGTAGAGTCGATAGGCGCGGCTGCATTTGAAATGTGCTATGGACTCAGGACGGTCGATATACCCGATGGCAGCCACCTCAAAACGATCGGACCTTATGCGTTTTCGTGCGCTCCGCGATCGATAGGCGGACCACTTGGCGAACAATTGAATGGTCGCCACTCTCGTCTTGGACAGCCCCTTGGCGGTGAAGG
Organism: uncultured Clostridia bacterium; assembly: GCA_947598585.1. Taxonomy (GTDB): domain Bacteria; phylum Bacillota; class Clostridia; order Christensenellales; family Pumilibacteraceae; genus CAG-552. Next base: position 99,850 of record CANQFK010000001.1, read on the forward strand.
CATTGATGATATGAACTTGCCCGAAGGTCTTGAATCCATAGGCTCGTTTGCATTCTATAATACTTATTACACCGAATATTACAGTACCATAGTTTATGTCGGAGGCTGGGCTGTCGGAACCAATGCGAGTAGCGAAGCAGGGCTCGGCGCGATAAATATCGAAGAACATCCGAGCGGTTATCCGTCGGATAGACCTATCATCGGTATAGCGGATTACGCCTTTACCGAGATAGCTTCTCCCACCGAGATATCCATAGCCAATTCCGTAAAGAGGATAGGTATAGGCGCATTCAGTAAGTGTACTGCCGTTACTTCGGTGACCATTCCCGATGGCGTGACCACTATCAACGAGTCTACCTTTTACGGTTGCAGCGCATTGCTCGAAGTAAATCTTCCTCAGTCGCTCAGAGAGATAAAGGAACTTGCCTTTTACGAGTGCGGCGTCGATGATGATATCCCCGCCGAAGCGGAATTTAAGGTGACGGGTTTGGATAACGTAGAAACCATAGGCAGATTTGTATTCTATGGTTGCACTCATCTCAAAGAGATAGACCTCGGCGATAATCTTACCGAACTCGGCGGAGAGGCGTTCTGCCTGTCCGGGCTCGAAAGCATTACTATCCCCGATTCTCTTACGGTAATAAACAACTATACGTTCAGTAACTGCGCTCAACTTGTCGACGTGATTTTGGGAAGCGGAGTGGAAACGATAGGCGACTTCGCATTCCGCGGTTGCGGTATCGAGAACTTGCTCATACCCTCCAATGTAAAGACTTTGGGCGACAGCGCATTCCGTAAATGCGACTCCATGGGTTCGTTGAAGATAGAGGACGGCTTGCAAGTCATCGGTCAATATGCGTTTTACGGTTGCGAGCTTTTGGGACTTGTCGATAGCGTCGAGATCCCCCAAAGCGTAACGACGATAGGCGACTATGCGTTCCGCAATTGCATAAGCCTTACCTCGGTGGTATTGGGCGATTCCATAACGTCCATGGGTATGCATGTATTCAACAAGTGCGACGCTCTTGTTATCTATACCGACATGACCGAAACGCCCGAGGATTGGAACGCAAAGTGGAATTCGAGTTACAGACCCATTTTGTACGGCTGTGAAATCGAAGACGGATACGTTTCCTCGTTTACGAAGAACGAAAGCACCGTCGGCAATTACTTCGCAAGTTACAGTGAGTTCAGCGAGCCTATAAGGGACGGATATTACTTCGAGGGTTGGCAAGGCTCGGACGGTGAGATCTACACTGCCGAAGAACTTATGAACGCTCCTGACAATACTACGCTTACGGCTATTTGGAGCTAATAGTTTTTGGTTACAATTCTTAGGAATTTAACATATATAAAAGCAAAAATCTAAAAAAAGGAAGGCATTTTATGAAAAAAATTTCGAAAATCCTGCTGATATTGGTTATGCTTATGGCGGCTGCATTTACCGCGATAGCTTGTAACAATAGAAGTATCGATTCGATCAACGTTGAAAATGCGGATCTGCCTATAAAAACCGTATATATTTACGGCGTAGATACGGAATTTCAACCTTTCGGCGGTAGTTTGACTGTTCATTATACCAATGGCGATACGGAATCCGTTTCGCTCGAAGACAGCAGAGTAACTTGCAGCGGCTTCGATCCCGAGAAAATAGGTAATCAGACAATTACCGTTACTTTCAACGGCAAGACCTGCGAATTTCCCGTAAGAATGGTTCAGAGAATCGCGGCAAGCAGCGGAGTTGTTACAAATTACTTCATTGGCGAAAAGTTCGATAGATCAGGCTCGTTGGTCCTTACAAGAGATGATCTGTCCACTCAGACGATCTCCTTTGAGGATCCCGGCGTCAATGTATCGGGCATCGAAGATTTCAGCGCTACCGAAGGCAGAAAAGAGATAAAGATATCTTACGAAAGCTATTCGGATACATTGGTAGTCAATGTTTATCAGGCGGGGACCGTCACTGCAACGTACGGAAACACCCGTTATGATTCGCATGAGCACCAACTCAATTTGAGCCAGGCTGTCCTTCATGTCGCTACCGCGGACGGAAACATAAAGAAAGACGTTCCGCTCACCGAAGAGATCCTTAGTGATAGCGGCGTAAACGACGTGCAAATATTCGACGAGGCTCGCGAGGAACTTTTACAGAGGATCGTTTCCAAGGATTTACAGGGAAATGATTTGTCCGAAGAGTTCACTACCAGAACTATAAACTACAAATATGCAGGTAAAGATCTTCATTTCGATATTTCCGTATATTTGAGCCGTCAATCTTACATAATGTACTTTGCCGACAAATACGCAGGTATTGATTACAGAGGCGTAGAGGAAGAGAACGAGGACGGCGAAATGGAGCAGGTCATCAAGTTGACGGAAGACCAAAATAATTACGATAAAGTTACTTCCGTAGCTCAGATGTATTTCGATCTTTCCGATGATCAAAAGGCGGGAGTGGAGGAAGCAAAGAGAGATGACCTCGTTAAACTTGCCGCATATCATTGGTATCATAGATGGGTCGAGATCGTTACCACGGGTAAGCTCGGCGAAACGTTCAACCTGACTTACGATCCGTATTCGTATGACGCATACCTTACTTTGAACGCGGGCTCGTCATATGATTTGGCTGTGGAAACGCTTGCATACCTTAGAGAAGAAGATACGCTTAAAGACCTCAACGCTGTCAACAACGCATTGTGGCAAGTTCTCGGCAACGACGAACTCAGCAATCTCGTTGTATACCAATACGATGTAGATAGGGACGGCGACGGTGAGCTTGACGTCGAAACATTGTCGAGCTTCCTCTTCCTTGCTATTCCTCAATCGGATGTCGATTTGCTTATTACCCAGCTTGACAAAGCGATAAAACTTTACGATATCCTCGATGGCGTAACTTTGGACGAGATTTCCGAAGTGCCGGGCAACCCCAATGTTCCCCAAGAAACAAAGGACAAGATCAAGGCAGCATATGCAGAGATAATCGATACGACGAGTCCGTTCTTCTCCAACAGAAATCACTATGCTTTGATCAAACTTTGGAATGAAGACTTCTTCGATATCATGTATCAATATTATTGGAACATCACTCGCGATCATAATCTTGACGGAACACAGGCTTCTACCGACGCCTGGACCGCGCTCGTATATCTTGCGGCTTATTCGATCTTGCCGTCGGATGACCTCGAAAACTTTTACAGCACCGCAGTTACCTTGCTCCAATACATGCAAACGGATCTTTACGACGCTACTCCCATATATTACTATTACAATTTGATGATGGATTATTATGGCAAGCTCGAAGATCTTCCCGAGGGATTATACAAAAATCTTTATGAAGAGATAGGTTATAACTTCCCGATCATATACGACTCATTCGGACTTGTTCCTATCGATCTTGCTTTGGATCAGATCGAAACATATCTTATCCAATATCGCGGCGCTTCCAAAGAGATCCCCGAAGTACAAGAATATATCAACTTCTATGTAGATATGTATGCTCATTCGATGGAAAACGGCTATTATGAGAAGTACAATGAGGAAACCGACAAGATAGAATTTACCGAGAATTTCACAAAGGATATGGATAAACTTATCGGTGACTACTTCAAGTTGTCGCCGGCAGATCAGACCATTTTCATGAATGCCGTTTCCTACCTTTACGGTCAGGGCGTAAGATTCTTCGATCTTAAATCGTATTCCAGCGCAGACGGCGCGATAACCTCTTTCACGGGATTTATTGCTTCTTACTATAACAATATCCTCGGTGAAGACGCTTTGCAGGCATGCGACGATCTGTTCTTCGCTTACGAGTATTATCTCCACAGGAACGATGATGGCGAAGCTAAGAATAATTTCTTCACATATTATTACTTGGGTCAAGATGAGTATGAGGCGCTCGAAAGCGATGAGCAGAATAAGATAAAAGTCGTTTATGACGCTTTGACCAAAGTATATGATTTGTATGACGATAACGAAGAAGTCAAAGAGATCCCCTTATCGACGATAGGTGATGATGAATGGGAAGAGAGAATGGCAAACCTTGCCAAAGCGGTAGATAATTTCTATTTTGCATTCCTTAATTACAGCGGAACCAATACCCTTATTCAAATGCCTTTGATCTGCTCGTTTATCAACGCTAAGAAGGTATACGATGAATTTGTCGAAGAATTGAATAAGGTTCAGGACGCTGAGCTCAAAGCTCGTATACTTAATTGCTATAACTACGGCGAATACGTTGTTCTTTCCGTTCCCAAGGGAGATGGTACAGGCGGCGTAGAAGAAGCTAAAAACAATGTCGAAACCATATTCAAGACGACTTGGAACGATTATTGCTTCTATGAGTTGAATACTCAATTCGATTTCAGCGGTACCAACGTATCCGTTCGCGCGCTTTTGGATGACGATATCAACCCGGGCGTAAGAGCTATGTTTGCGGAAGTTGCCGACATCATCGTTCAAGCGCAGAACTTGCTTTATGATGATAATTGGGATATAAAGTTTACAGACAAAGACGGTGAAGCGTTCAGGAAATTCCTTGCGGCTCCTTCGAATGGCGGTTACACATACGATCAAAAATCCGTTATGTACATGATCGATTCCGCAGCAGGACAAACGACAATGCCGTTGTTCACGATAAGCATGCTTTTGTATTACAATTCGCAGTTTGCAGATGTAGCAGGCGCGACCGAGGCGGAAATACAAGCGTTCACTTCGGCAATAAGCAATTATATCATATTGGTAGAAAGCTATGTCGATTACAGAATGTTGTATGAGTACGATCCGGAGGTTTTGGCTCAATTCGACGCTCAGAATCAGTTGGCATTCCAGGCTGCTCTCAACGAAATGGCTCAGGGCTATGACGACGCAAAATCTACGTTCAATACTTCATATAATGCTTTGACGGGTAAAGCCAAGGAGGAATTCGATAAGATCGCAACAAATGCGGATATCGAATATTTCAAGACGAGTCCCGATAAGGCTCCCGACAAATCGACCGCAGACTAAGAAAATATCGTTCTTAACCGAATGATCAACAAAAAAACAGGCTTCTTTTTGAGGTCTGTTTTTGTTTTATCGAGCGATTTTTCGTTATTTTTATAAACCCGCTTTATTCATTCTATTTTTGTCGAAAAAGAACTGCTTTTGTTTGATAAAATCGAATTTTACCTCTATGCCGCCACCGTTTTGGATATATGCTATAATCTGAGCATGGAGGTGCATTATGACAAAAAAATCAATGAACGAATTAAAAAAGCGCGCTTTGCTCGCAAAACAACGCATGAAAATGGGTTATTGGGAGCAGATGATGAAAGATCGGGACAAGATGATGGGCGAGGTAGGCTCTACATTCGAGGCTCAAAAGCGCGTCAGCGACTATCAACGCGAAAAATACAATAGGGAGTTCAACATTACCGTAAGCAAGACGGCTCAGGACGAAAAGCTCTACTCAAAGGTGTGCGATATCCTCGAATCGGATGAGATAGTGCTCAATCCGATCGCTCGCCTTATTGATAACGAGGAATACGACAATATGGACAACGAGGCGAAACAGCGATATATCCTGGAACTTTCAAAGAAATTCCGCGAACTCAAAGAAAGATATTATAGGGAACAAATCAGCAAGTCTTCCTGAATGGCGGTCACTTTTCTTGACTATTGCGCGTTTTTCGAGTATAATATTTCGGGAAAACACGGAGAAAACAATGGATTATAATCTCAGTACGCTCAACAAGGAACAACTCGGACCTGTTATGGACACCGAGGGCGCTATTTTGGTCACGGCAGGTGCGGGCAGCGGCAAAACGCGCTTACTCACGCACAGGATAGCTTATCTCATAACGGAAAAGGGTGTATCTCCCTACAATATCCTCGCTATTACCTTTACAAATAAGGCGGCGGGAGAAATGGCGAACAGATTGTACGAAATGACGCCCGACGGCAAATACGTTTGGGTGTCTACGTTTCACTCAATGTGCGCCCGAATGTTACGAAGATACGCAGGACTTTTGGGATATACTCAGTCGTTTTCGATTTATGCCGAAGCCGAAAGGGACAAGTTGATCTCCGCGATCGTCGCCGAAAGAGCGAACGAAAACGACGATGACGATTTGAAGAAAAAGGCGATCTATCATATTTCCAATGCCAAGGCGCTCGGGCTCGATCCCGACGAATATTTGCGGGATTTTACATATGTTGGCGATATCGAAAAAATTTGCGAGATCTACGCCGAATATGACAAAAGCCTTAAACAAAACAATGCCATGGATTTTGACGATCTGCTCATAAATACAAAAAAATTATTGTCCGATTTCAGCGAAGCCGCCGAGTATTATCGCGAAAAGTTCCATTATATCCATGTTGACGAATTTCAGGATACAAATACCATTCAATATGATCTTATAAAATTGCTCGCAGCCAAATATCGCAACGTTTGCGCGGTAGGCGACGAGGACCAGTGTATTTACGGCTGGCGCGGCGCGAATATCGATAATATCAAAAACTTTATAAACGACTTCAATTGTAAAGTTTACAAACTCGAACAAAATTATCGTTCGACTCAAAAGATCCTCGAACTTGCAAACACTCTTATTTCCAACAATACTTCGCGTATCGAAAAGAAACTTTGGACGCAAAACGGCGAGGGCATCAACATCGGATATTTTGTGGCTAACGGCGACGGAGATGAGGCGGATTTCGTTGTACAGACCATTTATGCTTTGGCTGACAAAGGATACAAGTTATCCGATTTTGCCGTTCTGATGCGTATAAACGCCCTTACGCGACCATTCGAGCAAAGGTTTATGCAGTACGGGATAGCGCACAAGATATACGGTGGCTTTAAATTCTACGACCGAAAGGAAATAAAGGATCTGCTTGCGTATTTCAGGATAGCGTCCAACCATTATGACAATGAAGCTATTACCCGTGTGATAAATTTTCCGCGCCGAGGTATTGGCGCAAGTTCGGTCGCTACGTTGATCAAACTTGCTTCCGACACGAACAGATCCCTTTACGACGTTATATTGAACATAAGGAACGAAAACGTATCCAACGCGTTAAAGGTCAAAACAGAGCCTTTCGCGACCGTTTTGGAGTGCTTGGACGAGCAAAAGGACAAGATAGAATTGAGCGAGTTGATGCGCTATCTTATCCTCATGCTCGATCTCAAAACCGTCTATAAGGAAGACAACGAGGAAAACGCCAATCGAAAAGCCAATATAGGCGAATTGATGAATTCCATAAAAGAATATACTTCCAGTAATCCGAGCGCAACGCTCGAAGATTATATGCAAACCGTTACTCTTTGGACGGATCTCGACGACGCTCCCTCCGCGGATTGCGTAAATATCGCTACCGTTCACAGCGCCAAGGGACTTGAATTTAAGGTCGTCTTTATTGTCGGTATGGAAGAGGGGATCTTTCCCATAAGTCGCGCGGAAACCAAGGCGGAGATCGAGGAGGAACGAAGGCTTTTTTATGTGGCTATAACTCGCGCCAAGGAGAGGTTGTATATCACGCGCACCCGATCGAGGTACCTGTACGGCAAAGTTAAGGACAGCATTCCCTCCGCTTTTCTGTCCGAGGTAGGGTTGGAACGTAAGGTAAAAAGAGAGTTCGAGTATAAAAGCAATTTCGACGGGCTTTATAACGATGATTCGAGCTTTGACGCGCGCCCGACGCGCAAAACGGAATATGTTCGGACAGACAATCGCGCCGTAAAGCGGAACTCGGATACGACGGGATTTGCTGTCGGACAAGTAGTAAGACACAAAAAATTCGGTTTGGGAAAGATCGTTTCTCTCGAAGGAAGCGGAATTTCGCTCAGCGCCGTTATAGATTTCGACGGCTATGGAAAAATGAATATTGCAGTGGCTTATGCGCCCATCACCGTGGAGGAGTAAATGGATAATCCCGATAGAATGAGAGAATTGATAGACGTTCTCAACAAGTACGCTTATGAATATTATGTTCTTGATATGCCGACTGTGTCCGATAAAGAATACGACGCGCTTTACGATGAGTTGATAGCGCTCGAAAAAGCGACAGGACGCGTCTATCCCGATTCGCCGTCGCTCAAAGTCGGAGGCGAACCGATAAAGGAATTTGTCCAACATAAGCACATAAACAGGTTATACAGCCTCGATAAGTGCAAAACTTTTGAGGAATTGATAGCCTGGGACGACAAACTTGTCAAGTCGTTCGGGGGCAAGATAGAGTATACGCTCGAATATAAACTCGACGGACTTACTCTTTGCCTTACTTACGAAAACGGCAATCTGTCGGTGGCTGCGACGCGCGGCAACGGAACGGTGGGAGAAGACGTTACCGAGCAGGTCAAGACAATACGATCCGTTCCGCTTTCCATACCGCACAAGGGGATCATGGAAGTGCAGGGCGAGGGCATAATGAGGCTAAGCGCCTTGGAGGCTTATAACAAAACGGCTAAGGAACCGTTAAAAAATGCGCGCAACGGGGTGGCGGGCGCGATACGAAATCTCGATCCAAAGGTAACGGCGTCGAGAAATCTGGACATAATTTTTTACAATGTCAATTTCAGCGATGAGGAGATCACTTCGCAAGAGCAAATGATAGATATCCTCAAACAAAATCGCTTTAAAACCGAAAAACTCCTTGTTACGTCTGACATAAACAGGATAATAGATGAGATCAAGAGCATAGACAGGGATAAACTTGACTTTGCGATCGACGGCATGGTTATAAAGGTGAACGATGTTGCCATAAGGGAAAAACTCGGTTATACCGATAAATTCCCGCGTTGGGCGATCGCCTATAAGTTCGAAGCCGAAGAAACGACCACCGAACTCAAAGACGTTTTGTGGCAGGTCGGAAGGACGGGAAAGGTGACGCCCATTGCTTTGCTTGAACCTGTCGAACTTTGCGGCGCGATCGTCAAAAGGGCAACATTGAATAATTACGGCGATATTCTTCGCAAAAAAGTTAAGATAGGCAGCAGAGTCTTTATTCGCCGCAGCAACGACGTAATTCCCGAGGTCTTGGGCGTTGCCGACGGCGACGGAACGGATATCGAACTTCCCGAAAGATGTCCGTCCTGCGGTACGCCATTGATAGAGGACGGCGCCAATTGGTTTTGTCCCAACGAATACGCTTGTAAGCCGCAAATAACGGGCAAGTTGGAACATTTTTGCGAAAAGGATTGTATGGATATCGAGGGGCTCAGCGAAAAGACTATCGGACTTTTGTATGACAAAATAGGTCTTAATTCGTTCGAGGGCATATATAAACTTAAAAAAAGCGATCTCGACGGATTAGAGGGATTTAAGGATAAGAAAATTTCCAATTTGCTTACCAATATAGAGAAGAGCAAAAAAGCCGATCTTGCGCACTATATCAATGCGCTCGGCATTTTGGGCGTTGGCAAAAAACTCGCGTCCGATCTGGCGCGACGATACGGAAATATCTTTGCTCTTGCTTCCGCCACGATTGACGATCTGATACTCATTCCCGACATGGGACCGATAACCGCACAATACATCGTCGAATATTTTTCGCGGCATATCAAGACGCTCGAAGACCTCAGAGATATAGGCATAGATCCGAATTACGTTTCGGTCCCCGAGGGCGGAAAACTGTATGGCGAAAAGGTCGTATTGACGGGCACGTTGCAAAATTATAAACGGAGCGAGGCAGCCGAGATAATAGAAAAAAACGGCGGCGAAGTTCAATCGTCGGTGACGTCGGCTACCACGTTGGTAGTGGCGGGCGAGAACGCCGGGTCGAAACTTGATAAGGCTATAAAAAACGGCATTAAAATTATAGACGAGAATGAGTTCATCGCCCTTGTAAACAGTTGAAATTATTTTCGGATCGTGATATAATGTATTCGGTAAATTCCGCTTGCATACAGCAAGCATTTTGTGAGGTACTGATTTGAAAAGCATGACCGGTTACGGTAAGGGGATCTCGGTCCGCGACAACAAAACTCTGACCGTCGAACTCAAAGCCGTAAACAACAGATTTCTGGAAATAAATGCGCGACTTCCCAAATATCTCGTCGCAGGCGAGGGGATCGTTCGTCAAACCATTTCTTCGGTCGTAAGGCGCGGCACGATCGACTTTTATTTCGATTACAAGGATCTCGGATCGGATAAGACGCTGTGCATAGATTATGAGTTGGCGGCAAAGTACAAGGAGGCCGCCGATGAGATCGCCGCTCGCCTCAATGTCAAAAACGAACTTTCAACGACGGACATGATGAAGTTCGGTGATGTGGTGACCGTCGTTTCCGAAACGAATACCGAACTCATTTGCGAAATGTTGCAGGAGGCGACAAAACAAGCGGTCGACGCCCTAAACGAAATGCGCATAAAAGAGGGCGAAAGCGTTTATCGCGATTTCGTTGTTTTGATAAACAATATAAAGGAGCATTTGGAATTTATCAAAGGACGCGCTCCCGTCGTTGTGACCGAATATCGCGAAAAACTCAAAAAGCGCATAGAAGAATATTTGGGAGAGATCGAACCCGACGAGGCAAGGATAGTAAACGAAGTCGCTTTCTTTGCGGACAAAGCGGATATCAACGAGGAAATAAGCCGTCTTGGTTCGCATATAGGGCAATTCATTGCCGCATTGGAACTTTCCGATGAGGTGGGACGCAAACTCGACTTCATATCTCAGGAAATGAACCGCGAGATCAATACCATGGGCAGCAAGTCTAACGATATCGAGATCACCAACAGAGTGGTGGCTATGAAAAACGAACTCGAAAAAATCAAAGAACAGATAAGGAACGTAGAATAATGGCGGGGTTGTTGGTAGTAATTTCGGGACCGTCGGGCGCAGGCAAAGGCACCATATATAATTCGATATTGCAACGCATGCCCGAGATCGTCAAGTCCGTTTCGGTCACGACGCGCGAGCCGCGAGGCAACGAAAAGGACGGCGTGGAATATTTTTTCAGAAGTGAAGAGCAGTTTGACAAAATGATCGAATCGGACGGATTTTTGGAATATGCGAACGTCTTTGAACATCGTTACGGCACGCCGAAAAAACACGTCCTCGATATGATAGAAGCGGGCAAGACGGTCATGCTCGAAATAGACGTTAAAGGCGCGGCGCAGATAAAAAGCAAATTTCCGTCTTGCGTAACGGTATTCATCATGCCGCCGACATTCGCAGAGTTGGAAAAGAGATTGCGCGATCGCGCTACCGACAAAGAGGATAGCATAGTAATAAGGCTCTCCGAAGCGAAAACCGAACTTTCGCGGTATAAAATGTTCGATTATTTTATTACAAACGACGAGCTAAGCGACGCGATCGATTGCGCAGTCAGTATTATAAAAGCCGAAAGGATAAAAACGGCAAGAAACGAGAATAAAATATTAAAATTATTGAATGAATAAAAGGAGTGTAAATATATATGTTGATCGATCCACCTATTGACAAATTGATATCCAAAGTCGGTTGCAAATACGCTTTGGTGTGCCTTGTTGCACAGAGAGCAAGATATCTCGAAGACAAAAAAGCAGACCTTTTGGAGCAGTGCAACGCCAACTCCATTTCATATGCTTCCAAGGAAGTTTATGAAGACAAGGTCAAACTTGCTTATGAGGACTGATAATTGATATTAAAGGGAAAGACTATCGCAGTTTGCGTGACGGGCGGTATCGCGGCTTATAAGGCTTGCGATATTGTCAGTATGCTCAAAAAAAAGGGAGCCGAGATTCACGTTGTCATGACGCGAAATGCGACGAACTTTGTTTCGCCGCTCACGTTTGAAACGCTTTCGAACAATAGAGTCGTCATCGAAAATTTCGATCCCGACCGTAAATGGGAAGTCGAACATATTTCGCTTGCAAAAAAATGTGATCTTTTTCTTGTCGCGCCCTGTACCGCAAATGTAGTAGGCAAGTTGGCGGCAGGGATAGCCGATGATTTTTTGACTACAACTCTTATGGCTGCGACATGCCCCGTAGTCATTGCGCCCGCAATGAATGTCAATATGTATGAAAGCGCCGCGTATAAAAATAATGAAAAGATCCTTTCGGAACGCGGATACAAATTTATCGAGCCCGAATGCGGACTTTTGGCGTGCGGCGACGTGGGCAAGGGCAGACTTGCTCAACCCGATGTTATCGTAAAAGAAGTTGTGGACATTTTGTTGCCCAAACACGATCTTTTAGGTAAAACCGTTTTGGTAACTCTCGGTTCCACAAGGGAAGCGATAGACCCCGTAAGATATATTACCAATTCGAGTAGCGGCAAAATGGGAGCGGCGCTTATAAGGTCGGCAATGAACAGAGGAGCCGATGTTATTGCTGTCAGCGGCTTTATATCGGTGGAAATTCCGTCGGGGGCTCGAATTATGTCTGTCATAACTACGGACGAAATGTGCGAGGCGGTTCTATCACAGGTCAAAAATGCCGACTATATCATAATGGCGGCTGCTCCGTCGGATTATAAAGTAAAGAACTTTTCCAAGTCTAAGATCAAATCCAAAGAACTCAGTCTGGAACTTGAAAAGAATGTCGATATCGCTTCGGAAGTGGGCAAGATCAAGGGCGAAAAAACGCTTGTTATCTTCGCTGCCGAAACGGAAGATCTTGTGGATAATGCAAAAGCTAAAATGTTGGCAAAAAATGCCGATCTTGTAGTCGCCAACGATGTTACCCGATGCGGCGCGGGCTTTAATGTGGATACAAACATTGTGACATTGATTTCGCGCAACGATATCGAAGATTGCGAAAAAATGGACAAATCGTTACTTGCCGAAATAATATTGGACAAAATGCAGAATGTACGCTAAGGTGATCGTAGATATAAGCAATAATGAAGTGGACAAGATCTTCGATTATTATACGGGCGACTTGTCCATTGAACCCGGTTGCAGAGTTGTCGTACCTTTCGGATCAAGACAAATCGAGGGCTATGTAATGGACATTATGGATGTTTCCGATTGTCCGCCCGAAAAAATCAAACAGATAGAACGCAGATCTGACGATTATCCCGTGATCACAAAAGAAATGTTGAGTTTGATGCGTTTTATGTGCGATCAATATCATCTCAGAGCGATAGATGCTCTGAGGCTCTTTATTCCATCTCAGATGAGAGAGGGTAAGGTAAAGGAGCTCAACAAAAAATATGTGACCGTCAATCCCGATATTGACGATCCGCGAAGTCTTATAAAGCCGTCCGCGTCTATGCAACTCAACGCCTATGACTATGTTCGTAATAGAGGCGAGGTTTCTTTGTCCGAACTCAATGCAAATTGTTCGGCTGCAAGCGTTCGCAATCTGATTATGCGTGACATATTCAGGGTGAAGGATATAGAAATCAAGCGAACACCGTACAAAGATCTGGTCGTCAATGACAACGGCGTCAAATTGACAGATGACCAACAAGCTGTGGTTGACAGAGTGATGAGCATAGACGGCAAAACGTTTTTGCTTCATGGTGTGACAGGCAGCGGAAAGACCGAAGTCTATATGCATTGCATAGCAAAGACTTTGGAAAAAGGCAAAACGGCGATCATGCTGGTGCCCGAGATCTCATTGACACCTCAGGTTTTGGCAAGTTTTCGCGCAAGGTTCGGTTCGCGCGTGGCATTGCTTCACAGCGGATTGTCCGCGGGCGAAAGATTCGACGAATGGCGAAGATTGTTGAGCGGAGAGGCGCTTGTGGCAGTAGGCGCTCGGTCGGCGATTTTCGCACCGCTGAAAAATGTCGGCATCATAATTATAGATGAGGAGCATGACGGCAGTTACACTTCGGAAAGCAATCCTCGCTATGTAACTTCCGAAGTAGCCGAATTTCGGAAAAGTTATAATAATTGCAATATAATTTTGGGCAGTGCGACTCCCTCGATAGAGAGTTATTACAAGGCGATGAACGGCGAATACGAACTTCTCGAATTGAAAAATCGCATAAACAACCGTCCGCTACCCGAAATATCCATCGTAAATATGTGCAATGAGATCTATAACGGCAATAACGGGATCTTTTCCGCGCAACTTGAAAACGAATTGTATAATTGTATCGGATCGGGCAATCAAGCTATAATATTTATAAATCGCCGAGGATATTCCTCATACGTCATGTGCAGAGCGTGCGGTTATGTCGCAAAGTGCGAGCAATGCGACGTTTCGCTCGTGTATCATAAGGAAGAGAACGCTTTGAAGTGCCATTATTGCGGCAATACCTACAAAATGCTTTCGGGTTGTCCGAATTGCGGTTCGGATCAGATCAAGAGAGGTTTTGTGGGGACCGAACAAGTGGCAGAAAAACTCGGAGAAATGTTTCCCGACGAAACGGTCTTGCGAATGGACAATGACACAACTCAAAATAAAAACGCACACCTTAGTATTCTTCAACGATTTGCGAGCAAGGAAGCGAAGATCCTGGTCGGTACTCAGATGATCGCAAAAGGGCACGATTTTCCCGATGTGACTCTTGTCGGGATCGTTGACGCGGATATGAGTTTGCATTTTGCGGATTATCGCAGCGTGGAGCGTACGTTTCAGCTTATTACCCAGGTGGCGGGACGCGCGGGCAGAAACAAGAAGTCGGGCAAGGTGATTTTGCAAACTTATTCGCCCAATCACTATGTATACAAATTCGCAGTAAACGGCGATTATAAGCATTTCTATGAAAAAGAATGTAATTTGAGAGAGGTCACGAAATTTCCTCCGTTTACAAAGATAGTACGAGTTTTGGTGTCCGGCGAGAGCGAGGCCGACGTGGCTCGGATCTTGCAGGGGATATACGAAAGTCTGAAAGCCTCGAACATAAATTTTGTGTTTTTGAATTATATGTGGGCGCCCGTGCGCGTCATAAAGAACATGCGCCGCGCCCAGATCTTGATAAGAATGGCGCAATCCGATCGGATGACCGACATTTATCGTATCATAGACGAGCATGCGTCGCAAAAGGTCAAGATCTTTGTTGAAACAAATCCGAATAGTTTAAGCTAAGGAGAATTGAGTATGGCATTACGAAATATTTTGAAATACGGGGATCCGACATTAAGACAAAAATGTTATGAAGTCACGATCTTCAACGAAAGTCTTGGAATTTTATTGGACGATATGAAGGACACAATGTTCGCCGCCGACGGCGTGGGGCTGGCAGCTCCGCAGGTGGGCATTCCCAAAAGATTGTGCGTCGTATGCGTAGATGGCGAAACAATGTATGAACTGATAAATCCCGTTATCGTCAAAACAAGCGGCACTCAGAGGGGCCAGGAGGGGTGCCTTTCCATTCCGGGCGAACACGCCATTGTCGAACGTCCAAAAACCGTTTGGGTGGAAGCAAAGGACAGATACGGCAAACCTTGCTCATATAAGGTAAGCGATCTTACCGCCGTGGCTTTTTGCCATGAGATAGACCATTTGGACGGAACTCTTTTTATCGATAAAACAGTCGATAAAAAATAAGGAGAAAGAATGCGCATAGTTTTTATGGGAACTCCACGTTTTGCCGTGTCGGTACTCGAAATAATTTCGGGCGATCACCAAGTGGTGGCTGCTGTTTCTCAACCTGACAGGGCAAAAGACAGAAAGGGCAATCTGCTTAATACTCCGCTGAAAGAATATGCTTCGAGCAAGGGTATACCCGTATACCAATTTGAAAAGATCGGCGCCGAGGTCGATACGTTAAAGGCTCTTAATGCCGATGTCTTTATAACGGCGGCTTACGGGCAAATTCTGCCGCAAGATATATTGAATATCCCAAGATACGGTATATTGAATGTGCATGCGTCGCTTTTGCCCAAATATCGCGGAAGTTCGCCGATACAGACAGCCATTTTAAACGGCGAAAAAATTACGGGAGTTACTATAATGCAGACTGCGCTCGGCATGGATACAGGCGATATTCTTGCGGCGGAGCAGGTGGATATAAACGGAATGAATGCGGGAGAACTCTCCGAAGTTTTGGCTGAAATGGGCGGCAAACTGTTGCTCGACGTCTTGAAAAAAATAGAAAACAATACGATAATACCTATAAAGCAAGACGATTCGCTTGCCACAAAATGCAGAAAAATAAGCAAGGAATCCGCCGAAATAGATTGGAATAAAACTTCATCGGAGATATACGATATGATCCGCGCATTCAATCCAAGCCCCGTAGCTTATACGCTATATAATGGGCAAAGAATAAAGATCTATTCTGCGGAATGTGTAGATTATAGCAGCGATCCCGGCAAGGTCTTGATATCGGATAAGAACGATGGTTTGGTAGTGGCCTGTGGAGAGGGCGCTTTGCGTATAAAGAGTTTGCAGGCTCCCGGCAAGAGGGTAATGACCTCTACGGAGTTCCTCAACGGAAATAAAATAACTGTCGGAGAAAGTTTTGGCAAATAACGAAAGAGAATCCATATGTTATGAACTTTTATGCGATGTCTTTATAGACAACGCTTATTCTTCCTTGCAACTGAACAATTATCTCGAAAAAGTTGCGGACGAAAGGGACAGAGCGTATATCTCCAAGCTGTTTTACGGCGTTCTCGAAAAAAACGTTCAATTTGATTATATTATCCGAAAACTTGCAAGCAAAAGACCGAAAGCAAGCGTAGGAATTCTGATAAAGATCGGACTATATAGACTAAGATATATGAATGCGCCTTCCTATGCAGCCATAAACGAAACGGTAGAACTTGCCAAGAGAGTTGGAAAGGGCGGATTGGCGGGCTTTATAAATGCGATATTGCGAAAAAGCGAAACGTTTTTGCTCCCGCAAGAAAAAGATGTATCCGAATCCGTTTATTTGTCCGTAAATTACAGTGTTTCCGTATGGATAGTCGAAAAACTTATTTTTCAATACGGTTATGATTTTACACGAAAATTTTTGGATCATGAACCTGATCGTCGGACGCATATAAGATACAACAGCAGGCTGATCACAAAGGAAGAATTTGAAAAAAAGTTGGCGAATTCAGACTTTGTCAGAAGTAAATTGGGATATTATGTCACGCATAATATGCTCAACGAATTGAAAAAGTCGGATTTTACGGTGCAATCATTGTCGTCTATGATAGCGTCATCATGTTATCTTCCGAACGATCTTGCCGCTTTTCCGACGATATTGGATCTTTGCGGCGCGCCCGGCGGTAAGTCGGTTTATATCGAAGAGTTGTGCCCCACGGCAAAGATCTATTGTTGTGATCTTCATCCGCACAGAGTGGAACTTATCAAAAAATATGCTAAGAGAATGAGATCGGATATCATTCCCACGCTCAACGACGCGACAAAGATATCGCCCGAATGGATAAATAAATTCGATGTCGTAATATGCGACGTTCCGTGCAGCGGGCTCGGAGTATATAAAAACAAACCCGATATTTTGTTCAACAAAAAGCCTGAAGATATAGTCAAGATACGAGAGTTGCAAGCCAATATTTTGGACAACGCCAAGAACTATGTTAAAGTGGGCGGCGTTTTGAATTATTCGACTTGCACTATATTGCGTGAAGAAAACGACGACAATATCAAGGAGTTTTTGGAACTTAACAAGAATTTTGCGTTGGATAAGATCGTTTTGCCCTTTGTTGCGGAGAACGACGGGATTGTCAGGTTGTTCCCGCATATTGACGGTTGCGACGGGTTTTTCGTTGCGCGCATGAGGAGGATCTCATGATAAATCTTTTGGATCTTACATATGACGAACTGAGCGAGGTCGTAAAATTAGAGCCGTCGTACAGGGTCAAACAGCTTTTTGCGGGCTTACAAAGCGGATACAAGATCTCCGAAATTTCGGCTTTGCCGCTACCTGTCAGAGAGGCTCTTGGCGATTATGCGGTAGGGGTGGATATTGACGAAACGTTCCGATCGGTCGACGGCTCGGAGAAGTATTTGTACAGATTGAGCGACGGCAATATAATTGAGGGCGTGTATATGCCTCATGACTATGGCAACACTTTATGCGTTTCGACTCAGGTGGGTTGCCGCATGGGTTGCGCGTTTTGCGCGTCGGGCATAGGCGGGCTCGTAAGGGATCTTACGCCGGGCGAAATGCTCGGGCAGGTCTTGTCGGTAAACAGATCGCATGGCGGAACGATCAAAGATCGTAAGATCACCAATCTGGTCCTTATGGGAAGCGGAGAACCCCTCGATAACTATGATAATGTGATAAAATTTCTCAAACTTGTTTCTTCCAAAGACGGGATCAATATAGGGACAAGAAATATTTCGCTCTCTACATGCGGTATAGTAGAGAATATTTACAGGCTGGCAGATGAAAACCTTGGGGTAACGCTGTCCGTTTCTCTGCATGCTACCACCGACGAAACGAGGCGCGAACTTATGCCCATAGCCAATAAATACACCTTGGCGCAGCTTATCGCTGCGGTAAAATATTATTTTGCAAAGACGGGTAGACGTATAATTTTCGAATATTCCATGATAAAGGGTAAAAATATAGATTATTTCGACGTCGTACGTCTTGAAAGAATGGTCAAAGGTTTTTCTTGCCATGTCAATCTTATCATGCTCAATACGGTAAAGGAAAAAAATTTGCAAGGCTGTACTTTGGCGGAGGCGAGAAGATTTTCGGAAAGGCTCAGATCCCGAAATATCTCCGCAACTATAAGGAAGTCTTTCGGAAACGATATCGGCGGGGCTTGCGGACAACTCAGGCGCAGCCGCATAAATGATAAAAAAACGACCGAGAAAGGAGAAAAGAATGAATAAAACAATTATTGCGCCGTCGATTTTGAGCGCGGATTTCGCTCATATAGGCGAAGAGATCAAAAGAATGGAAAAAGCGGGCGCGGATTGGATACATTGCGACGTAATGGACGGAATTTTTGTGCCGAACATCACTTTCGGGCCGAAAATGATAAAAGACATTCGCAAACTGACCGATCTTGTGTTGGACGTTCATCTTATGATAACCGAGCCAATACGTTATGTCGAGCAGTTTGTCACAGCGGGCGCGGACTATGTAACGATACATGTCGAGGCCACCGACAAGGTAGACGAAACTTTGGACAAGATAAAGAAGTTGGGCTGTAAGTGCGGCGCGGTGATAAGCCCGCAAACGCCCGTAGACGCGTTGAAAAGTTTTATTTCAAAATGCGATCTTGCGCTCGTTATGAGCGTGCACCCCGGCTTCGGCGGACAAAAATTCATAGAAAGTTCGCTATCTAAGGTCAAAGAATTGAGGGATATGATAGATAGGATCAATCCCAATTGTATTTTGGAGATAGACGGCGGAATAACCGAGGAAAATATAGGCGATGTAAAACGAGCGGGCGTGGAGGCTATTGTCGCGGGCAGCGCAATTTTCGGCAGCGCCGATCCCGCCGCGACCATAAAGAGAATGAGATCATGAAAAAAGGCATTATTTTTTTGAATGGGAACGCGCCCGCAAGGGAAACGCTTGAAAAATTGGATTTTTCGGATAAGGTGGTCGTTTGTGCGGACGGAGCCTACAACTATCTGAAAGACTTCGATCACAGACCCGACGTTTTGCTTGGAGATTTCGATTCGATCTCTTCCGCGCCTTGCGGAGTGGAAGTAAAAAAATTTCCCGTCGATAAGGATTATACCGACGGGCATTTGGCTGTTCTCGAAATGCGCGATAGGGGGGTCGCCGAGGTGGAAATATACGGCGCTTACGGCGGCAGACCCGATCATGAATATGCCAACTATGCTTTGCTTGCTCTCGCAAATTCGCTGGGGATAAAAGCTGTTATAAAGGGCGATTACGATATCTATTTCGTCACCGACTCCATAAAACTCGATGTAAGGATCGGCGCCACCGTTTCTTTGGTACCATACAGCGACATGGCGCATATAATAACTACCAAAGGATTGAAGTTCGACGCTTCATCGCTCACGCTCAATAAGTTGCATCTCATCGGAATGTCCAATACGGCAGTAAACGATGAAATATATGTTGAGCTGACGGGAAGCATATTGCTTTTTGTCCAAAGGAGATGAACCATGACGATTATTTGTTTCAAGGTGCCGAAAATACTCGGTAAGATATTGGGACTGTTTTTCAAAAAGGATTAAAGTTCCGATAGGTCCGAAAAGAGTATAAAAAAATTGTGTCTTTTTTCAGACACATTTTTTATCATTTCAAATAATATAAATAAAACGGTTAACTCTTTTTGCTTGTTCTCATGCAACGGGTGCAAACGTATTCGTTGGAAACGACTCCGTCTATTTCAACCTGAACCTTATGAACGTTGGCGTTGAATGTGCGCTTTGTTCTTCTGTTGGAGTGGCTGACATTATTGCCGCTTGTGCGTCCCTTTCCGCAAATAACGCAAACTCTACTCATAATAACACCTCCGAAATGAATTGCCTAAAAAATATATCATAAAGCAAATAAAAAAGCAACTAAAAATAGGGGGGTAAAAAGCCGAAAATGCTTTAAAATTTAAATTTTTTTTAATTTAGCCCTAAAAACTCTTGCAATTAACGACCAAATAATATAAACTATTATTGTGGCAATATGTTCACGATTATAGAATTTGTTTGACTTACGATCTTGGAAATAGGATCGGGCGGTTATAAGGAATTATAATGAGCGTTAATACTTCAAATGCATACGGCAGAATAACTATCACCGAAGAAGCTATTGCACAGATAGCCGGTTGTTCCGCGCTCGAATGCTATGGAGTAGTCGAACTTGTTTCCAAAAGACTTGCGGACAGCGTTGCGGATCTTTTTCGTAAATCCAAAAATTCGCAAGGCGTACGCGTTTTGGCGAGCGGCGACAGGATCTTCATTGACATTTATATCATTCTCAAATACGGCGTCAATATCGAAGCTGTTGCGCATAGCCTGAAAAAATCTGTTAAATATGATGTGGAAAAGTTTTCCGGTATGGTCGTTGATACGATCAACGTCAATGTTTTGGGCATAAAAGTTTAGGGACCGGCTAATTCCGCATCGAAGAAAGGAGAAAGTATGGTTAAATCGATAACTGGCAATATGTTTCGTAAAATGATTTTGAACGGAGCTAAGCTGATAGACTTGAACAAGGAGCATGTGGACGCGCTGAACGTCTTTCCCGTTCCCGACGGAGATACGGGTACAAACATGTCGCTTACAATGCTGTCGGCTGCCAAGGAAGTCACGAACTGTCAAAGCAACAAAATGCTCGACATTTGCGACGCGTTGAGCAAGGGCGCCCTCAGAGGAGCGAGAGGCAACAGCGGCGTAATACTCAGTCAGATACTCAAAGGCATGGCTTCGGTCATGGCTGCAAACGAAACTATCACTCCCAAAGCGTTTGCAAAGGGATTGGAAAAAGGTACTTCGGTCGCATATATGGCGGTCACCAAACCCAAAGAAGGTACGATCCTTACCGTCGTTAAGGCGATGAGCGAGTACGCGGCAAAGAATGCCAAAAAGACCGATATGGAAACTTTGATGAAAGATACCATAGCGGCGGGCGAAGAGGCATTGAAACTCACTCCCGAGTTATTGCCTATATTGAAAAAAGCGGGAGTGGTAGATGCCGGCGGCAGAGGTTTGCTTATTATAATGCAAGGCTTTTACAATGTTATTGCCGGCATAGAGGAAGAGAATATAGAGTTTGACGACAAGGTCAAACGTGAATCGATATCCAAATATACCGAAGAGGCGCATTTTGATATTACCGATCTTTCGGACATCGAATTTGCATATTGCACGGAGTTCTTCATCATAAATATGCACAAATGGACTACCGAAGCGGATATCGACAGATTCAGGGAAAAACTCATGACCATAGGCGATTGCGTCCTTGTCATCGGCGACCTTTCCATGGTAAAGGTGCACGTTCACTCAAATCAACCCGGTCTTGTGCTTACTCATGCGCTCGAACTCGGCGAACTTGACAAACTCAAAATAGAGAATATGCTCGAACAGAACAGGGCTATACTCAATAAAAAGAAAGAGGAACTCAAACCTTATGGACTTGTTTCCGTTTGCGCGGGCGAGGGACTTGCCGCAATATTCAAGGATCTGCTTGTGGACAATATTATCGAGGGCGGTCAGACCATGAACCCAAGCGCGGCGGACATAGCGCGCGCGTGCGATTCTATCGCGGCGGAAAATATTTTTGTATTCCCCAACAACAAGAATATAATCCTTGCCGCCGAACAAGCGAAAAATATCTCAAAGCGAAAACTTACCATAATCCCGACGGTGAATGTGCCGCAAGGACTTTCCGCCGTGCTGGCATTCAATCCCGAGGATACGCTCGAAAACAATATTCAGTTTATGACCGACGCAATAAACGGCATAAGAGCAGGCATGGTAACTTATGCGGTAAGAAGTACGAATATCAACGATATGGAACTCAAAGAGGGCGATATAATCGGCATCGATTCCAAGGATATTGTCGCCAAGGGACCTGAGGTCAAAGAGGTGACCACGGAACTTGTGGACAAGATGATGACGAATGACGTTTCCAATATAACGCTTTATTTCGGCAATAATGTCAAGGAAGAGGAAGCGAACGACGTTGCTCAGGAACTCACCAAAAAATACAAACGATGCGACGTCGATATTCACTTCGGCGGACAGCCTTTGTATTATTATATAATTTCGTTAGAATAATAAATCAAAGAGAGGGACGCGCAGATCCCTCTCTTAGTTTATATGGCAGGATCTGTCGGTTTAGCCGATCGAATGGCTTAATACAAGAATACTTTTTTATTTATGCTTTTTGAGGAAATAAAAGGTTTAGGGACAAAACGAATACAAAAACTCAGAGAGGCGGGGCTTACCTCGCCGTCGGATCTGCTTACCGTTTTTCCGAGCAAATATATCTTTCCCGAAAGCAAAATGGGCGATTTTTCGGCGGGCGACGAGGCTGCGCTCATTGTAAAGTGCATAAATGACCCCGTATGCAAATTCGTCAGAAAAGGATTGTCATTTGTGCGCGCCGAATTTACCGACGGCGTCACGGAAGTGAGTTGCGTATGGTTCAATCAGCCGTTTGTAAAAAAGCAAATATTTATAGACAAGCGGTACGCAATAGTCGGCAGAGTAAAAAAGGCGGGAAGTAAAAACGAAATTTATGTTTCCGCTATGACTTCGGTGGATAACGACGGCGATATTGTAACGATTTACAGACCGTATAACGGGATCCCCGCAAAGATCATAAAGGACGCAATATATCAGATCTTGGATAAAGTCACCATTCAAGGACAGATTTCGGACGAAATTTGCTTTGAAAATGACCTTTTGCCAATGAATTATTGCATAAATGCCATTCACAGACCGAAATTGCGTTCCGATCTGCTAAAAGCCAAGATGAGCGCCGCCATACAGATCTTGTCGTACAATATCGCGGTTTTTAAGTATATAAAAGGTCGGGACGTCTTAAAAAAGAGCAAGCAATATAAAGACAACGGAGCGGCTTTAAAGAAAGCGATAAGTTCGTTGCCTTTTGAATTGACCGAGGATCAATCATGCGCGCTTAAAAGCATTATCGCCGATCTTCATTCCGCAAAAAAGATGAACAGGCTTATAGAGGGGGACGTCGGTTGCGGCAAGACGATAGTCGCATTTTTGGCGATGTACTATGTCGCCTTGTCCGGATATCAGGCGGCGATGATGGCGCCCACCGAGATCCTCGCTCGTCAGCATTATGCCAAGGCGCTTGATTTTTTCGGAAAATCGGGAATAAAATGCGAACTCATTTGCGGAAGTCAAGGCCGCGACAGGAGAGCGGAGGCGCTTTTCAATATCGAAACGGGCAATGCGCAGATCGTCATAGGCACGCACGCGCTGTTTCAGGGCGCCGTCGTTTTTAAGAATCTGGCGCTTACGGTCGCCGACGAACAGCAACGTTTCGGCGTCGAACAGCGAGGCAGTCTGGAAAACAAAGGCGATTATGTGGACAGCTTGGTCATGTCCGCAACTCCCATTCCGCGAACGCTCGCTTTGACTTTGTACGGGGATCTCGATATTTCGCTCATAAAAACTTTGCCTTTGAACAAGGCGAAAATCGCCACGAAATTTGTTCCGAAACATAAGGAACAGAGCATGATAGATTATGTCTATCGCAAGTCGTTGGATGGCGAAAAGACATATATCGTTTGCCCGCGAGTGGACGACGATGACAGTATTTCGGCTGTTGCCGTATATAAAGAATTGAAAGCTAAGTACGGTGACATCGTGGGTGTGGTGTACGGGCAAATGAACGACGCCGAAAAAAATTCCGTCATGGATCGGTTCGCCTCGGGAAAAATCAAAATTTTGGTTTGTACGACTGTCATAGAGGTGGGGATCGATGTGCCCGACGCTGTAAACATGATAATATATGACGCGGAAACATACGGATTAAGTCAACTTCACCAGCTGCGCGGAAGAGTGGGCAGAGGCGATAAGGACAGCTATTGCTTTATCGTAAGCAAGTATGACGATCCCGACGAAAGGTTGAGATATTTCATAAGGACAAGCAATGGCTTCGAACTTGCCGAATACGACTTTAAGGTGCGCGGCGCGGGCGATTTTTTGGGTAAAAGGCAACATGGCGCGGATCCTATTTTCGGAGATATAGGGATCAACGAGGAGATCCTTTCCCGCGCAAAACTTCTTGCGGACAAGATCGACGTTGATGATAACAACGGTTCATTCGAATATATAAAAGGATTGACGCTCAATTGATAAAACGGGTAAATTTTCGAAGTTTTGTATATTCGATGGTACTTTTGATGCTGTCGATATTCTGTTGTCTGTTCGCGCTGAGAATACCTTGGCTCGGCGTTTTGCTTTTGTGCGTTACGATCATATTGCCCACGGTCCTGGCGATAGCAAAGAGAAAGAAAATACTCGAATTTAAGTTTGTAACCGTATTGTTTACCACGTCGCTTTGTATAATCTCGACAATATTGTTCTTTGTCAATGTCTATACCTGGACGCCGTCCGAAATAATTTCGGGGAATAAATATGCTATAGAGGGGACTGTAGATGACTGTTATGATTCCGATGACGTAAAAGTGGTCGTTCTCAAAGATCTGAAAATCGGGATAAAAGCGGTAAAAGGCAAGATGACTTTGAGCGTCTATAATGGCGGGGAATTTGATGACTCATGTATAGGTCATAGATTGAGTTGCGAGTGCATTGTATATAAAAATAATCTTATAGTCGATAACAAAGTAAACGATATGGCGCTGAATAACGATATAAGATATTCGGCGTCGATCAACTTCAAATATATATCAAAGACGATATGTTCGCCCGATCTTATCTCCAAGATCGATATTTTTATCAAGCATAAACTTATAGATGCCATGGGGACGGAAAACGGGCTTGTCGCATACGGAATGTTGACAGGCAATAAGAGCGGTATACCCGATGATATTGCCGACGCATTCTCCGTTGCGGGCGTGGCTCATATTCTGGCTGTTTCGGGACTTCATATCGGATTTTTGATGACGATCGTCATGTTTTTGTTGAGAAAACTGAAAGTCCGAAGGTTGCCGTCCTTTTTGATTGGGGCCGTGATAATGTTTGCTTATGCGCTTTTGGCGGGTTTTTCTCCCTCGGTCACGAGAGCGGCGATAATGTGCGTGGTGGGAAGCGGCGCAGTACTTTTCGGAGAACAGCAAGACCCGTTTAATTCGCTCGGTTTTGCAAGTACGATCATGTTGACGTTTTCACCGTTGTTGCTGTTCAATATCGGATTTATTATGAGCGTGGGCGCGGTATTTGCCATAGTAAATTTTACACCCGTCTTTACAAGAGGGCTGACCAAAATCGGTCTTAATGAAAAACTATGCAACGCAATATCGGTATCTGCGGCAGCTCAACTTGGGATATTTCCCGCCGTTGTTTGGGCTTTCGGCGCGTTGCAAACGTATTCGCTGCTTATAAATATCGTGCTTATGCCGCTTATGAGCGCCGCGTTTATGCTAACTTTCGTGACTTTGATCCTGTCGATAATAATTCCGCCGCTCGGGTTTACATTGATCTTGTCCGGTGGCATAATAAAAGTGTTGATCGTGGCGGCAACTTTTTGTGCTACGCTACCGTATGCGCAGATAGGGATAACCTCGTCGATCATAGTGATGTTTCTTTATCCGTTCTATTTCGCAATTGGCGATTTCTTCAACTGTAAGCATAAAAGGGCTTTGGTCGGAGTGGGCGGCACGCTTGCAGCCTTGACCATTATCTTTCTTATTGTTGTATAATTCGCTTGTTATGTCTGACATAATAAGTGTGTTGTTATAAATAATATAGATTAAAAAGCGATTAAATTGCAAAATATAGCAATATGTTAACAACTGTATGTATAACGTTGACGATATTGAGCATTTTGTCATTTAGCATTATTTCCGAGGTAAGATTGAGTTTTAACATTTATGAAAAGCAAAACTCGATAGCCTTTTTTTTGTTTGGCATAAAAGTGGTGGCAATAGATATAAAATTCGAAGGCAACGATTTCGACACTTTTAAAATTCTGTTGATGAACAAAGAGAAAGTTATTTTAGCTTTGGATCTTAAACAAATGGATCGAAATACGACAAAGGACGCATTAAAACAGGCGCTTCCCAATCCGTTTTACAATCTGGATATTATCGAGATTGAAGCATATGCGGAATACGGAGATAGTAACGCTTTTCGCACCGCAATGATCGCCGCTATATTAAAGAATTTGTTCGGCGGCGCTTTGCTCTACGTTCTATCGACGCAAAGAGTAAAGACTCTGAGCGAAGTAAAGGCAAATTTTGATAGCAGAGCATTGATTTTACGCGCCAGTGGCATATTTTGCATAACATTGGCAGACATTATATACGGTATGATTTTCAGTAAGAAAGGAGAAAAGAATAATGATATTGGAAAATGATCGACCCATAGAGAGATTGATGGACAATGCGCTCGTAAAAATACGAAGTTTTGTTGACGCCGATACGGTAGTCGGAACGCCTGTTACCACTGCGGACGGGACTTCGATAATTCCCATAAGTCGCGTCAGCATGGGATTTTTAACGGGCGGCGGCGAATACAGCGATCTGTCTGCCGATCAAAAAGGAGAATTTCCTTTTGCGGGAGGAAGCGGAGCAGGCGTGTCTGTGCAACCGATAGGATTTTTGGTTAGCGACGGCAAGGGAATAAAACTCGTCAATATCAACGAGAAAAACCCGTTGGAAAAACTTATGGATATTGCGCCCGACGTTGTAGAGGCCATAATGGGCAAAGTGAAAAAATGAAAACGTTTATTCGCAGATTTTGTATTTTGCTCATTTTGCTGTTGTGCGTAGGCAGCGGTGTGCGATATTTTTCCAAGGCAGAATATGCGGAAGATATTTCGCTCAATAACGTGGTGGCGATCCCGAACGTGCAATGTTCGGCAAGCGGAATGGCAATGCTCGAACTTGACAGCGGCAGGATCATTATGCAAAAAAGCGCCGACAAGCGTCTGCCTATGGCAAGCACAACAAAGATAATGACAGCCATAACAGTCATAGAGCATACCAAAAGTTTGGATAAGACGGTCGTCATACCTGATGAGGCTGTCGGAGTGGAGGGCTCGTCGATATAT
This sequence comes from uncultured Clostridia bacterium, assembly GCA_947598585.1. Classification (GTDB taxonomy): domain Bacteria; phylum Bacillota; class Clostridia; order Christensenellales; family Pumilibacteraceae; genus CAG-552. Next base: position 127,318 of record CANQFK010000001.1, read on the forward strand.
CTTCAACATGGTGAAGAACTCAGCATAAGGGATCTGTTGTACGGGCTCATGTTGCAATCGGGCAACGATTGCGCCGTCGCGCTTGCCATTACGGTAGGCGGAAGCGTGGAAAATTTTGCCGATATGATGAATGTGCTCGCTCAACAGATAGGAGCGAAAAATACCCATTTCGTCAATCCGCACGGTCTGCATGACGACGACCACTATACCACGGCTTACGACTTGGCTCTCATTTCCGCATATGCGATGCGCAATCCCGTATTTGCCGAAATAGTAGGCACAAAGATGTATAAAACCACTTGGAAAGATCACGATTACGGCAGGGTGATAGTAAACAAAAATAAAATACTTTCCACATTCGAGGGCGGTAATGGGATCAAAACGGGCTTTACCAAAAAAGCGGGCAGATGTCTTGTTTCGTCCGCAGAAAGAAACGGCAAAACATTGATATGCGTTGTGCTCAATTGCGGTCCCATGTTTGAAGAGTGTTCATCTCTTATGGAAATGGCATTCGACAAGCTGATTATGTCTGACATAATCAGTACAAATACGCCTTTGAACAATATAAAAGTCAAAGGCGGCAAGCAAGAATTTGTCAATGTCGGGCTCGAATCCGTGTTCCGATATCCGTTGACCGAATCCGAGATGGAAGAATTGAGGTTCGAGTTCGATTTGCCGAGCGAGATCTCCGCTCCGGTGAAAAAGGGTGAACGAATAGGAAAAATTCATATTTACCTTGAAAATCGGTTGCTTTTTTCCGAAGATTTGTTTACTATGGATAATGTCGAAAAGAAATCGTTTTGGGATTGGATAGTCGGTAAATGATTTTCGGCAAATAATTCATAAGGACATTTGCCATGAGGATAAACAAATTTCTTGCGGAATGCGGATTGTCGAGCCGCAGAAAATGCGAAACGTTCGTGCTTGAAAAAAGAGTCAAGGTCAACGGTAAAACCATAACCGAACTCAGTACCGAAGTCGGGGCAAACGATATAGTTACGGTGGACGATATCAGAGTCGCGCCCATAAAGAAACATGTATATATAATGATGAACAAGCCGAAAGGCTATATTTGCTCCGCGAGCGACGAACACGACCGTAAGACGGTCCTCGATCTTATCAAAGATCATAACGAGCGAATATTCCCCGTGGGCAGATTGGACTATGACACCGAAGGGCTTTTGATACTCACAACCGACGGCGATCTGGCAAATCGTATATCGCATCCCCGCAACGAGATATCCAAGACGTACATTGCCAAGGTCGAGGGCGCGGTAGACGAGGCGTTGATAGACAAATTGCGCGGCGGAGTGGTCATAGACGGGACGAAGACCAAAAAGTGCAGAATAAAACTTCTCGAATTCAAGAACGGAATGAGCCGCTATGAGGTGATAATATCCGAGGGGCGCAACAGGCAGGTAAGAAAGATGTTCGAAAGCATCAATAAGGAAGTCGTATTCTTGAAAAGAGTCGCGATAGGCGATCTCAGATTGCGCGGGCTGAGGCGAGGAGAATACAGGGATCTCTATCCCGAAGAAGTCAATTATTTAAAGATGGTTTGATATTTACGGCTCCGATCGGAGCCGTTATTTTATGCCCGCAAACGAAGAAAAATTTCAGACTTTGCTTTATTGCGCCGCGTATTTGCTTGCATTTTAATTTTATTATGTATATAATTGTAACGTGGAAGTTTGAGGTAATGAACTTCCAATAATAATCGGAGGCTTTTTAATGGCTAAAACGAAAAATTCGGAAATTTATGATTTGATCGGATCCATTACCGACGAGAGTTCTTTTATGGAAACACTTACGCTTGTTCAAGGTAAATCTTCCCTCGAAGAGCCCGCAGGCGAAGGAGTTGTGAGCGGATTCGCCACAATAGGAGATTATCAGGTCGGAATATTCGCAAATAATTTTGATGTCTTGTCGGGTAGCGTCGGCAAGAAGAGTGCGAAAAAGATTTCCAAATGTATTGAAGATTCTGTAAAAATGGATATTCCCGTAATAGGGATAATCGAAACGTCCGGCGCGCGTTTCGGCGAAGGCATAAAGGCAATGGAGGGGTACGGCGGCATTATCCGTGAGATGTGCAAAGCATACGGAACCGTTCCGACCATTCTGGTGCTCAAAGGCAATTGTTTCGGAATGGCAAGCTACTTCACTTCGTATTGCGATTGCTGCATAGCGTTCGATAAGGCAAGGCTCGCTACTTCGAGCCCGCTTATCCTTGCTTCCAAGACCAAAATCGAAGAGGCGAAAGTGGGCAATATAGAAGTCCTTTCTTCGAAAAGCGGTTTGGTTTCCGCAGTCGTAAAGAGCGGCGCCGAACTCAAAGAAAAGATAACGGAGATCCTCGATTTTCTTTTGGCGCCCGAGATCGACAGCGACGACGACGCCAACAGAGTTTGCGCCGAACTCAAAGCCGATAGCGCAATAAGCGACGTCATTGCCGACGTGTTCGATAAAAACTCATTCTCGGAACTTAAAGCGGATTATGCAAAAGAGGTCATTACGGGATTCGCTCGACTTAACGGTATAGCGGTCGCAGTAGTCGCAAATGACTCCGGCGTGAGTGACAGGCTTACGGCAAGGGGCGCGCGCAAGATCACCGACTTCCTTACGACATGTATAAGTTTCGGACTTCCCGTCGTCAATTTGGTGGACTGTGCGGGCGTAGAAAACGATCTCGTATCCGAAAACGATTCTCTTGTTCGCGACATAGGCGATATGCTTTATTGTTATAATTCATGCGGAAACGCCAAAATATCCGTTATCGTAGGCAAAGCCATAGGGATAGGTTATGTCGCTTTCGCGTCGAAGAGAGTTTGCGATTATACCGTGGCGTGGGATAGCGCATATATCGGAATGTTGGACAGCATTGCGACTGCCGATCTGCTTTACGGCGACGAGATAGCGAAAGCGAAAGATAAAGAGAGCGCGGAACGCGAATTCGCAAAGCAATATTCGGAAGAAAATTGCAGCGCAACGGTCGTTGCCGAAAGCGGCTATCTCGACAATGTTATATTGCCGTCGCTTACAAGACAATATCTTATAGCCGCGGTGATGATGTACGGAGCCAAGGGTTAATATGGATTTATTGATTTCGAGTTTGGAAAATATAAGTATAGGCGAAGCGTTGCTCTTTATGGTAATAGGCATGGCGATCATAATTGCCGTCTTGTCGTTGCTTGTCGGATTGCTTTATATCATAAGATTTACGGTCGAGGCAATCGAAAAGAAGCCCCAAAAGACGCAAAAGGCCGATGAAACGCCCGTAACGGCGGTGGAAGCATCAGCCGACGAAGATGAAGTAATAGCGGCGATCACGGCGGCGATAACTTGCGTATTGCAAAGCGAAAACGGCGGCGAAGTGCCCGTTGCGCCGTTCAAGATCAAAAAAATCAAACACATTCACTGAAATATCGGAGGAAATTATCATGCGAAAATTTAATGTCAATGTAAACGGAAAAGCATATTATGTCGAGATCGAAGAGGCGGGCGGTGAAACTGCCGTTCCCGTAACGACTGCGCCCAAAGCGGCTCCCGCACCCGTTGCGCCCGTAAAGACGGTGGAAACGGTCGGCGGCACGGCTGTCGTTGCGCCCATGCCGGGGCAGATCCTCGACTTTTCGGTTGCGGAGGGAGCGTCCGTGAAAAAAGGCGATAAAGTCATTATTCTGGAAGCCATGAAAATGGAAAACGAGATCGTTGCTTCCGCCGACGGCGTAATACATTTCTTGGTAAAGAAAGGCGACAGCGTGGATTCGGGCGCCAAACTTGCAACTATAAAATAACAGCGGAGAGTTTATTATGTTTATTTCTGCCATAAATTGGGGCAACACGCTTATTGACCTATGGCACAGCACCGGAATATATGCTATGTTCCAGGGGGACGGTTGGAAAAACCTCATCATGATAGTGATAGCTTTGGTGCTTTTTTATCTCGCCATAGCGAAAAAATTCGAACCGCTGTTGCTTGTGCCGATAGCTTTCGGAATGTTGCTCATAAATATTCCGGGCGCAGCTACCGAACTTTATAATAAAGAAACTCATTCGGGATTGCTGTATTTTTTGTCGCTCGGTGTTGAAAATGTAATTTATCCGCCGCTTATTTTCCTCGGGATAGGCGCTATGACCGATTTCGGTCCGCTTATTGCCAATCCAAAAAGTTTGCTTATAGGCGGCGCGGCGCAGATCGGCGTATTCCTGACGTTCGCGGTCGCAGCTTTGCTCGTTGAACCCGAGTTTGCCGCCGCAATAGGTATGATAGGCGGCGCCGACGGACCTACCGCGATCTTTGTGGCGACCAAAATGGAGAATTTGGCGGGCAAAGCGGGCGAATATGTGCCCATAATTGCGGTCGCGGCATATTCGTATATGGCGCTGATACCGATAATACAGCCGCCGTTTATGAAGTTGCTTACGACCAAAAAGGAAAGACAAATAAGAATGAAACAACTTCGCAAGGTCAGCAAAAAGGAAAAAATAATTTTCCCGATCGCAGTCACTTTGCTTTGCGGCATCATTCTTCCCACCGCGCTTCCGCTTCTCGGAATGTTGATGCTCGGCAACCTGTTTAAGGAGTGCCTTGTTACCGACAGACTCAAAGAAACGGCAAGCAACGCGATGATGAATATCATCACCATTTTGCTCGGCGTTTGCGTTGGAGCAAAGGCTCAGGGCTCGACGTTCCTTACTCTCAAATCGCTGGCGGTGGTCGGTGGCGGTCTTGTCGCCTTTATCGCAGGTACTTGCGGCGGAATACTCATGGTAAAATTCATGAATCTGTTCAGCAAGGAAAAGATGAATCCGCTTATCGGTTCCGCGGGCGTTTCCGCCGTACCTATGGCGGCTCGTGTTGCGCAAAAAGAGGGGCAGAAGGAACTCCCCGACAATTACTTACTAATGCATGCAATGGGACCCAATGTCGCCGGCGTGATCGGTTCGGCGGTAGCGGCTGGCATATTGCTTGCAATCTTCGCTTAGGAGGCTAATATGGCGAAAGTTAAAATAATGGAAACAATTCTGCGCGATGCGCACCAATCTCAGGCGGCAACGCGTATGACGCTTGAAGAAATGTTGCCCGCGGCGCCCATGCTCGATAAAGTCGGCTATTACGCTTTGGAAATGTGGGGAGGCGCTACATTCGATTCATGCCTGAGGTACTTGAACGAAGATCCTTGGGACAGATTGCGCGCTTTGCGTAAAGCGATCCCCAATACGAAATTGCAAATGTTGTTCAGAGGGCAAAATATTTTAGGTTATAAGCATTATGCCGACGACGTTGTAGACGAATTTTGCAGACTTTCCATAAAGAACGGAATAGATATCATTCGTATTTTCGACGCGCTCAACGACCCGCGCAACGTAAAGCAGGCTATCGACAGCACTAAGAAGTACGGCGGGACTGTGGAAGTCGCAATAAGCTATACGACGAGCAAGGTGCATACCATTGATTATTTTGTGGATCTCGCAACGCAACTCAAAAATATGGGTGCGGATATCATATGTATCAAGGATATGGCGAATTTGCTTTTGCCGTATGACGCTTACGAACTTGTGAGCCGCCTCAAAGAAAAGATCAAACTTCCCATTCACTTGCATACGCACAATACGGCGGGTACGGGCGACATGACAAACCTCAAAGCTATCGAAGCAGGTTGCGATATAGTTGATACAGCTTTGTCGCCGCTCGGCAACGGAACTTCTCAGCCCGCGACCGAATCCCTTGTCGCTACGCTGAAAGGTACCGAGTACGATACGGGAATAAAACTCGAAGATCTTAACGAACTTACCAAATACTTCAATAAGGTGGCGGCAAGACTTTCGCAAGACGGCTTCCTCAGCCCGAAAGTTTTGAAGGTGGACGTAAACGCGCTTATATATCAGGTGCCCGGAGGAATGCTCAGCAACCTTATAAGCCAGCTGAAACAGCAGGGCGCCGAAGACAGGCTTACCGAAGTGCTCGAAGAAGTTCCCAGAGTGCGTGCGGATCTCGGATATCCTCCGCTTGTAACTCCGTCCAGCCAGATCGTCGGTACACAGTCCGTTCTTAACGTTATGTGCGGCGAAAGATACAAGATGGCGACAAAGGAAACCAAGGGAATGCTCCTCGGCGAATACGGCAAGTTGCCGGTCGAACCCAACAAGGACGTTGTCAAGAAGGTAATAGGAGATGCGGAGCGCATCACTTGTCGTCCCGCAGACAGGCTGAAACCCGAACTCGACAATTACAGAAAGGAAATAGATAAATATATTCAACAAGAGGAAGACGTGCTCACTTATGCGCTCTTCCCGCAGCTTGCGATCCCGTTCTTCCAAAGAAGATTGGCTAAGCAAAAAGGAATAGACACGACGATTTTCTCCAAGGACAATATGGTCCACCCGATATAATGAAAGTAGCGATAATAGGCGGCGGCGCAAGCGGTTTGTTTGCAGCCGCCGTTATAGGAAGATCCGCGTCCGTTACAGTGTTCGAACGAAACGAAAAGGCGGGCAAAAAGATATACATCACAGGTAAGGGCAGGTGCAATTTTACAAATCTTTGCTCCGTAAATGATTTTCTTTCGTCGGTCGTGCGCGGCGAAAAATTTTTGATAAGCGCAATAAACGCTTTTCCGCCCCAAAAGGCAGTCGATTTTTTCGAAATGCACGGATTAAAGCATATTGTAGAGAGGGGCGATCGCGTTTTTCCCGAGTCGAATAAAGCGAGCGACGTGACCGCTACATTGGTAAGGATTATTTCCTCGTCGGGCGGAAAGATCGTTTACGGATCGAGAGTGCAAAGCGTGACGACAAGCGATAAAGGCTTTTCCGTTATCGTAAACGGAGAAGAACAGCTTTTTGATAAAGTTGTCCTTGCAACGGGCGGGATCTCGTACTCATCGACGGGCAGCACGGGCGACGGTTACAAATTTGCCCGATCGTTTGGACATAAGATCATAGACCCGATGCCCGCTCTTTGTCCCATTATCCTCAAAGATGACGTTTCTTCGCTCGAAGGTCTGTCGCTTAAAAACGTAAACGTCGGTATAAAATGCGGAAAAAAAGAATTTTCGCAATTCGGAGAAATGCTGTTTACGCATGACGGAGTGAGCGGACCGTGCGTTTTGACGCTGTCGTCCATGATCAACAGGATAGAGGGATCGAAGTCGCTTGTTATCGATCTCAAACCCGCTTTGACAAAGGAAGAACTCGACAAGCGTATTTTACGGGATTTCGGCGTTTATATCAACAAGGACTTCAAAAATTCGCTCGACGATCTTTTGCCCAAAAGCCTTATCCCTTATGTTATAGAAAGAAGCGGAATATCTCCGTACAAAAAGGTAAATCTTGTGGGCAGAGAAGAAAGACAAAGGTTGACTGAGCTTTTGAAAAATCTCACGTTTACCGTTGACAGATTGGAGAAAATAGATTATGCTATAATCACAAGCGGCGGCGTGGACACGAAAGAAGTCGATCCGAAAACCATGGAAAGCAAACTCATTTCGGGGCTGTATATCATAGGCGAATTGCTTGACGCGGACGCGCTAACGGGCGGATACAATTTGCATATCGCTTGGGCGACGGCTTATGCGGCTGCAAGGCATATAGGAGGCTTCGTTTAAATGCAACAAGACAGGATAAAGGCATTGCGTGGCGCCGTGAATTTCTCAAAAGACGACGCCGAAGAGATCGGCGCGAAAACAGAAGAACTTATCGGCGAACTTCTGTCGCAAAACGATCTGAATATAAGCGATATAGTATGCGTTATCTTTTCGCTCACAAAAGATATTACCGCGGCATATCCCGCTAAGACGTTCAGAGAAAAATTTTCTTCCGACGTTTCTCTTTTCAGTTGCGTCGAACCCGCCGACATAAAAGAAAGTATGCCGCTTACGTTAAGGATAATGATACTTCATTACGGTAAAAGCAACAAGCCGATTTATCTATACGAAACAAAAAATCTGAGAAAGGATATTTTTTATGAACATCGCGATTGACGGACCGAGCGGAGCCGGGAAAAGCACGCTTGCAAAACTTCTTGCAAAAGAATTGAATATAACATATCTCGATACGGGCGCAATGTACAGAGCGCTTGCTCTTAAAGCATGCAACGAAAACGTGCCTTTATCGGACGAAAAGGCAATAGAGGAACTCATATCGAGAACAAGCATAGATGTTTTGCCGGGCGAAAACGGTTCGATCGTGTTCCTTGACGGAAAAGACGTCAGCAACGATATAAGACAACATAAAATTTCCAAAATGGCGAGTGACATTTCGGCGATCAAATGCGTACGAATATATATGGTCGATCTGCAACGCAAGATAGCGTTCGCGCGCGATTCCGTGCTGGACGGCAGAGATATCGGCACGGTGGTGCTTCCGAATGCCGACCATAAGTTTTATCTCACCGCTTCGGTGGAAGTTCGTGCCGAAAGACGATACAAAGAACTTGTTGCGCGTGGCGAAAAATGCGATAAAGCGCAAATTAAAGACGACATAGAAAAACGCGATCATAACGATATGCACAGACAATTTTCGCCGCTCAAAAAAGCCGATGACGCGATAGAGATCGACAGCTCGTATATGACGGTGAACCAAGTCATGAATAAAATGCTCGATATTATCAAAGGTCGTAAATGAAGAAATTTTATAATTTCATAAGGATAAGTCTGGGTTGGATAATAAGGATCCTTTATCCCGTGAAGATAGTGGGCGATAAAAAAAATATTCCCGCGGACGGTAAGATTGTCCTTATCAGCAATCATCTCAGTTTCAGGGATATTCCCGTTCTCATTGCGGCGTTCCCAGGATACAGGCACTTTCTCGCGAAAAAAGAATTTGCGAAAAATAAGTTTGCCAAGTGGTTGTTTACAAAAATGGGAGTCTTTTTTGTCGATCGCGATCATATGGATCTGGGCGCGATCCGCACGGGCATCAATTATCTCAAAAACAACGAGGGGATAACCGTGTTTCCCGAGGGCACGCGCAACAGGCAGAACGAAGATCTTCAACAGATAAAAGGCGGCGCCGCTATGTTTGCGATAAAGGGTCAGGCGCCCCTCATTCCCGTTCTGTTCCAAAGAAAGATAAGACCGTTCAGAAGAACATACATTTATGTCGGCGACAGGATAGATCTGAGCGAATTTTACGGGCACAGGGTCGGATCGGAGGAACTCGATCGCGCAAGCAAATTGATAGGCGAAAGAATGGAAGAGCATAAGGAATTTATCGACGATTACGTTATAAACAAACGATGGAAACAAAAAGGATAAAAGGAGTAACTTTTGAAAGTTGTTTTTTCAAAGAATCTCGGTTATTGTTCGGGCGTTAAGCGCGCGATAGAAATAGCGGAAAAGAACGCTCCGGGCGTAGTCACTTTGGGCGAACTGACTCATAACGAAAGAGTTATCGGGTCGCTTGAAGCCAAAGGCATTCATGCAGTAAACGACGTCGATTCCGTTACGTCCGACAAAGTTGTCATTCGTTCGCACGGAATAGGCCGCGCAGAATACGAAAAATTGCGGACAAGCGGCAAGACTATCATAGACGCAACATGTCCGTTTGTGCAAAAGATCCACGACATAGTAAAAGAGCATTACGCCAAGGGATATCATATAGTGATAGTGGGCGACGCCGATCATCCCGAGGTAAAAGGGATAAACGGTTGGTGCGATAACACCGCGAGCATAATATCGTCCGAGGAAGAGTTGGAGCCGCTTTATACTCGAGAAAATCTGTGTTTTGTGTCGCAAACTACCGTTCCGATAAAAAAATATGCTAATATCATAAAAAAAATCGATAAAGACCGATTAAAAACAGTTGAAATTTTCGACACAATTTGCTATACTACTAAGGTAAGGCAATCAGAGGCGGAAAGTTTGGCTCGAAATTGCACTGTGATTCTTATCTTGGGTAGCCCCAAAAGCAAGAATACAAATAATCTTTACGATATTTGTTCAGGCATTTTGAGCAAGACTTACTTCATCGAAAGTCTTGAACAATTAAAAAAAATAAAATTAAGTCCCGATGATACGGTAGGAATATTGACGGGCGCATCGACTCCGACGGAGTTGATTATGGAGGTTAAAAGTTACATGAGTCAAAACGTGGAAGAGGTTCTTGTTTCCGACGAGCTTAAAACAGGTGTGGAAGAATCTCTCGTGAGTTACCGTGAAGGTAAGAGGGTTAAGGGTAAAGTCATTTCTGCAGATGAAAAGGGCATAAGGCTCAGCATCGGCGGCAAGTACGACGGCATTGTTTACGCCAATGAAGCGAACATTGACGAAACGTACGATCCGGCAAGTTTTCCCGAAGGTATGGAAATCGAAGCGATCATAATCGGCAAGAAAGACGCCGATACGGATTGTATTCCGCTTTCGAAACGCAAGATCGATCTCATCAAAGAGGGCGACAAAGTAGTCGATTCCATAAGAGATGGTTCTGTGTTCGAAGTAATGGCAACAAGCGATACCAAGGGCGGATTGCTTGCCAAACTCGGAACATACACTGTTTTTGTTCCCGCGTCGCAGGTAAAAGAAGTAGGCTTCCCCAAAGATCTTAAAGCTTATGTAAAGAAAAGACTGCGCCTTACGGTCTTGGAAATAGACGATAATAAACATAAGATCATCGCAAGCCAAAAGAAAGTTCTCGAAGCCGAGAGAAAGGAACGCGAAGAGATCTTCTGGGCTAACGTCGTTCCCAACGTTGTCGTAAGCGGTACCGTAAAAAGGATCACGTCTTTCGGCGCGTTTGTAAGCGTAGACGGATTCGACTGCCTTGCTCATATTGTGGATTTGTCCTGGAATCATATAAAGTCGGTAGACGAAGTTCTTAAAATCGGCGAAACTTACGATTTCCTTGTTCTCAGCGTAGACCGCGAAAAGGGCCGCGTATCGCTCGGATACAAGCAACTTCAACCGCATCCGTTCACGTTGGCTATGCAAAAATATCCCGTGGGCACCGTTGTTTCCGGCAAAGTCGTAAGCATCGTTCAGTTCGGCGCTTTCGTTCAGTTGGAACCGGGCATCGAAGGTTTGGTCCATGTTTCCGAGGCTTCTCATTCGTTCGTCAAGAATATGAACGAAGTCGTTAAGATCGGAGATACCGTCAATGTAAAAGTTCTCGCTATCGACGAGCCCACGAGAAGGATCACTTTGAGCATGAAAGCATGCCTTCCCGAAGAAGAACATACCGAAGAAAAGAAAGAACTTACCGAGGAAGAGCGCGAGGAACGCAATAAAAAGTTTGCAAATCGTCCCAAAAAGACGGAGCGCAAACCCAAGGAAGAGGACGATTCGAGAAAAGAATGGAATGAAGACGCCGCTCTCAATCCGTTCGCCGATCTTCTTAAAGATCTTAACATAAACGAAGAAAAACAGTAATAACTTATTTGCCTCTGCTTGCTCAGAGGCATTTATTTTACGAACACAATGATCGGATATTCCATATATATTTTTATGAGAATTTTCGATTTACATAATGACGCATTGACGGCAGGCGGATCCGCGACAGACGACGATGTTATTTATGCCGTCTGGACCACCTGTCTTAACAAGCAAAAAGTGTTCGATATCTTAGACGGCGCTCCTGACAGAATGATTGCGATAGAGGATTGCGGAATATTTGCGGACGATATAAGTTCGTTGATCTCCCGCCGTAAAATCATGTACGCGGGACTTACCTGGAATCACGAAAACGATCTTGCCGGGGGAACTTATTCTTCCGAACGATTGAAGTTACTTGGCAAAGATGCCGTAAGGATTTTGAATACGAACAACATAGTTGTAGATACGGCGCATTTGAACGAGGCGAGTTTTTATGATGTCATCGAGATCGCCGATAATGTGATTTGTAGCCATACTTGTTTTAATTATATAAATGATCATCCTCGAAATTTGACATGCGATCAGATATCTGCTATAATAAGTAAAGGCGGCATAATAGGTCTTTGCTTAGTGAGCGATTTTTTGGGCGGCAATACGATAGACGACGTTATACGACATATCGATTGGTTTTTGTCGCATTTCGGAGATAAAAATTTATCGATAGGAACGGACTTTTACGGCACGTCCGATCTGCCCAAAGATCTCGGTTGCTACAAAGACTTCGACAAGTTGACGCTTGCAATGATAAAGCGCGGATATTCCGACGCTACTATACATAGGATCTTATATGAAAATGCAGCTGCCTATTTTTCTGAACGCTATTAGGAGAAGTTATGAAAGATCTATACGAAAACCCGTTAAATACAAGATATTCGTCTAAGGAAATGTCGCATCTGTTTTCGGACGACTATAAATTCACGCTTTGGCGCAAACTTTGGATAGCGCTTGCCGAAAGCGAAATGGAGCTCGGGCTCAATATCACTCAAAGTCAGATAGACGAGATGAAAAAGTTTGTTTCGGATATCAACTATGAGGTCGCCGAAGAGAGAGAAAAAGTCGTGCGTCATGACGTTATGGCTCATGTCTACGCTTACGGTCAGCAGGCCGTTTCCGCAAAAGGAATTATACATCTCGGAGCGACGAGTTGTTATGTGACCGACAATGCCGATATAATAATCATTGACAACGCTTTGAAGTTGGTGCAAAAAAAGCTGGTCGCCGTTATGGACAAGCTGGCTCGTTTTGCCGACAAATACAAGGATCTTCCCATACTCGGATATACGCATCTTCAACCGGCGCAACTGACGACGCTCGGGAAGCGCGCCTCGTTGTGGCTTCAAGATCTGTGGCTCGATTATGAATCTCTCGGCGAAGTGATCGCAAAGGTAAGGCTCAGAGGCGTAAAGGGCACTACGGGCACACAGGCAAGTTTTTTGGATTTGTTCGGCGACGGCAAAAAGGTGGACGAGCTCGAAAAGAAAGTCGTAAAAAAGATGGGATATTCGTCCGCATATGCCGTTACGGGTCAGACATATCCCAGAAAGTTCGATTACAATGTGCTCAGCGTATTGTCCCAGATTGCGCAAAGCGCGTATAAATTCGCAAACGATCTCAGAATTTTGCAAAGTCTTAAAGAGATCGAAGAGCCTTTTGAAAAATCTCAGATAGGGTCTTCGGCAATGGCATATAAGCGCAATCCCATGCGAAGCGAACGCATTTGCGCACTCAGTAAATTCGTTATTTCTCTTCCCGTCAACGAAGCGGTCACGGCAGGAACGCAATGGATGGAGCGTACTCTCGACGACAGCGCGAATAAGCGAATCACCATATCGCAGGCTTTCCTTGCGATAGACGGCATTTTGAATATTTACAATAATATTGCCGACGGTATAGTCGTTTACGATAAGGTCATTCATAAACACATTATGGCGGAGTTGCCGTTTATGGCGACCGAAAATATCATTATGGAATGCGTCAAAGCGGGCGGCGACAGGCAGGAACTTCATGAAAGGATAAGAGTTCATTCCATGGAAAGCGGCAAACGCGTCAAAGAGGGTCACGATAACGACCTTATCGACAGAATAAAGAAAGATGATATTTTTGCCGCTGTCAAAGACGATCTGGATAAAATGCTCGATCCGAAAGCGTTTACGGGCAGAGCGAAGGAACAAGTCGAAAGATTTTTAAAGGAATACATCAAACCTATATTGGATAGGCATGCAGTCGACCTTGATTTCAGATACGAATTGAATGTTTGATCTTCAAACATATAAAACAATTCTTTTGGAGAAACTTTATAAGGTATAACTAATGATATTTCTAATATTAAAAATATATTTTATAATTGCTTTGATCTCTCTGGTGCTTTATTTACCGCGAATAAACGGATTCAGATATGCGTTTAAATTTTTTCCGCACAACGAATCCTGCGTAAAGCACCGTATTGCCGTATTGGTCCCGGCGCGCAACGAAAGTTCTGTTATCGGCGATCTGTTTTCTTCGATCTCCGTACAGGATTACGATAAAGATTTTTACGACGTTTTCGTCATCGTGCAAGATGAAAACGATCCTACGATAAAAATGTCCGAAAAGTACGGGGCGAAAGTGACCGTTATTTCCGATCAACATTGCAAAGGTGACGCTCTCAACGGGTTTTTCGAAAAATTGGGCGACGGCATAAAGAAATATGACGCATTCGTTATTGTAGACGCGGACGGAGTCCTTTCTCCGACATATTTGAGCGAACTCAATTTGGCTCTCGAAAACGACGCCGAAATTTTCGTTACGAAAAAACTTGCAAAAAACTTTTTGGGCGACAAAAACGACAGATCGGTATTCTCCAACTGTTCCGCATTGACATATCCCATGGTGGACGATTGCGGCAACGCTTACAGGACAAAAAAGAAAATGCCTCTCAATATCTGCGGACAAGGTCTTATGATAAGACGAGAGGTCATCGAGGAGATCGGCGGTTGGCCGTACAGGACGATGACCGAAGATTACGAACTCAAACTCGACAGTTTGTTGCGCGGATACAGGTCTTTGTATTATCCGTATGCCGTTCTTTATACCGAGGAAGCTATAAGTCACAAGGAAAATTTTTCGCGCAGGGTAAGATGGCTTACGGGATACAAACAATGCGACAAAAAATACAAAGAGAGTATTCGCGAGCAAGTAAGAGAGAAAAAACGAATAAACAAAGGTGAAGCCGAATACTTTTTCGGTCTGCTCCCGTACTTTTTGTTTCTTGTGGACACTATCGTTACCGTGGCGTTCGGTCTTGGACTTGCGATCTTTTACTATGTCAAAGGTATTCCGTATTTCATAACCGCGCTCATGCTTTTGGTGGCTTTGCCCACGATTATATTGTACGGCATTCTGAATTTGTTCAGCTTGTTCGCCATGATAATAGCGCATGACGCGTTCGGAATGATAACTCAACGAGAATGTCTTGCGGTGCTTTTGTACAATCCCATCTATTTGCTCGAATATGTCTGCGTGTATCTTGTAAGTTTAAAGAGATTGCATAGCAATAATGCCATAGTATGGCAGCAGACAGAGCGCGTGACGGATACTCTGAAAAAGAAAAAGCGTTCCAAAAAAGAAATAATCGACGGCGTTCAAAATACATTGGAAGGCTATCGCAGATTTTCCATGGAAACCATTGCTTACGGCGACAAATGGGTGATGCCGAACGGCGATTTCAAATATCGTCAAAATTCGGTGAACAGGATCGAAACGGGATTCTGGCGTTCGATAATGGCAATGTTCGGACCCATACTCATTAAAGTAAAGTACGGAGCTAAGGTCGTAGGCAAAAAGAATCTCAAACTCGTAAAAAAGAGCGGAGCCATAACGATATGCAACCATATCCATTATCTCGATACGCTTTTTGTGCGTCAGGGAATAGGACATATCAATTCCTTTCATACCATGGCGCCGTGGAACAACAAAAAGGGAGCGGGCGGCCATATCATAAGACATGGCGGAATGTTGCCGCTCAGTTCGGATTACACCGCAATGAAAAATCTGGCGGCGGAAATGGAGAGGCTGTTAAAGAAAGGTAAAAGGATCAACTTTTATCCCGAACATTCCATGTGGTGGAATTATCAAAAGCCGCGTCCCATGAAAGACGGTGCGTTCCATTATGCGGTCAAATTCGACGTGCCCGTTTTGCCCGTATTCTGCACATTCACCAAAACCAAAAAGGGCAAAATGAAAAAATTGAGGATACACGTTTTGCCGCCCATATACGCAGACGGGTCTTTGCCTCGTAAGGAGCGCGTTCTGAATATGAAAAAGCAGGCGGAGGACGCATGGAAAAAATGCTATGAAACCGCTTACGGAAAGAAACTCGAATATCTTCCCGACAGGCGAGCAGCTTAAACTAAAAAAGCCCGACGAGGCTTTTTTGTTTAAAAGCGCATAAAAAGTCAAGATAAAATTTACGCTTTGAGTTACAATAGACGCATGGACAGAGATTCGGACATTATCAAATCTATCGAATATATCGAAACGCATCTGACGGACAATATCGATTGCAAAGACGTCGCGAGCAATATTTATGCGTCGGCATATCACTTTCAACGTATTTTCGGAATGGTGTGCGGTATAAACGTAGCCGACTACATAAGGCGCAGAAGATTGTCCCTTGCCGCCATTGATATACTCGACGGCGCGAAGATAATCGACGTGGCGTTCAAGTATGGATATGGCTCTCCCGAAAGTTTTGCAAGGGCTTTTATGCGCTTTCACGGAGTTCTGCCGTCGGAAATAACAAAGGAGTCCGTGAAATTCTATCCTCGAATTTGCCCGAGAGGAGATAACGTTATGGATATCAAATTCAGAAATTTGCCCGAAACGGTTTTTGTAGGATATAAGAGCCGATTTACGGGTGTGCCATACGGCGAAATGCGGAAAAATCAGGAGGAAAAATTCTTTTGCTCGACAAGGGGAAAACAATGGCTACTTATAGGCGCGTCGAATGAGCCGAGCATAGATTATTGTATCGTCGATAATGTCGGCGAGGACGGCTATGATTTTTATATTGCCTATAAACTTGGCGAAAGCGTTCGTAAAGACATATTCGATCCCGCCGTATCGGGAATAGACGTAAGCAAAATGGATCTTAAAATTTTGAATGTTCCGAGATCGAGATACGCTTATTTCAAAACCGACAGATCAAAGGATCCGCTTACGGAATTTTTCGAACTGAGAAAGAATGTGGCTTTAAGCGGTAAACTTACTATCCTGAACGCGCCCGAAATAACCGCGATACATTGGCGCGATTACAAACGAAAGAATTTCGCCGAAAATCGTTACATAGAACTTTTTATTCCCATTGAGGATAATAGCAAGGAGATAAAATGAACAGAAAGGACAGAGAAGTGTGCGGCGCGGATATTACGGATATTCTCGATCGCTGCGATACGCTGAGAATAGGTCTTATAAACGGCAAAGGTGTATACGTTGTTCCCGTGTCGTTCGGAACGGAAGTAAAGGACAACGTCCTTACGATATATTTTCACTGCGCAAAATACGGATTGAAGATCGATTGCTCCAACGCTCATTCCGAAGTGGGCTTCGAGGCGGATATATTTTATAAGACGGAGCCTGTCGGCATGAGCATTACCGCACGTTATGAAAGCGTGATAGGGTCGGGTACTATCGTCGAGGCGTCGGAGGAAGAGAAGATTCACGGATTAAACAAAATTCTCGAACACTATCATTATCACGACTTTCCTATCGAAAACTGCAAAAGCCTGCCGCGCACTGCCGTGTACAAAATTATCGTAAGTGAGATTACGGGCAAACGCAATTTGCCTCAAAATTAGTTGAAGATATGGCGATATTTGAAGATTTTATAAAAACGGATATTCGCGTCGGGACGATCATAGCTGCGGAACCGTTTGCAAAGGCAAAAAAACCTGCTTATAAGCTGAAAATCGATTTCGGCGACGAAATCGGAATAAAAAGATCGTCGGCGCAAATAACCGATCGTTATTCGCCCGACGAACTTATAGGCAAACAAATTTTAGGTGTGGTTAATTTTCCGCCAAGACAGATCGCCGACTTCATGTCCGAAGTTTTGGTCCTCGGCACATACAGTGACGGCGGGGTAGTGCTTGCGGTCCCCGATAAAAAAGCAAAGAACGGCGATAAATTGGGCTGAAAAAAAGGAATTTTGTTATCTCAAACCGTCGGGAAAACTTGTAAAGTTTTCGTGTTCGGCTTTCGGCAAGCCGTATTTTTCTTTGCCCAAACGTATGGCTTTTATCATAAACGCCATATTCCTGCCTAAATTTCTCATTGTTTGGAGCCCCTCGGCGTCTTTTTCAACGTCCTCCGCGGTAAACCCATGGACTTCGTTCCAATATGAACTCGACACAATGGGCATGCTCGAAATAGTAAAATATTTGTTTATTTCGTCAAATGCCGACGTGCTGCCCGCTCTTCGCGAGGACAATACAGCTGCGCCGACTTTCATGGTTTTGTCAAAAGGCGTGCTGTAAAATAATCTGTCAAGCAGAGATATCAACGATCCGTTTGAACCCGCATAATAGACGGGCGAACCGATAACAATCCCGTCCGATGTTTCAAACAACGGGGCTATTTCGTTGACAAGATCGTTAAAAATACATTTTCCCGTTTTTCGACAATTGCCGTCGGCAATGCAACCACGGATAGCTTTGTTCCCGATAGCTATCGTTTGGGTATTTATTCCCTCGTTGTTCAATGTTGTTTCTACTTCCTTTAACGCTCTTGCCGTGCAGCCGTTTTCGCGAGGGCTTCCGTTCAATAATAAAACTTTCATTTCCTAACTCCTTATGCAATAAGATCGTATGATAAATAAAATCATATCATAATTTGTCATTATAATAATTTGTTATAAATTCTTCGATATTTGAGGCGACCCGACGATAACAACGCGCTTCGCCGATTTTCTCGTGCTCCCAAATATATATTGTCGTACCTTCGGGCAAGCCGTCTGCACCGATATGGTAGCCGTAATAATCCCCGCAACCGTTTTTGGCGAAAAAGATAAAGCTTTGTACGTTATCGACGTATTCTTCCTGTTTTCCCTCTTCTTCGAAAAAAGCGCGCCAACTGTTACGAAGATCGTTTGTTGTTTCGGTGATCTCTTGTGCCGACATCAGCGCCCAACCACCGTCGCCGTTGACTTCTCCGAGCAAGTCTTTCAATTCTTGCGGGAACGGATAGCCGACCGATTTTTCCGCAAGAGCGATTTCGTTTTCAGGGCAGGGAGAACCTAATTTGACGCATTTGATTTTTTTGGTCATTTTCGAAAGAAGTTTTCGATAGGGCGTTCCTTTAACTTGTTTTTTTAACTTGCGAAGATTTGCGCCGTATACTAATTCCATAATGAGCGCACAGATTTCTATCGTTATAATAATTATCGAACAAATCACAAGCGTCGTATCGCTTAAATATTTTTCGCAAAATAATAAAATCAGAAAAAGCGGATTGCATATAAAAACAATTATGAGGTCAATCTTAATTTTTGTGTATTTTTCTTTATTTTTGCAAGCAATGTTGCATCAATTGAATTTTCATTAACACCCCAATAAGTTTTGTCTTTTTTATTTTCCATAATAGCCTCCGTTTATTACATTTTTCCGTCTGTTCGGGTAAAAAACAATTTATTCGTTTTTATTATGTCGAATACAATTTATTCGTGCGAACAATCGAATGAGTTTTCAGTAGCCATAAATTATAGCGCGCCGAAGTTTTGAGTGAATTTAATACCGACATAAGCGCCGCGGCAAGGATCCACAATACTGCGCCGATAATCATAGACAGCTTGCCCGCTTCGTAAAAATCCCATGATCCATTGATTATATCACATCGGAGAGAATCATTCAAGGGAAATTGCCGCAACAGTTTGTTGCACACTGTTGTAATTGTTTTGTTGATCGTTATGTGTTCCTTTTCGGAATCAAATTACTGTTTATAACCGCAAAGCGGTTGCTCCGTAACGCTATAATTATACTATAAAAACGGGAGAAACGCAAGTAGCAGGCAGGCGGGCAACAAAAAAGAGGTAATAACCTCTTTGCTATCAAAGAACCTTGGTGCCCAAGGCCGGACTCGAAGCGACAAAATCGGCGTGAAGCGGCACGAAGTTTCCTTCGAAGGATTTTAAGTCCTTTGCGTCTGCCCTTAGCCGAGCACGAAGTGCGAACGCCACGGAGCGAAGCGAAGTATTCCGCCACAAAGGCAACAAAAAAAAGAGGTAATAACCTCTTTGCTATCAAAGAACCTTGGTGCCCAAGGCCGGACTCGAAGCGACAAAGTCGGCATGAAGCGGCACGAAGTTTCCTTCGAAGGATTTTAAGTCCTTTGCGTCTGCCCTTAGCCGAGCACGAAGTGCGAACGCCACGGAGCGAAGCGAAGTATTCCGCCACAAGGCAACAAAAAAAGAGGTGAGAACCTCTTTGCTATCAAAGAGCCTTGGTGTCCAAGGCCGGACTCGAAGCGACAAAGTCGGCGTGAAACGGCACGAAATTTCCTTCGAAGGATTTTAAGTCCTTTGCGTCTGCCCTTAGCCGAGCACGAAGTCCGAACGCCACGGAGCGAAGCGAAGTATTCCGCCACAAGGCAACAAAAAAAGAGGTGAGAACCTCTTTGCTATCAAAG
>CANQFK010000002.1 GCA_947598585.1 uncultured Clostridia bacterium
TTCGCAGCGAAGCTGCTCGTCCGCTCGGCTGCAAATATGCCACAGGCATATTTACATAACGCCTCGCGCCCTCTTAGTGTTCAAATCCCTTCCTGAAAATAAAATGACACCTTGTGGAAAGGTGCCATTTTATTTTGGTGCGAAGGAAGGGATAGCGTATTGCGTTGCAATCCGCCGACTTCGCAGCGAAGCTGCTCGTCCGCTCGGCTGCAAATATGCCACAGGCATATTTACATAACGCCTCGCGCCCTCTTAGTGTTCAAATCCCTTCCTGAAAATAAAATGACACCTTGTGGAAAGGTGCCATTTTATTTTGGTGCGAAGGAAGGGATTTGAACCCTCACGAGAATTAACCACTAGCGTCTGAAACTAGCGCGTCTGCCGTTCCGCCACCTTCGCATGGATAGCGTCTTTGGTGCGCTTGATATAGCAATTATAGACCGAGAAGTTTGATCGCGTTGCCCGCAAGAATGTCGCACGATTGCAAAGTGCAAAGCCGTTTGGTGCGCCCGATATAGTAATCATAGACCGAGAAGTTTGATCGCATTGCCCGCAAGAATATCGTTCAATTGCGGAGTGCAAAGACGTTTTGTATGTTCGAGTTCGTCTTTTGCGTTCGTCCAAGGTCCGTCCGTGCCGAAAAGGAGTTTTTTGTTGTCGTGGTTATTCAGCACGAAATCGATCTGTTCTTTCGAGAGGAACATGAACGCGAAAGATGTGTCGAGATAGATGTCCCTGCCGATGAGAAGTTTAAAGCAATCGTCCCACAGATCCCAGCCGCCGAGGTGCGCGAAAACGAATTTAGCGCCCTTAAAGTCGTCCGCCATTTGCCTCAAAAGTTTGGGATTGGAGTTGTCGCCCTTTATCATAAGGTCGTGTCCGCCGTGAAAGAGCATTATCATGTCGTGTTTTGCGCCGAGTTCGTACGCCCTGTAAGAGGCTTTGGAACAAAGTTCGCAATGCTGGTAGTAGGGGTGGAATTTAAGCCCTTTTATGCCGTGTTCTTTCAGGCGCAGGATCTCGCCCTCTATGTCGCCGTAATCGGGGTGGACGGAACCGAACGGGATAAGATCGGGGCGATCGAGCAGTTCTATCGCATAGTCGTTGACCGCTCTTACGGAATTGGGCGAATTGGCTATGTTGAGTACGACCGAAATGTCTATGCCGCTGTCTTTCATGCTTTTTATCAGCCCGTCCGCGGTGCCGTCGTAAAAAGGTCCGTAAGGCGACCCGTGCGGTATGAGCGAAGTTGCCTTTTTTGCGAGCAACGGCTTGTAGCAATGAGTATGAAAGTCAACGACCATGAGGCTATTATACTAAACCGTCGCGGTTTTGTCAAACGATTTAAGGCGGGCGCAAAGGTTTTTGGTTGGCGGGAATAGTCGCGGCGCAATTCGTTTTCATTCCGAAAAACTTTTGTATACATATTTATAATGAAATTTATGATACAATATGTTGACATTTTCTTTCGGTAATGGTAATATATTATCCGTGATTTCGATCACACGGAGGGTACATATATGTCGGTAACTGCACTCGTCGGCGCTCAATGGGGCGATGAGGGAAAAGGCAAAGTAATAGACATTCTGGCGGAAAAGTCGGATGTCGTAGTAAGATCTCAGGGCGGCAACAACGCCGGCCACACCGTTGTGGTGGACGGAACGACGTATAAACTCAGGCTTATTCCCAGCGGAATACTGTACGACAATAAGATATGCGTCATAGGCAACGGGATAGTACTCGATCCCAAGGCGCTTATCGGCGAAATGAACGAGATAAAACAGAGCGGAAAGAGCCTTGACGGACTGAGAATAGACGCGCGCGCTCACGTTGTGCTTCCTTATCATATAGAACTCGACGGACTAAGCGAAAAAATGCGCGGCGCGGGCGACATAGGTACGACCAAACGCGGAATAGGTCCTTGCTACATGGATAAGGCGGAACGCAGCGGAATAAGAATGTGCGACTTCGTCGATCCCGATATTTTCGCAAAAAAACTCAGGGCTAACATCGAAATAAAGAACAAGATACTTACGGACGTTTACGGCGGACGACCGCTCGATTACGATACCGTATACAGCGAATACAAGGAATACGCTCGTATCCTCGCGCCTTACGTTACGGACGCGTCGGTGCTTGTGTATAACGCTATAAGGTCGGGCAAGAACGTGCTTTTCGAGGGGGCGCAGGGCGCGCTTCTCGATATAGACGTGGGAACGTATCCTTACGTTACGAGTTCGCATCCGACGGCGGGCGGATTTTGCATAGGCACGGGCATAGGACCCACGCTCATAGACGAAGTTCTGGGAGTGTGCAAGTCTTATACGACGCGCGTAGGCAAGGGACCTTTCCCCACCGAACTCGAAAACGAGATAGGCGACATGATAAGACAAAAGGGCGGCGAATACGGCACCGTTACGGGCAGGGCGCGCAGATGCGGTTGGCTCGACCTTGTCATTCTCCGCTTTGCGGTCAGAGTAAACGGTTTGACCTCGCTCGCGGTCAACAAGCTGGATACGCTTTCGGGCATCAAGCAACTCAAAATTTGCACCGCATATCGCAGAAACGGCAAGATAATAGAGGATTTTCCCGTGGATATAAGCGAACTCGACGGTTGCGAACCGATATATGAAACGCTCGACGGCTGGGACGAGGATATATCGGGCGTGAAAAAGTTCGACGATCTGCCCGTCGCCGCAAAGAATTATGTGCGTTTTATCGAAAACAAGTTAGGCATAAAGGTGGCTATGGTGGGCGTAGGTCCGTCGCGCGATCAAAATCTCATAAAATAAGAATTACGAGCATACTATCGAACATATGGTTTTGAACATAGAACATTTGGATAAATCTTTCGGCGGCGTAAAAGCCGTTGACGATTTGTCTTTTTCTGTCGGACAAGGCGAGCTTTTCGCTTTTTTGGGAGTGAACGGCGCGGGCAAGTCCACAACGATAAATATAATTAGCGGCATATTGGATAAGGACAACGGCAATGTGGAAGTTTGCGGCCACGATATGGACGTTCATTCCGAACTCATCAAGTCGAAAATAGGGATAGTGTTCCAAAGTTCCGTTCTCGACAAGCGTTTGTCCGTTCTCGATAATCTAAAAAGCCGCGCCGCGCTTTACGGCATTCGCGGGAGCGACTTCAAAGCGCGTATCGACGAACTCGACAAACTTCTGGAACTGAAAGAACTGTTGCCGCGCACGCTAAATAAACTTTCG
Organism: uncultured Clostridia bacterium; assembly: GCA_947598585.1. Taxonomy (GTDB): domain Bacteria; phylum Bacillota; class Clostridia; order Christensenellales; family Pumilibacteraceae; genus CAG-552. Next base: position 3,223 of record CANQFK010000002.1, read on the forward strand.
GGCGGGCAACGTCGCCGCATAGATATCGCGAGGGCGCTTTTGCACACGCCCGAACTTCTTATTCTGGACGAGCCTACCACGGGATTGGATCCGCAAACGCGTTTGAACGTATGGAACGCGGTGGAAAAACTCAGACGCGAACGCGGGCTTACGGTCTTGCTCACAACGCATTACATGGAGGAAGCGGCGGTCGCCGACAATGTCCTTATTCTCGACAGCGGCAAAAAAGTGGTCGAGGGCACTCCGCACGAACTCAAAGACAAGTTTGCGACCGATTGTATCAGGTTTTACAAAAATCTCGGAGAGGCGAAAAGAGTTTTCGATTCGCTCGGACTCAATATAAGGAGCGAACGTGACTTCGTGGAAGTCGAGGTGGACAACACTTCCGATGTGGTGAAGTATATGCGCGCATATCCCACCGTCTTTACCGACTTCGAAGTCCTCAAAGGCAATATGGACAACGTGTTCCTCAAAGTGACGGGCAAGGACATAAAGGAGGAGTAATGCGGGAATTTTTCAAACTTTGCGCGCTCGTTAAGCGAAATATCAAATGCTATTTCAGGGACAAATTTCTCTTTTTCGTGTCGCTGATAACGCCGATGATATTGCTCGTGTTGTTTGTGACCTTTATGCGCAGCACATATATTTCGTCGTTCAAAAGCATTTTTTCGGGGTTCGGATTTACGGCGTCGTCAAGTCAGATCGAGGGTCTGGCGGGCGCCTGGTTGCTTTCGTCCATAATGGCGGTCTGTTCGGTGACGGTCGCGATCTGCTCCAACGCCGTCATGATACAGGACAAACTCGAAGGCGCGTTCAACGATTTCAAGGTTTCGCCAGTAAACGGCGTCACCGTGTCGCTCGGATATTTTATCGCGAATTTCCTCGTCACGCTTATAGTGATGACGTGCGTTCTCATATTAGGCTCCGTGTATCTCGCCATAGCGGGTTGGTGCCTTTCTTTCGGCGACGTCATGGCGATAATTTCGGATATGATCATATGCGTGCTGTTCGGCTCGCTCCTTGCGGGCGTTATCGAGAACTTCATCTCGTCGCAAGGCGGACTGTCCGCGCTGTCCACGCTCGTTTCGTCGATGTACGGCTTCGTTTGCGGCGCGTATATGCCGCTCTCGCAATTTTCTCCGACCGTTCGCAACGTCCTGTGCTTTTTGCCGGGGACGTACAGCGTGTGTATCATGCGCAAACATTTTATGAACGGTTACATAAAAAGCCTCGGCGCGTCGGGTCTGCCGCAAGCGGGGCAAAAAGCGCTCCTGGACGCCTTCGACGGCAATTTGTATCTGTTCGACAAACAGATCCCGTTGTGGGCTATGTACGCGATAGTATTGGGGACGTGCGCCGTCTTGCTGCTTGCGTATATTCTTATAGTGACTGTCGAAAATAAAAAGAAAAAGGCGTCGCCCGCCGACAAGCGAAAATAGAAAAGGTCATCGCCTGCTTACAAGCGAAAATAAAAAAACGACTTTGCAAAGCCGTTTTTTTTCTTGCCTCGGGTTTAGTTTTGATCGTTGTCACAAAGCATAAGTATGCCGGCAACGAGGCTGACGAAAATCAAAGAGCAGACCTTGAACGCTATTCCCACCTGTCTGTTGTTATTGCACGCCGTAAAGTAATGTACGGTCATGGGGATCGTCCATATAAGCGGAAGCAAAGCCGCGGCAGAAGCGATACAGGCTAACACCATAAATACCTTTGCGACCGTTCGGAGCACGGACGATTGGCCCGCTTTTTTGTCGTTTACCAAAGCCATGCCGCAATGGATACATACGTCGGCATTTTCGTCGATCTCATATCCGCAATTTTTACAATACATACTATTTATCCCTCCTAATTCGATATTATCATTATACTACCGTTTTTGACGAATGTAAAGGGTTTTTTGGAAATTTTACGAAAAAATGTAAAAATACGAACATATGGAGAACATAAACCGCTTTTTGGAAAAGTCGAATAATGTCGCATTTGCGCTTTTAGGCGTATAGTGGCGCGAACAATGTCGGACGAAAAAAATTTCTTTCAAAAATTAAAAATTTATGCTTTATTTTGCTTGACATTTATTGCCAAAAAGACTTATTATATTAAAATGCAGTATTCTGCCGAATTTTTATTCGAAATGCGAACTTTATAAAAGGAGATTATAATGTCCGAAAGAACCATAAGAAAGATCAAGTACGGCAACACCGAAAGGATCTCATTCGCTCAATGCCAGGAAGTGATCGAGATGCCGCAACTTATCGAAGTGCAAAAGTCCTCGTATTCCGACTTTTTGAACCAGGGAATAGGAGAGGTGCTCAAAGATTTCTCGCCTATAACCGACTTTTCCGGTAGGATCGCGCTTCATTTTTTGGATTATCATTTAGACGAGAAGATCAAGTACAGCGAAAAAGAATGTAAAGATCGTGACGCGACCTATGCGGCAGCCCTCAAAGTCAAGGTGAGGCTGGAAGTTTACGACGAAAACGGCGACGTGGGCAGCGCGATAGAACAGGAAGTGTTCATGGGCGATCTTCCGCTTATGACGCCCAACGGCTCGTTCATCATCAACGGAGCGGAACGCGTAGTCGTATCGCAGCTTGTTCGTTCGCCCGGCGTATATTTCGACGAACAGAAAGATATCAAGACCGGCCAGTCGTACTATGCCGCCACAAACATTCCGTCGCGAGGCGCTTGGCTCGAATTTCAGGAGGACTCGTCGGGCACTCTTTGGGTGCATGTGGACAGGACTCGCAAGGTACCCGCGTCGGTACTTCTTCGCGCTCTTTCGGCAACTCAGACCGAGAATAAATTCGGCACGGACGAGGAGATCAATAAGATCTTCCACAACGAAAAGCTCATAAGAGAAACCTGCGCAAAGGACCCGATCAAAAACGAGGACGACGGACTTATCGAACTCAACAAAAAGCTCCGTCCCGGCGAACCTCCGACGGTGGACAGCATTCGCACTTATGTGTCGGGGCTTATGTTCGATCGCCGCAAATACGATCTTTCCCGCGTAGGCAGATATAAATTCAACAAGAAACTCGCTCTCCGCGCAAGGATAACGGGGCTTACCGCCTACGAAGATATTGTTGACGGCGACGGCGTTTTATATGTAAAAAAAGGCGAAACGATAGAGGAATCCGTTGCTTACAAGATCCAGAACAGCGGTATAAACGAAGTCAAAGTGGTCGCTCCCGCAAGCGAAACGGGCTATCACGTCGTTATAGGCAACCACATGGTCGAACTCAACGGATATGTTGATTGCGATCCCAAGGACCTCGGCATAAACGAAATGGTCCATTATCCCACGCTCAAAAAACTCATGGACGAGGCAAAGTCGCCCGAGGAATTGATGGGACTTATCGCAAGCAACGTAGACGATCTCATAGTCAAGCATATCCTTATCGACGACGTAATAAGCACCATCAACTATATTATAGGATTAAGATATGACATCGGATTTATCGACAACATCGACCACCTCGCCAATCGTCGCGTAAGAAGCGTGGGCGAATTGCTGCAAAACCAATTCCGTATAGGCGTGGCAAGGCTCGAAAGGGTGATAAGAGAGAGAATGCAGATCCAGCAGGACAGCGAACTCACTCCGCAAAACCTTATCAATATCCGACCCGTGGCAAGCGCGATAAAGGAATTTTTCGGATCCAGCCAACTTTCGCAGTTCATGGACGAAACAAACCCGATCGCCGAACTTACGCACAAGCGTAAACTTTCCGCGCTCGGCCCCGGCGGACTCAACCGCGAAAGAGCGTCCTTCGAAGTCCGCGATGTACACTATACGCACTATTCGCGTATGTGCCCCATCGAAACGCCCGAAGGTCAGAACATAGGTCTTATAAGCTCGCTCAGTTCGTATGCGCGTATCAACGAATACGGATTTATAGAGGCGCCCTACCGCAAAGTGGATAAGGTCAATAAGCGCGTTATCCCCGGACCCGAAGGCGTGGAATATCTCGCCGCCGACGAAGAGGACAGATATTGCGTTGCGCAGGCGACCGAACCTCTCGACGAAAACAATTGGTTCGTTCATAAGCGTGTCCTTATGCGTCATCGCGAGGACATCGCCGAACGCCCGTGCGAAGATATAGATTATATAGACGTTTCGCCGCGACAGATGATATCCGTCGCAACGGCGCTCATACCGTTCCTCGAAAACGACGATACGAACCGTGCGCTCATGGGCTCCAACATGCAACGTCAGGCTGTGCCTCTGCTCAAACCCGAGGCGCCCATAGTAGGCACGGGCATTGAGCACAAGATAGCTTACGACTCGGGCGTAATGGTGATCGCCCGAAAGCCCGGTGTTGTCACATATGTCGACGCGGACACCATAAAGGTCGCCGAGGACGACGGCGCGACGGCAACTTATACTCTCAAAAAGTTCCGCGCGTCCAACCAGGGCACATGTATAAATCAAAAACCGATAGTAAACAAAAATCAACATATAAATGCGGGCGAAGTGCTTGCGGACGGTCATTCGACGCAAAACGCGGAACTCGCGCTCGGTCGCAATATCCTCGTCGGCTTCATGTCGTGGGAGGGCTACAACTATGAGGACGCTATCCTCATCAGCGAAAAGATAGTCAAAGACGACGTATTCACTTCGATACACATCGAAGAACACGAGATCGAGGCACGCGACACGAAACTCGGAGAAGAGGAGATCACGAGGGACATACCCAACGTCGGCGAGGACGCGCTCAAAAACCTCGATGAGGACGGTATAGTAAGGATAGGCGCGGAAGTCGATTCCGGCGATATTCTCGTGGGCAAGGTAACTCCCAAGGGCGAAACCGAACTTACTCCCGAAGAAAGACTTTTGCGCGCGATATTCGGAGAAAAGGCGCGAGAAGTTAGGGACACGTCCTTAAAGGTGCCTCACGGCGAGGGCGGTATAGTCGTAGACGTAAAGATATTCACGCGCGCCAACCGCGACGAAATGAGCCCGGGCGTAAACAAACTCGTCAGAGTTTATATCGCTCAAAAGCGTAAGATCTCCGTCGGCGACAAAATGGCTGGCCGTCACGGAAACAAGGGCGTCATTTCGAGAATACTTCCGCAGGAAGATATGCCGTTCATGGCGGACGGAACTCCGCTTCAAATAGTGTTGAATCCGCTCGGCGTTCCCTCTCGTATGAACATAGGACAGGTGCTCGAAGTCCATCTCGGACTTGTGGCTAAGGCGCTCGGCTGGAAAGTCGCCACACCGACGTTCGACGGCGCGCTCGAAAGCGACATAAACGCGCTATTGAAGGAAAACGGATTCACTACCGACGGCAAAGTGGACGGCAAGATCCAGATGTACGACGGACGTACGGGCGAACCGTTTGAAAACCGCTCGACGGTAGGCTACATGTACATGATAAAACTTATCCACCTTGTCGACGACAAGATACACGCTCGTTCGACGGGACCGTATTCGCTCGTAACTCAGCAACCGCTCGGCGGCAAGGCGCAGTTCGGCGGACAACGTTTCGGCGAAATGGAAGTCTGGGCGCTCTACGCTTACGGCGCGGCAAACATTCTTCAAGAGATAATGACCGTCAAGTCGGATGATATCGTGGGCAGAGTAAAGACGTACGAATCGATCGTAAAGGGACTCAATACGACCGAACCGGGCATACCCGAATCGTTCAAAGTCCTCATCAAGGAACTTCAAGCGCTCGCGCTCGACGTAAAAGTGCTCACCGAGAACAAGGAAGAAGTAGGTATTCGCGAACTTATCGAAGACGACAACGACGAAGTTCCCGAGGAGCGCAAGACATTCGATCGCCGCGAACTCAACTTCGACGATGACGAACTCGACTTCGCAAACGAAAAGGACGCATTCGAAGAGGATATAGAGAACGAAGAAGTCAATATTCTCGACGAGGACTTCGATCTCAAAGATCCGTTTGCGGACGAGGATCTCACCGACGACGAATTCGACGATGACGACGATCTGCTCGGCTTGGACGATGACGATCTGCTCGGTATCGAAAAAGACGAAGATAAATAGAGGAGGAAAGACCGAATGTTTGAATTAAATAATTTCGATTCCATGCAAATTTCCATTGCGGGTCCCAACAAGATAAGGGAATGGTCGCACGGCGAAGTCACAAAGTCGGAAACGATAAATTACCGTACGCAAAAACCGGAAAGGGACGGACTCTTTTGCGAAAGGATATTCGGACCCACAAAGGATTGGGAATGTTATTGCGGTAAATATAAACGCGTAAGATATAAGGGCGTTATTTGCGACAAGTGCGGCGTAGAAGTCACAAAGGCAAAGGTCCGCCGCGAAAGAATGGGTCATATCGAACTTGCGGCTCCCGTAACGCACATCTGGTATTTCAGAGGCGTTCCTTCGCGTATCGGTCTTTTGCTCGATATCCCGCCCAAGGCGCTCGAATCCATAGTATATTTCGCGTCGGCGATCGTGCTCGATCCCGGCGAAACAGAACTCGAATACAAGCAGGTCATTCCTTACGATCAGGTGGCTGAACTCCGCGAAAAATACGGTCCCAAGGCGTTCAGAGTGGGCGACGGCGCCGAAGCCATAAAGGAGCTTCTCGGCAACGTTGACCTCGAAAAGGAATACAAGGAAATAAAGGAGATCGTGGATACGTCCACGGGACAAAAGAAAGTCAAAGCGATAAAGCGTCTTGATATTCTGGACGCATTCCTCAAAAACGGCACCGATCCCACCTGGATGGTGCTCGACGTGCTGCCCGTTCTTCCGCCCGAACTCAGACCCATGGTCCAGCTTGACGGCGGCAGATATGCGACGAGCGATCTCAACGACTTGTATCGCAGAGTGATAAACAGGAACCTGCGTCTTAAAAAAGTGCTTGAAATGAACGCTCCCGAAGTTATTATCCGCAACGAAAAGCGTATGTTGCAAGAGGCTGTGGATTCGCTTATAGACAACGGCAGACGAGGCAAAGCCGTTTCGGGCGCGGGCAATCGCGAACTCAAATCGCTTAGCGGACTTTTGCGCGGCAAGCAGGGTCGTTTCCGACAAAATCTTCTCGGAAAACGTGTCGACTATTCGGGACGTTCCGTTATAGTCGTAGGACCCGAACTCAAAATGTATCAATGCGGTTTGCCCAAGGAAATGGCTCTCGAACTTTTCAAGCCGTTCGTAATGCACGAACTTGTCGCTCAGGGCAAAACTCACAACATAAAGAGCGCAAAACGTATAGTGGAACGCGCAGGCAAAGAGGTCTGGGGCGTGCTGGAAGACGTTATAAAGGAACATCCCGTGCTGCTTAACCGCGCTCCCACGCTTCACAGATTGGGAATACAGGCGTTCGAGCCTGTGCTTGTCGAGGGCAGAGCGATAAAACTTCATCCGCTTGCCTGCGGCGCGTTCAACGCTGACTTCGACGGCGACCAGATGGCGGTGCATGTGCCCCTTTCGATAGAGGCACGCACCGAGGCGAGATTCCTTATGCTTGCGTCCAACAACATTCTCAAACTCAGCGACGGCAAACCCGTTTGCTCGCCCACTCAGGATATGGTCATGGGCTGCTACTATCTTACGATAGCCAAGCCCGGCTCCAAGGGCGAGGGCAAGATCTTCTGCGACGCGGACGAAGCCAAGATGGCTTATGCCAACAAGGAGATCGAGTTGCAAAGTAAGATATGGGTGCGCATAACAAAGGAAGTGAACGGCGTTCCCTGCAACAAGCGTATCTCGACTACCGTGGGCAGATTGATATTCAACGATATAATCCCGCAAGACCTCGGGCTCAAATTCTGCGAGGACGAAAACGGCAAAGTTTACGAGGCGCAGGATAAGCACGATCCGTTCACTCTCGAAATAGACTGTTGCGTGGATAAATCCCGTTTGCAGGCGATAGTAGATACGACGTTCAAACTCAAAGGCGCAACCGAAACGGTCAAGATGCTCGACAACATCAAATCGCTCGGATACAAGTTCTCCACGATAGGCGCGATCACCACAAGCGTGTTCGACATGGAGATCCCGCCCGAAAAGAAAAAGATACTTTCGGAAACGGAAACGCGCGTTATAAATATCGAAAGATTGTATAATCGCGGCTTTTTGACCGAGGACGAAAAATATAAACTTGTGGTCGAAGAATGGAAAAAGGCGAACGAGGACGTTACCGACGTGCTCAAAAAATCGCTCAGCAAGTTCAATCCCATCAACATGATGGCTCAGTCGGGAGCCCGTGGTAGCATGAAGCAGATCGCGCAGCTTTCGGGTATGCGCGGACTTATGACCAACCCGCAAGGTAAAACGCTCGAAACGCCCGTTAAATCCTCATTCCGTGAGGGCTTGTCCGTTCTCGAATACTTCATCGCTTCTCACGGCGGACGAAAAGGTCTTGCCGACACGGCGCTCAAAACGGCGGACTCGGGATATCTTACAAGACGTCTTGTCGACGTATCTCAGGACGTCATCGTTCGCGAAGAGGATTGCTGCGAAGGTCAGACTCCCAAGGGCGCTTATACTACCGCGATAATGAGCGACAAGCAGGTCATCGAATCGCTTGCCGACAGAATAAACGGCAGATTCGCGGCCGAGGACATAGTTTATCCCGAGGGACATCCCGACGCAGGCAAAGTTATAGTTAAGTGCAACGAATATATCACCGAAGATCTTGCCAACCTTATTCAGAGCGTGGGAATCACGGGCGTGAATATCCGTACCGTTCTTACCTGCAAATCCAAGCACGGCGTTTGCGTAAAGTGTTACGGCAAGGATATGTCGGGCTCCACTCCCGTCAGAGTGGGCGAGGCGGTCGGCATCATAGCCGCTCAATCCATAGGCGAACCGGGTACTCAGCTTACCATGCGTACGTTCCACACGGGCGGCGTCGCAGCTGCGGACGATATAACGCAAGGTCTGCCGCGTGTCGAAGAATTGTTCGAGGCGCGTAAACCCAAGGGCGTTGCCGTAGTGGTAGAACACGGCGGTGTGATAAGCATTTCGGAAAGCGGCGGAAAGCGCGACATAATAGTTAAGCGCGAGGACGGCAAGGAGGAATCCTATTCTATCCCGTACACTGCAAGGCTCAAACCCGAAATTACAGACGGCGCAACCGTTATGAGCGGCGACGCGCTCACCGAAGGACCTATCAATCCGCACGACATATTGCGCACAAAGGGTCGCAAGTACGTTCAGGACTATATTTTGAGGGAAGTTCAATCGGTATATCGCAGCCAAAGCGTGCAGATAAACGATAAACACCTCGAAGTCATAATAAGACAGATGCTCAAAAAGGTTCGCGTAGAGGACGGAGGCGACACGCCGCTTTTGCCGGGCGCAATGGTGGATCTTGCCGCATTCGACGAGGCGAACTCCAAGGCGATCGAAAATTACAGTCGTCCCGCAGTGGCAAAGCATACTCTTCTCGGTATAACCAAGGCTGCGCTTGCCACCGATTCGTTCCTTTCGGCGGCGTCCTTCCAGGAAACGGCGAGAGTGCTTACCGAAGCTGCCATAAAGAACAAGATCGACCCGCTTATCGGACTTAAAGAAAACGTTATCATAGGCAAACTTATCCCCGCGGGCACGGGCATGAAAAAGTATAAAAACATCTATCCCGAAGAGGCAATAAGCAAATCCGAGCAACAAATGGAAGCTCATATGCAAGAGTTCGATGAGTGATATGGAACAGACGCCCGCAAAAAAACCGCCCGAGCCGCTCGGACAAAAGGCAATAAAAAAGGCGAAAGAGGCAAAAGAGGCTGAGATATTCAAACGTAAGTATTTCGATTATTACGACGATATCAAGACCTCGGTAAAAGAAGATTGGTAACAAAAAAGGCTTTTCCTTTGATAGGAAGAGCCCTTTGTCATATTCAGTAGCAATATCCTTATAAAATAACGGATCGACTAAACGCCGTCGGCCCGTTATACGTTTAAGTATTGTTTCGATTTCCGAATTTCCGCTTACGCTTCCGTCTTTTCGGTAAGGTAAGCGATGAGTTCGTTCGCTCCGATACGGATCTGCTCCATGCTGTCCCTGTCGCGAACGGTGACCGTACCGTCTTCGAGTGTGTCGAAGTCCACGGTAATGCAGTAGGGAGTGCCTATCTCGTCCTGACGGCGATAGCGTTTGCCTATCGAACCGCTGAGATCGTACGCGCAATTGAACTTTTGAGCGAGCATTTTGTATATCTCGTCCGCCTTTTCCGAAAGATTTTTTTGCAAAGGCAGGATCGCGGCTTTATAGGGAGCGAGAGCGGGGTGGAAGTGCATTACGACGCGTGTGTCGCCGCCGTCCAGCGTTTGCTCCTCGTAGGCGTTGCAAAGAAAAGCGAGCATGGCGCGATCGGCTCCGAGCGAGGGCTCGATAACGTACGGCACATACTTTTCGTTCGTGTTGGGATCGGTGTATTCCATGCTCTTGCCCGATCTGCGTTCATGACATCTGAGGTCATAGTCGGTGCGATCGGCAATGCCCCAGAGTTCGCCCCAGCCGAACGGGAATTTGAATTCGAAGTCGGTCGTCGCCTTGCTGTAAAAGGCGAGTTCTTCCTTTTCGTGGTCGCGCATTCTGAGGTTTTCGGGTCTTATACCGTATTTTATGAGCCAATTGCGGCAGAAATCCCTCCAATAATAGAACCAATCGAGGTCGGTACCCGGCTTGCAGAAAAATTCAAGTTCCATTTGCTCGAATTCCCTTATGCGGAAGATGAAGTTGCCGGGAGTTATCTCGTTTCGGAACGATTTTCCTATCTGACCGACGCCGAACGGGATCTTGTTGCGCGTAGTGCGTTGAATATTCAAAAAGTTCACAAAAATGCCCTGAGCCGTTTCGGGACGGAGGTACACGGTACTTGCGCTGTCCTCGGTCACGCCCTGAAAAGTCTTGAACATAAGATTGAATTTTTTTATGCTCGTAAAGTTGCTTTTGCCGCACACGGGGCAAGGTATTTTGTTTTCGGTTATGAAATTTTGAAGTTTTTCGTTGTCCCAGCCCGCAATGCTTATGTTCATCTTTTTTCGTTCGATGTAGTTTTCGACGAGGTCGTCGGCTCTGTGACGGGTCTTACATTCTTTGCAATCCATAAGGGGATCGGAAAATCCGCCTATGTGTCCGCTTGCTTCCCATACCGAATTGTTCATAAGTATGGCGCAATCCACGCCCACGTTGGTGGCGGATCGGGTAACGAACTCATTCCACCATGCTTTTTTGATGTTGTTTTTAAGTTCCGCGCCGAGCGGACCGTAATCCCAGGTGTTGGCAAGACCGCCGTATATCTCGCTGCCGGGATAAACGAATCCGCGACCTTTGCAAAGGGCGACGAGCTTGTCCATAGTCAATTCTGCCATAATAACTCCTAAATAAAATGTCATAAAAAGTGTAAAGCATATACGAAAAAAAGTCAAGCAAAAAATAAATTATTTTTCCGCACACTTCACGGGATAGGCAAATATTATGAAGTAGATATATCTATTCACCGTTACGGGTGGCGCGCCCGATACCAAAGATAGACTTGCAAAAGATAAAGCCCGGGTGTACGGAGGGGACTTTGCGTAAGGAACCGATCGAGGTCCTCTCCGTGCGGATCGGTCGGAAAAAATTCAAATAGGAGGGTAAACGCGATGTTCTGCGGAGGAAACGATTTATTTATACTTTTGCTGTTGCTTTGCGGGTGCGGCAATAAGGATAACGGATGCGGCTGCGGATATGAGAAAAGAAGCGGCGATTGCTGCGATCTGATCCTTTGGTACATATTGCTCAGCTGCGTATGCGGCGACAAAAATAACTGCTGCAAATAAACAAAACTACATAATGCGGCTGAAAAACGGGGGCTACGGCTATGTCGTAGCCTTTTTATATATGTTTTTACAGGCAAAAACGTTACGAATGAGCGCATATCGAATACGGTAAAAAATATAAAAATTTCACAGCGGCGTTCAAATGCTTGCAAAACGATATCCTTTGTTATATAATAATATGCCGAATGCGATATGCCGAACGCGCTTTAAGCGGATACGGGTATTCGACTGTCCATAAGCGCTTTCGCAAACGGTTTTTTTCTGCGGGTATCATAACGAACCCGATGGAGGTCAATATGGATAAAAAGAAGTTCTTTTCGACAAGGAACATAACGTACCTTTCGGTTTTGACGGCTTTTATCGTCGTGTTTCAGCTTGTGAGTTCGCTTGTGCCTCTCCCGGGCGGCGCGGCGCTCAACCTGACGCTTGTGCCCATTGTGCTGGGCGGGATAATTCTCGGATCTTCGGGCGGAGCCTTTTTGGGACTGACATTCGCGGTCATCGTGGTAATAATGTCCATCGCAAAACCCGAGGGAATGATGATCTTCATCATCGAATCGCCGTCCGCGCTCGTATTCTTTATTTTCTCTACGCTCGTAAGAGGCTTTCTGGTTGGGATAGTGCCGGCGCTTGTATTCAAACTCATATCGAAGAAGAACGTCCATGTCGCAACGGTTGTTTCGTCGGCTGTCGCTCCGATAACCAACACGGCGGTGTTCATATTGTCGTCGCTCGCATTGTTCGGAATGTTGCCCGATTCTCTCGACATGAACGCGCTCGAATTTTTCAAGTACCTCGTTCTTACGGTCGCGGGCGTCAACTTCCTTATCGAATTTGCGATAAATATAATTTTGTCCCCCGCGATATATTCTGTCGTCAGGATCGTCGGAGCGCGCATACGCGCAACGGGACAGGGCTGAAAAGCAGGTATAAAATGATAATAGCTCTTGATGTAGGCAATACAAATACGAAAATAGGCATTTTCGACGGGGACAAACTTGCCCTCAGCCTTCGTATGTCGAGTTCCATGAACAAGACGGGGGACGAATACGGCTTTTATCTTATCGGAATGTTGAAAAACAAGAACATTTCGCCCAAAGATATAGACGGCGGCATAATAAGCAGCGTCAATCCCAACCTCAATTACACGTTCGAGCATATGCTCGACTACTATTTCGGGATAAAACCGTATATTGTGGGCTCGGGCATAAAGACGGGCGTGAATGTGAAATACGACAATCCCAAGGAAGTGGGCGCGGACAGGATAGTGGGCTGCGTCGCGGCTTATAAGATATACGGCGGACCGTGCATCGTTATAGATTGTGGCACTGCGACCACGTTCAACGTCGTGTCCGAAAACGGCGAGTTTTTGGGCGGCGCGATAGGCGTGGGGCTAAAATCCAGCGCGGACGCTCTTTATACGGGCACCGCAAAACTCCCCAAGGTCGAACTAGCCGTTCCGCGTAACGTTATAGGCAAGAACACCATTGCGAATATGCAGTCGGGATTGGTTTTCGGCTACGTTTCCATGGTGGAGGGCATAGTCGCGCGCATAAGAAAGGAGTTTATGGGAGAACTTAAAGTCATAGCCACTGGCGGACTGAGCGAGATCGTATCCTCGTGCAGCAAGGTGATCGACGTCGTGGACAGGACGCTCACCCTCAAAGGACTCAATATCGTTTACAAGTTGCAACAATCTTAGCGGGTCTGTTTAAGGTCCCGAAATCTTTCGTAAAGCACGAATTTCACATATTTTTTGTAGCTAATGCAAATAATATCGTTAGAATTGTATTGAAAATGTTTGACAGCGTATGTAATTTTTTGGTATAATTGTAACGCTATAAATATAGTTTTACTTAATTAAAGAGGAGACACGAAATGAAAACAGGCAAAAGCATATGCAGACGACTTCTTGTACTCATTGTATCCGTGGCAATGATGATCGGATGCCTGAGCGGAGTTGTCTTTGCGGACGGTCCTCGCGCAGTATCCGAAAACGAGGCTTATTTACACGAATACGGCAGTATTCAGACTAAGGTCGAACTCGGAAAGCAGTTCAAGGTGCTTGAAGCGAACGAGGGCGTGACCTTAAAGGTCAAGGATCCCACAGGTAAGAATGTTACCGCCGACGGTAATGAATATACCGCATCTGTTTTGGGTAATTATAAGGTTATTTATTCTAACGATAATGTAAGCTATTCTTATATTATAAATTGTTTCGAAGACGCAGAATACTATATCGAAGTTGAAAACAACGGCGCATCCATTCCCACGTTCGTAGAACGCGGCGCGTCCAAGCAGTTGCCCAAATGGCACCTCGCAAAGAAAGTCGATGACGAAGTAGAGTACGTCGAAGAGGGCGTTATGCTTTATTATCAGATAGATAACGGGGCAAAGACCGAAGTCGGCGATGAGGACGTCAGCGTTGTATTCAGTGAAGTGGGCAGCAAAATGCTCGTTTTGTCCGCTCAATTCGACGGCAGCAGCAAGAGTTACAGCGAAAAGTACACGATAAACGTTCAAAGCAACTTTACCGATTCCAACAGACCCACTCTTCGCAATATCTCCAACATGTCCTCATCCGCAAGCATCAACACGTTGGTGACGCTTCCCAAGGCGACCGCAGACGACGACTATGACGATAATGTCGAAGTTATCGTCAATGTCACCGATCCCGACGGAAAACCCGTAAAGAAAGTTGCTCCCGACGAGAACGGTTATGCTCCCAAGATGACGGACGGCGAATATGATCAGCTCGAAGACGCGAAATTCGATAATATCGACAATATGTCTTTCTATCCCACAAAGCTCGGCACTTATACCGTAACTTATGTGGCAAAGGACGACGCGGGCAACGAGTCCACTCAACACACCTACAAGATCGCCGTTTCGGATAAGACGGGTCCCGTTATCATAGAGTCCGAGGACGACCTCATTCCCACCGTTTGGGGACTTCACGGCGTTCAGAACAAGGACGGCGAAAATGTTGATATGGTTCTCAATATCCCCATTCCCACCGTCGTTGATAACTATGACGAATTCAATCTCGACGCAGGCGAAAATCCGGGCACGGGCGACGTTAAGATGACGGTCGAAGTAAAGAACCCGACCGACACGGTAGCTCGCTGGTCGCTCCTTACTCCCCAATCGATCATGAATGATCAACATGTTGCAAACGCGACCGAGGGCTCTTACAAAAAGTTCTATAAGAGCAACAGCGGCGACAACGTTTACGAGGGCGTCAAGATCGTTACCGAAGGCGGTGGAAATCCGTACCTTCGTATCAACTTTGACGATTTCTATTCCGAAGAAAGCGACGAGAGCAATTCCGACGATGACCTCAACAAGGTAAAGGCGGGCGTAACGGGCATTTGGACTATCACGTTCAGTTTCCGCGACGGAGCAAGCAACGGCGGCTACAACAACTCTCAAAAGGTTTATAGCATTGACGTGAGAGATTTCACTTTCACCGATGAAGAGGCTCCCGTTATCACCGAACCCACTTTCCCCGACTATATTATAGTTGACAGCGAAGAAACGACTTACACCGTTCCTAACATTGTTGTAAGCGACAACTTTGACAGCCGTCTTACCGAAAATTACTATATTTACAGCGGCGATGACAACGAAGACAATCGCTTGTATGTAGAGGGCGGCGAAGTGCTCAACCTGGGCATTGACGAAGACGGCAATTCTTATCTTGCCAACGAAGACGGCGATAAGATCACGATCAGCGACAGCATTAGTTTTGCGTACTCCGCTAAGGACGACGTAGAAAACGAGGCTCAACTCAAAGACGAAGACGGTAATGATTATTCCGTTACCGTTTACGCAGCAAAGAACGGCTGGGCAGTAGAAGATGTCAAGTTCGATATCGAGGACGAGATAATAGACGGTTATATCGGCGAGTTCGCTATCGAAAAGATCGAACAGCCCGAATTTGTAGGCTTCGAACTTTCGATAAAAGATGAGGACGGAAATTCGCTCGACGGAGTTACGAGCAATGTGTTCTACACCGAGGGCGAAAACAAGGCGCTCTATGTTAAGGACATCAGATTCAATCCCGGTAAGTCCGGCGATTACGAAGTAAATATCAGATTGTTCGACGCAAAGAACAACAGCTATGTATTTGCAAAGAAGTTGACGGCAAACGTTGACGACGACAAAGTTACCATAGGTAATAGGAACGCCGCGCTTTGGGACAGAGTAGGCAACGCTCGCAGATCCTATATGCTCGAACGCAGACCGTTCACGGTAAACGGCAGCGAAGCGGACAAGTATATAAGAGTATTCAAGATCCGCGGCGGCAGATACAGCTTGCTCGGCTATGAGTTCACCCCTATAGATCAGGGCGGCTATGAAGTGACCGAGTATTACGGAAAACAAGACGAACTTATCGCAGAGTCCGATAACTTTGCTTCGCTCCTCACATACAATGCTTCTTACGGCATGAGCGTAAGCGACGCAAACTCCGCAAGGATCGATACCGACGATGTGATCCCGTCTTATATAAAGGATCTTACCAAGGAACCCGAATCCAAGAATAAATATCAAGGCAGCAAGGGCGAATACTTCTATATCACACCGCACTTCATCGCATTCTCCGAATCTCAAAGCTACGATGTTTCCTTGAAGTACACCGATCCCGACGGCAATAGCGCAAACGCACAGAAAGTTTACGAATACGTCGGCGAAGATGCAAATATCAAGGAAGGCGACGAGAAATACTACTCCTTCAAGGCAGTAGAGGGCGAATACGAATATCACGGCAGCTATGCGTTCACGCTCGACAAGAACGGCGCGTACAACCTCGAAGCTACCGCAAAGATCGGTTCCGACGTCGTTACCGAAAATTACACGATAAAGGTAGGCGATATCATCGCACCGCAATTCACTTTGACGGATACTTCTACCGCTAAGGCAAATGTTGACACCTTGTTCGAATATCGCACTTTCAAACTCGAAGATATGCAAGCCGACAAGGATCCCGCGTCCGAGATCACCGTTTATTACAGCTTGTACGAACCGGGCAGCAGCAATTCTCAGGTAAGTTCCGTAAGCGGCAGCATCAAACTCGATAAACTTACCGCTTCCAACGACGGCGAATACAGGATCAAGTTGGACAACGATTACAAGTTCGCAAAGAGCGGCGACTATACGGTCCGTATCGTGTTGAGAGATAAGGCAGGCAACGAGAGCACCCGCACCTATACCATTACGGTAAGCACGACGACGAGCAGCACTCCGACTTCGCTCACCATGCTCAGCACAGTACTCATCATAGTAGGTATATTGCTCATCATAGGCGTAGTTGTATATCTCATTCGCTTCCGCAAGAGGAGAGCTTAATAAAAAACAACGAAAGTCCGTAAGAAATAACTTACGGACTTTTTAAATTTACATTCCGACAAATAGTCTTATCATTTCGATTGCCATTTGCGCGGAAAAATAGTACAATATAAACATATGGAATCTGTAAGATTAAATTATAACAAATGCGCGGAACAAAGTTTTTCGCTTTTCATAAACAATATAAACAGTAGCGGGGGCTTTAAACTGAGAGCGCACAACCCTGCCGACAATTCGATTTTGCAGGACAGGTATACGTTTACCAAGAATAAGTACCGAATAAGCGTCGTTTACGAAACCAAGTCCCAAACCTTGATAGTGACGGCTCCCGACGCCGTTATGGGCGACGTTACCGCTCAATTGCCAAAAGATATCGCGTCGAGATCGAACGACGAACATTCGGGCAAGCCCGCCGAACAAAAGACGCAGAATAAGGCGCGCCCCAATGCTCAGCCGAGAGCCAAGACGGAGGCGTCGTCGGACGTGAAAACGCCGAGAGCCAACGCCAAAAAAGCGGAACAAGCTCCCGACAATTCTTCGACTCCCGCTAAGACGCGACAAAAGATGGCGCAAAAGACAAATTCCAAAAAGGGCGCCCCCGTCGATAATGCCCCATCGGCAAATAAGGCGAACAAAAATGCAAAACGCCCGACCGCACAGCAAAAGGAGCAAAACAAGTCGGTCGCGGAAAACACCTTTACGATAAAGAAGATATCGCCAGAGAAATTCGACGAATTGCTTAAAAAGATAAAAGCGAACAAGAATATGCGATACAAGCAGGCTTCAACAAGCGGGATCGCAAAGGCATACGCCGTAAGTTCGCACGGCGACAAAGTGTTTGTCAAATACGAAAACGGCAATATAGAACTCAGCGGTTCGCGCGGCGATCTGTACGGCGAGATACAGCTGTATATGTCCCAGCTGAGCGACTACAAGACGGCTATCAAGACGCATATCAAGTACAGCGGTGAGGAAAAGAGGGCGCAGGATATCGAACGCCAACTCAAAAAGAAGTTGCCCGACGCGTTTGAATTTCTGTCCGATCAGTCAAAACTCGATCTTGCGATAGGCGTAATAGACATAAACAATTCCGCAGTGGTACTGTCCGACTATTCCACGTTGCTCATACCGTGTTTCAGAGGATTGGAACGCCTTATATTCGATCTTCAACACGCGCAGGGCATAGTCGTAAAGATGATAGGACAAGCCTATGAAAAAGAGGACGGAAGATACGTCCTTAAATCGGGATACAGAAAGAAGATCCCCTCCGTCATATATGCCGAAGTTATGGCTGCGCTATATACCGAATACTTTCTCCAACGCAATTTTTATGCTCATTCGGACGGCGGTTACGACAATATAAGTCGCATCATTTCGGACAAAAAGCAGGTGCAGAGCATCTTCAACCACATTCTCGAAGTCATAAACTACAACGGCAAAAAACTCAGAGAGATTGGTTTCAGGATACAATAAAAGATCGCACGGCTAAATAAATATCGATATTCGTATCGGCTCCCCTCGGCGGGGGGCTTTTTTTACATTTTTACGGCGGAATAACGCCGAAACATTTTTCAAAATAAAATTCACAATACGGCGGCAATGTCAATAAAATATATAATAAATCAATAAGCGAAAAAATTTGATTTGACAGGCTTAAAACGATTGAAAAATTATGACAAATGGAGTAAAATAATGAGTGAAAATGTTTCTTCGTTAAAGGACGTTCCGCTTGCCGATTTTTGCACTTATCATACGGGCGGCAAAGCGAGGTCGCTCAAAATAGTGTACGACGTAAACGGATTGCTTGAAACGGCTGTGGGGGATTTCGCAGTAATAGGTTGCGGCAGCAAACTTCTCATCTCGGACAGCGGTTACGACGGCAAGGTCATTCTTATGAGGCTGTCGGGGATCGAACTCACCGAGCGAGGCGTTTATGCGTATGCGGGCGCGCCTTTGCCCGCGTTGGCTCGCTTTTGCGAAAACAATTCGCTCAAAGGGCTCGAATGGGCGTGCGGAATACCGGGGAGCGTAGGCGGCGCCGTCAAACTCAATGCGGGCGCATTCGGCAAAAGCATTTCGGACGTTGTGGACTATGTGGACGTTCTGAAAGAAAGCAAACTCGTAAGACTAAGTAGGGACGAAATAAATTTCGGCTATCGCAGTTCGGACATTTCGTCGGTGATCGTGGGAGCGGGCTTTGCGCTAATAAGGACGGACGAGGACATGGCGGCGCTGAGAAAAAAATATTTTTCGCAACGTCGTGCGACTCAGCCGAGAGGATTCAGTTGCGGCTCAGTGTTCAAAAACGCAGACATGCCTGCGGGCAAGTATATCGAACAGGCGGGGCTGAAAGGTCTTGCGCATGGCGGAGCCGTTATCAGCGAAAAGCACGCAAACTTTATAATCAACACCGGTTTTGCCTCATCAAAGGACATTTTTACGCTTATACGAACGGTAAAGGCGGAAGTCAAAAGCAAATTCGACGTTTTGTTGCAAGAAGAAGTAATTTATCTGGGAGAGTTTTATTAGATGCCCATATTGGGAGATTATCATACGCATACAGTATTCAGCCACGGGCACGGCAGCATAGAGGACAACGTGAAGGCGGCTATAAGCGGCGGCTTAAAAGAGATCGCCATAACCGATCACGGCTTTTATCATGACTTTTACGGTGTGCGTCGAATGGATCTCGGCAATATGATAGACGAAGTGAAGAGGCTCAGGAGCCAATATCCGCAGATAAAGATATATCTCGGCATAGAGGCAAACCTCGTGAGCAGTTCGGGAGATGTGGACATAGAGGAGTCGGACTACGAGTGGCTCGACGTGTTGATCTGCGGCTATCACAAGTGTACAAGCACTACTTCGATAAAGGAATATTGCAATTTTCTGTTGCCCAACTTCGTAAGCGGAATAACGAAATTCTCGGCAAAACAAGTGGTAAAAAACACCGACGCCTATATAAAGGCGCTCGAAAGATACAAGATCGATATTATTTCGCACCCCAACTACGGTATAAAGACCGACGTAAAGGAGATCGCCAAAGCTGCCGCCCATTACGGCACGCTGCTCGAACTCAACGGCAAAAAGGTTTCCATGACGGACGAGGAGATAATGTCCGTTCTGGAAACGAACGTGGGACTTATAATAGATTCAGACGCTCATTCGCCCGAAAAGGTGGGGTATTTCGGAGTTCCGCTCTCCTATGTCGACAGGCTTAATATCCCAAAGGAACGGATAGCAAACTTCAACAAATTGCCCGTATTCAGGAGCAAAAATGAAAGAGCTGACGATAAAAGCAAAAGATGAAATAGCGACTGTCACGGAAAGCGATTGTTGCAATACCGCGTTGCTTTCGGCGCTCATACATTCCGCGGGTTCCATATCGTTCAGCAGCGAGGGAGTGGGCGTGTATCTTGTCAGCGAAAGCAAGAGCGTGCTCGATCTCGTATCCGCGCTTGTGGAGCGTCTTTACGGGCAAAGCGGAACCGTCGGCAAAACGGACTACGAGATCCGCGGCGGAAAAACTCTCGAAATGCTCTTCGACCTCGGGATATTGACCTATTACGGCGAGGAGATAGGCGCAATGGCGGGCATAAACGGCTTTGTCGTGGCAAAGGAATGTTGCGCGAGAAATTATCTCAAAGGACTGTTCCTCGGTTGCGGCAGCGTTTCCGCCACAAAAAAATATCATCTCGAAATGACTTTTTCCACCGAAGATATGGCGGCGGACGTGTGCACTCTCATAGGCGGATTCGATATCACCGCGCGCATGACCGTGCGCAAGGACAAGTTTGTCGTTTATATCAAAAGCGGCGACGCTATAAGCGACTTCCTTGCGCTCATAGGCGCGAACAAGGCGGTGCTCGAACTCAACAATACCGCGGCGCTCAGAATGGTCAATATGTACACCAATCGACGCATAAATTGCGATCTGGCTAACGCCGACAAAGTGGTGGAGGCAAGCCTTAGGCAAATAGCCGCCATAAAAAAGATATACTCGTCTATAACGGACGAAAAACTTTTAAAGACCGCCAAAGCGAGGCTGGACAACCCCGATTTCAGTTACGAGGCGTTGGCGGAGATCCTCGACGTCAGCAAGGGCTGCGTAAAATACAGGCTGAACAAGTTGACGGAAATGGCAAACGACAAATAAAGGAGAAATATGGCACAGGAATTCGCGCATCTTCATGTTCATACCGAATACAGCCTTTTGGACGGAGCGATCCGCCTCAACAAGGTCTTTTCGCATTGCGACGAACTTGGTATCAAGGCGGTCGCCATAACCGATCACGGCAATATGTACGGCGTTCTGGAATTTGTCAAGTGCGCCATAAGGTATACCGACGAAAAAGCCGATCCGTTTGAATTTATAAGGGATAAGCGCGAATGTAAGGTCAAGCCCATTATAGGTTGCGAGGTCTATATGACCGAGGATATGAACGTCAAAGCGACCGATAGCGGCAAAATGCCCAAAAACAATCACCTCATCCTGCTTGCGAAAAACGAAACGGGCTACAAAAACCTCATAAAGCTCGTCAGCCTCGGCTATACCCAAGGATTTTACTATAAGCCGCGTATCGATTTCGAGCTGTTAAAGCGGCACAGCGACGGGCTTATTTGCCTTAGCGCGTGCCTTGCGGGCATAATTCCCCAAAGATTGCTTGTAGGCGACTATGAGGGCGCCAACGAGTGGGCGGTAAGATTCAAAGAACTGTTCGGCGAAGATTTTTATATCGAGCTCCAAGACCACGGCATAGCGGAACAGCGGCGCATTTTGCCCGCGCTCAGGGACATTGCAGTCAAAAACGGCATAAAAATGGTGGCGACAAACGACGCCCACTATCTCGAAAAGAAAGACGCGAAAATGCAAAAGGTGCTTCAATGTATCTCTTTTCGCAAGACCATGTCGCCCGACGAGGACGATATGCAGGGCTCCGCGAGCGAACTTGCGAGCGGCGACTATGCGTACTTTCCCACAAAGGAATTTTACCTTAAAAGCGGCGATCAGATGGCGGAACTGTTCAAGGGTTACGAGGGCGCAGTCACAAACACGCTCGAAATAGCGGACAAGTGTGATTTTCGCTTCTTCCGAAAGGAAAAATTGCTCCCAAGCTACACGCCGAGCGACGGTAGCGAACCGTACGAATTTTTGCGCAAAATGTGCTTCGACGGGCTCAAAAGGAAATACGGCGAACTCACTCGGGAGATCCTCGACAGGGCGGAATACGAACTCGGCGTAATAAAAAAGCTGGGATTTGTGGACTATTTCCTTATAGTATGGGACTTCATACACTTTTCCGAAACGCACGACGTTCCCGTGGGACCGGGACGAGGCAGCGGCGTGGGCAGTATCGTTGCATACGCGATAGGCATAACAAAGGTCGATCCGCTTAAATATTCGCTCATATTCGAACGATTTCTCAACGAAGAGCGCGTAAGCAATCCCGATTTCGATATAGACTTTTGCGTTGACGGGCGCGAACGCGTCATTCAATATGTAATAGAAAAATATCACGAGCCAAACGTTTCGCAGATAGTGACGTTCGGCACGCTTGCGGCAAAAGCCGCGGTCAAAGACGTGGGCAGAGTATTCAATCAAACCTTTGCCGACGTGGACAAGATAACCAAACTCATGCCCAAAATGATGGGCAAACTTCACATCGAGGACCTGTTGGGGCTAAATGAGAAAAAAAAGAGCGACGTCAATCCCGTCATTCCCGATCTCGTCGAACTGTACAATAACGACCCGATGAGCAAAAAGATCCTCGATATGGCAATGCAGATAGAGGGAATGCCCAGACAGACGGGCATGCATGCGGCGGGCGTCATAATATGTAAGGACGTGATCTCGGACCACGTTCCCATGGCAATGTCGGGCGACGGAATAGTCACCACTCAGTTCAACATGATAGAGTGCGAGGAGCTCGGACTGTTAAAGATGGACTTTTTGGGACTGAGGACTCTTACCGACATAAACAAGGCGGTCAAATACGTCAAGCAGACCAAGGGGATCGACCTCGACTTTTACGCCATGGGCTATGACGATCCCGAAGTTTACAAGCTGATAAGCGACGGCGACACGCACGCCGTGTTCCAACTCGAAGGCGAGGGGATAAAGCGCTTTATGCGCGATCTTCGCCCGACTTCGCTCGAAGACGTAATAGCGGGAATTTCGCTCTATCGTCCGGGTCCTATGGATAAGATAGGCATTTATGTATACAACAAGCGTCACCCCGACGAGATAGTTTACGATCACCCGCTTCTCGAACCTATCCTCAAAGTCACATACGGCATAATGGTCTATCAGGAGCAGGTAATGGAGATCGTGCGAAAACTTGCGGGCTATTCGTTCGGACGCGCGGACATAGTGCGACGAATGATGGCGAAAAAGAAAATGGCGGCGATGCAAAAGGAGCGGGAGATATTCATCAACGGCGACGGAAAAAATATCAACGGGTGCCTGAAAAACGGCGTTTCGGCTGAGATCGCCAACAAAATTTTCGACGACATGATAAGTTTCGCGTCGTATGCGTTCAACAAATCCCATGCCGCCGCGTATGCCGTGCTTGCCTACCAGACGGCGTATCTAAAACGCTATCACACGGTGGAATTTATCACCGCGGTGCTCAACAATCGCATAGATTCCATCGAGGAGATAACCAACTATCTGACATATCTCAAAAACAGAAATATCCCCGTACTTCCTCCCAATATCAACAAGTCATATCCCGATTTTGCGGTCGAGAACGGCGGAGTCCGAATAGGCATGGCGGCGATAAAGAATGTCGGACATTCGGTGGTGGAGGAGATAGTCAAAGAGCGCGAGGAAAACGGCGAATTCAAATCGTTTGTGAAATTCGTCGAAAGAATGGCGGAGCGGGCAAAGCGAAGCAAACAACAGGGATCAAACGGAGCCGCTCTCAACAAGAAAATGCTCGAAAACCTCATTTTTGCGGGTACATTCGACTGTTTCGGCAACACGCGAAGCGAACTTATAGCCGTTTACGAAACGGTGCTCGACCGTGCAAACAAGGACGTCAACGCGCGTGCGTCGGGGCAATTCTCCTTTTTCGACATGGACGAAAGCGCCGAATTTGTCATTCCAAAACGCAAGGAGTATCCGCGCATGGAGAAGTTGCGCATGGAAAAACTTGTTGCGGGCGTGTATCTTACGGGACATCCGCTCGAAGAATATCGCGCCGAACTCGAAGAATTTCCGTACAACTCATCGATGCTGACCGTAAAGGCGGACGGCGACAAAAAGGAAGATATTTCCGACGATGAGGAGGAAAACAAGGATTTCGACGCGCCCGAAATAAACGAAAACACAAGGCTTACTCTCGGCGGCATGCTGGTGGAGGCAGAACGAAAATTCAGCAAAAGCGGAAAAGAATTCGGAGTAGCTAAACTCGAAGATCTGTACGGCACGGTGGATATCATGCTTACGGGCTTTAAGATGAGCAAATACAAGAGCTTATGGCAGAGCGAAAGATTGGTAAAAATAACAGGCCGACCGTCTATCAAAGAGGACAGTATCACCGTTTGGGCGGACACGGTCGAGCCGTGGGAGATCGAAAAAAAGCAGGAGCAGGTCAAAACGAATAAAATGCTTTGCCTGTACATGAGTTTCGAGGCGATAGAGCAAAAGACGTTCGACGATATCCTCGACGTGCTTACGGCGTATCCGGGCGACGACGAGGTATATATAAAGAACACCGATGACGACAAGGTTTCCCGCATAGGAACAAAGGTCAACGCTTGCGAAATGCTCAAAGGCGAACTCTTCGGAGTGAGCGGCGTAAATAATGTCGAGATTTTCGGCAAATAATAACGGAGGATAATTTATGAAAAAGATCGCGGTACTTACAAGCGGCGGCGACGCACCGGGCATGAACGCTGCCATAAGATCGGTAGTCAGATACGGGATAAGCGAGGGCATGGAAGTGTTCGGTATAGAACGCGGATATGCGGGACTTATCGAAAATATATTTTTGCCCATGACAATGCGCAGCGTTTCGGACATAATCCAAAGGGGCGGGACCATTTTGAGGACGGCTCGTTCTCCCGAATTTTACACCGAGCAAGGACGCGAACTCGGAGTCAAGTTCCTCAAAAAGCGCGGGATAGAGGGCGTGATAGTCATAGGCGGCGACGGCTCGTTCCGCGGCGCGGAGGCGCTCTCGAAAATGGGCATACCTACGATCGGTATTCCGGGCACGATAGACAACGATCTTGCTTATACGGAGTACACGCTCGGATTCGACACGGCGTGCAATACCGTCCTCGACGCCATAAACAAGCTGCGTGACACGATGAGTTCGCACGACCGAATATGTATAATAGAGGTAATGGGGCGAAATTGCGGCGATATAGCGCTTCACGCGGGTCTGGGCGGCGGTGCGGAGATAGTGCTCGTGCCCGAAGTTCCCATGACCTATCTCGAAATACTCGATCGCCTTAACGAGGATCGCAGCAAGGGCAAATACAGCAGCATAATCGTCATAGCAGAGGGCGTGGGCAAGGCGGAAGAACTTCGCGCAAAGATAAAGGAGAGTTTGGGCGCCGCTGTTCGTGCGACCGTGCTCGGACATTTGCAGCGAGGCGGTTCGCCGTCGTGCAGGGACAGGTACCTCGGTACTTGCTGGGGCGTTCAGGCGGTAAAGCTATTGAAAAACGGCATAGGCAACAGAGTGGTCGGTATTCGCGACAACCGCTTTATCGATATGGATATCGACAAAGCTATGGCGATGAAAAAGGAGTTCAATTACGAACTTTACGATATGGCTAACGTTGTTTCGAATTCGGTAAGTCATAACGTTTAGTTTTTTTATAGAGGGGGAGAGATGTTTGAATGGAGTAAGGGGGACGCGCTCGTCCTGCCGCTTGCTTTGGCTTTTATTATAGCTACGGGCGTTGTTTTGCGCATTTTTTTGAGGGGAAAGAGCGAAAAGGTAAGGAGCGTTCCGCTGAAAGTTCTGGCGATCTTCATAGTCGTGCTCGAAGTTTGCAAACAGATCTACTACAATGTTTTCGAGCCGTTTACATATTACATTTTGCCGCTTCACTTTTGTTCGACGTTTATATGGCTTATGCCGCTTGCGCAGTTTACAACGGGTAGGGCGCGTCAATTTTTCAAACCTATGCCGATATGTTATTCGCTTATGGTAATAGCGCTCATTTACGCGTATCCGCGAGTGTTGCTCGGCAATTCTACGGCAGACGTTTTCGGCAGCTTTCACAATCTCCATACTTTGTTGTTTCACCATTGTATGGTCGCATATTTCGTGTTTTCGGTTCTTCTCGAAGATTACAGACCGCAAAAAAGCGATTGGTTGCCGCTCGTTTTAGGCGTTGTCTTTTACGCGCTCTATGCCGTCCCCGCCGCTTACGCCTTGAATGTGAATTATGTAAATATACTCAGGAGCGACTTCGCGCCTTTCGAGCGCATACGGATCTCGGCGGGGCAGGTCGTGTACAACGCTTTGCTTTTTGCCGTGGCGGTCGCCGCCGCTTGCGCTATATGGGGAATTTATTACGCGCTTTATAGGCTGTGCGACATTCGACGTCAAAAAAGTTTTCTTAAAGACGAAGCCGCTTAAAGTTCGATACTCCCGCTGAATTTTGTTGACAAACACCGCCATATACTGTATAATGTTAAGGCTTGCTTCCGTAGTTAAATGGATATAACTTTCCCCTCCTAAGGGAAGATTAGCAGTTCGATCCTGCTCGGGAGTACCAAATGATAATAATCCGAACCTTGTAGTGCCTGTTGGCGACGGGTTCGGATTTATCATTTTCTTCAAGAAATAAAAATAGCGGCGGACAAAATTTCAGTATTCGATCTTGAAGTAATTCAGAATGACTTTGAATTTATCCTGTGCCGAAAGGCAGGTGTCGCGTAAGTACCCGCGCTCGCGTCTCCATTCTTTCAATCCGCGGTAGTAGAACAATTTCAACCCCTCGTCGATGATAAACGGCACAATATTGTGTTTCAGGCACTCCTTAAATAGAAGCAGCCGTCCGATCCTGCCGTTGCCGTCCTGAAAGGGATGTATACATTCAAAACGATAATGAAAGTCCAAGAGGTCGTCGAAAGACTTGTCTTTGTCCCTGTTGTATTGAAAGAGAAGTTCTTTCATTCTATCTCCGACTTCTTCGGGACTTGCCGTAGCCATATCCCCGACGGTGTTGGGGAGTTTTTTGTAATCGCCGACGGCAAACCAAGACTTTCTTGCGTCGGTCGTGCCGTTTTTAAGGGTGCGGTGCAATTCCTTTATAAAAGCCTCGGTGATGGGCTTTTTTGCATTTTCGATAACGAGGTCGATACATTTGAAATGATTTGCCGTTTCGACAATATCGTCCACTCTTACGGTACCGCCTTCTATCCCGATAGTGTTCGTTTCAAAAATATACCGCGTCTGATCGTGCGTGAGGCGGCTGCCCTCGATATGATTTGAATTGTATGTCAGTTCTATCTGGACCTTGTGATAAATACCGCCCGACAGCCTCGCGTTTTTTTCCTCGGTCAGAACTTCCAAAAGAGTGGTGGGGGCGGACCTTTTGTTGATCCGATCGGGCTTTTGCGCGTCCTCGGGGATATTCCAGGTTTTTCCCGTCAGAAAAGCGCCTTCGATTTTTCCGAGCGCACAATAATTACGAACGCTTCTTTCGGACAAATCCCATTTCTTTGCCGTTTCGGTCACGGACAGATATTTCATTTTGGTCACCTCGCTTAAAGTATACCATATTATCGGCAAAAAAGCAAGATTTATCCCTGCTAAATTATATTATTTTTGCCGTTATCGGCAATTGGGATTACAATTTGGACCGCTTTAATAACTTGATATAACAATACCCGTACATTTTTGTGTACGGGTAGGTGATTGCGTAAAAAGTAATGACCGCTTGGTGGAAAATTTAAAGCATGGTCATTATCTCGGTAAAGTCAAGTTCGCGATGAACATACAATTTGATAGCGTTGAAAACGCTTATTTCGGGTTTGGCGCAGTTGAAAGCCGAAGACAAGTCTATGAATCCGCATCCGTTTTCGGCGCATAACTTTTTAAGGGCAATATTGTATTTGTCATGAAGTTCGCTCTTTGCCGCTATGGATACGACATAAATATT
The DNA here is from genome assembly GCA_947598585.1 of uncultured Clostridia bacterium. Lineage (GTDB taxonomy): Bacteria > Bacillota > Clostridia > Christensenellales > Pumilibacteraceae > CAG-552. The sequence goes on from CANQFK010000002.1 coordinate 31,457, forward strand.
GGCATTACATTTGTTATGAAGGCAACACAGCAGCCATTCGTAAGACGCGATGAACTCGCTTGTTTCCATGCCTTCGCACGCTTCGATATCGCCTAAATTGATAAATACTTTACACGGGCAAAGATCTAAAACAAGATCTTCAAGAGCGTCGCAAACATCGGCGACCGACGCGCCTCGTACGCTTCGGTTATACACTTTTTCGTCGAGTTTAAACGTTTGAGCGAGTTCCGTAAGCGGCAAAGAGGCGAAAAAATCGGATCCCACAAAAACTATTCCGCCTTTTGTCGCTACGCTGTTGATATTACGGAATTTGTTCAATTCATTTATATCTATCATAATGATTTCTCCCTTGGCGGTTGCGCCACATTGATTTCTTTTTTTGATTGTTTGTCATGCCAAAGATTGATGAAATATACCGCGAGATTGACGCTTACCGACAAAATATTGATAAAATATACGATAAGGACATAGCCGATGTTGCCGGATAAAAACTTGCTCGCTATGCCTGCGATATAGCCGAACATTATCAATAAGATGAACGGCAAACTCATGGATCTTGCGGTCCTTGCCTTTATGTTCTTGATGACCGATAGCGGCCAGGATACGCCGAAACATATAAGCATTATTGTTTCTAAAATTTCAGGGACTGTCATTTTCTTTTTTTCTCCTTTGCGATCATTATATCATTGACAAAATATAAAGTCTAATATATAATTAGTATTGATTTGATAATATCAAAGTTATATAAAGGACTATCATTATGGAATTGACTCAACTGAAATATTTTATGGAAGTGGCTTCTTCGGAGCACATAACAAAAAGCGCGGAAAAGTTGCATATAGCGCAGCCTGCGCTGACGCAGGCTATACATAGGTTGGAAGACGATATAGGTGTAAAACTCTTCGAGCAGAAAGGGCGGGGGATAGTGCTGACCGAATACGGCAAACATCTTGAACGATCCTTAGATCCCATATTGTACAAACTCGAAAAGATCCCCGAGGAACTACGGCGCATGGCAAAACTCGATCGCGATACCATTCGCATAAACGTTTTGGCAGCCTCCGCTCTCGTTACCGAGGCGATCGTGGAGTATAAAAAAAGATCCGAAGTCAACTTTTCGGTCTTTCAGAACAGCGACGGCGTAAGCGATATAGAGGTCACCACAAAAATTTTGTATCATGTGAGCCGCGAAAGGCGTGATTTCGAAATTGCGATCGACGAGGAGATCTTCCTTGCCGTTCCCAAAGATAAGTTCGGAAATTCCGTATCGCTCAAAGATATCGCAAACGAAGGCTTCATTTGCTTGCAAGGTTCAAGACAATTCCGCGCCATATGCGACAAATACTGTCACCACCTCGGATTCAAACCCAATGTCATATTCGAGAGCGACAATCCCTCCGCTGTCAGAAATGCCATTGCGGCAGGCATGGGCGTAGGTTTTTGGCCGCAATTCACCTGGGGCGACGCCGAAAACGAACATGTAAGGCTCGCAAAGATCACCGACTTTCCTTTTAAACGCGATATCGTGATCGCTTATAATTATGCAAGAGCCGACAACGACAACATTCGCGGATTTTTCGAATATCTCAAAAACTTTTTTCTCTCGCGAAGATCCCGATGATAGTTTTTGACGAAAATTGTGGTATAATATAGTAAATAATCGAAACAAACACTTGACGGTTACGGAGGAGAAAACGGAATGTCCGAACAAAAAAGTTGCGGTGGTACGCGAAAAAGCGTTTGCGAATTTGTCGAAAGGGCATACGGCACCGTGCCCGAATACCTGTGGGCAAAGTTCCCGCAGTATGCGGTCTTGCGCCGTACGGACAACAAAAAATGGTATGCGGTCATAATGAACTTGCCAAAAAGCAAATTCGGGTCGGGTGGCTCGGAGAGAATCGATGTTATCGCTATCAAATGCGTGCCTGCGGAGCGGAATATCTTGCTCAGCCTCAAAGGCTTTATGCCCGCATATCATCTTAACCGTGAAAATTGGATAACCGTTCTTTTGGACGGCACCGTCGACAACGAGCCGCTTTTCGCATTGATTGATAAAAGTTACGAACTCGCAAAGGACAAAACAAGAAAGCAGATCCGTACCGAGCCGACAAGTTGGCTCGTGCCCGCCAATCCGAAATATTACGACGTCGAAAAGGCGTTTGCAGAAAACGATGTTATCATCTGGAAGCAGAGCAGTTCCGTAATTGTCGGGGATACGATCTATTTATATATGGCGGCGCCATATTCGTGCGTACTTTACAAATGCAAGGCAACCGAAGTCAACATTCCGTATGAGTATTCGGACGGCAATCTGAGTATGAACAAAGTAATGAAGATCAAACGATTATATACATACGATGAGCATGCGTTCGACTCCGCCGTTTTGAAAGAACACGGCATAATTTCCGTGCGAGGTCCTCGCAGCGTTCCGTACGGCTTGCGCTGCCGACTCGAAAAGGCGAGCGAAAATAAATAATTTTTATATTCGCTCGGACGATCGTCCGACAGAGCGCCGCCCTTACAGCGTGACGATCGTAAAGACAATAAGACCGATCATAAACAGCAAAACCACTATTCGCGAAATGACGTAGGGCAGTAGCATCTTTTTTGCCGAAATTCTCCTGTGACCCGGAGAGGAAAGAAAGCCGAAGACAATATACAATACGGCGGCAATCGTCCCGACTATATTCAAATAAGGTAGCTTGAAAAAGTATGCGACAAGCGTACAAGCCGTCGCCAAAGCGAGAAAGCAGATGGCTATACAGTACATTATTCTTGTCCTTTTCGCGTCGAGCGCTCTTTTTGTTTGGACGTCGCTGTCCGAGATAAGATCGTCAATGCTGACGTTGAACAATTCCGAGATCGATTTCAGGCTGTCGATGGCGGGAAAACCTTTGTCCGTTTCCCATTTTGAGATCGCCGTGCGCGTCACATACAATTTTTCCGCAAGGGCTTCCTGTGTAAGGCCGTTGTCTTTTCTGAGTTGTTTGAGTTTTTCGCCGAACTTCATTATTCGTGCCTCCTTATGCTTTGATTATACATGATTTTGTGCGAAAAGTCACGACACTATTGCTCACATTCGCCTGTTTTAGGCGGCTATAAGGCGAGAATCTTCGTTACAAACGCCAAGGACTCATATAATAAAGTGCAAAAGATCCGAAAAAACTCTTGACATAAGGAATATGCGGTGATACAATATAATCGCTTAGGGGCGAGGTGCAAATCCTCACCGACGGTTATAGTCCGTGAAGCCGCAATGGCCCGATTGGGTGAAATTCCCATACCGACGGTTACAGTCCGGATGAAATAAGCGATCGAAAAAATATTTTCGCGCTCCTAAAAAGGAGTTTTTTTTATGTCCGATCAAAAGGTGTTTTCGACAAAAAACATTGCGCGCATAGCCGTATTTTCGGCATTCGCGACAGTATTGTATGCTTTTGTGAAGTTCCCGTTGCCGTTCATGTTCCCCGGCTTTCTGGAATTTCAGATATCCGAACTTCCCGCATTGCTCGCGGGCTACATGATGGGACCCGTCGCGGGCTGTTTGGTGGTCCTTATAAAGACGCTGCTCAAAATGCTCATCATGGGCACTCACACCTCGGGAGTGGGCGAGTTGGGCGACTTTTTGCTTGGCATTACGTTCGTCATAACGGCTTCGCTCATCTACAAAAAGCATCGCAGCAAAAAAGGCGCGCTTATCAGCCTCGTAGCGGGATCTGCGGCGCTTACCGTCGTGTCGCTGCTTGTCAACGCGTTTATTCTCATACCGTTCTATTCCGAAGTCATGGGTATGGAAGCTATCGTCGATCAGATGACGGGACTGTTTCCGAACATAACGAAACAAAACTTCATGCTTTACTACCTGCCGCTTTCCGTCCTGCCATTCAACCTTTTAAGGTGCATATTTAGCAGCGTGATCACGTTCCTTGTTTATAAGCGGCTTTCAAGATTATTTGACAGAATATTCGAGCCGCAAGAAAAATACTTGATTATAAACGGAAAAAAGTGTATACTGAAAGACGTGGTTACCGATTCCGAAAAAGAAACGTTCGATCTCGGCTATAAGCTGGGCAAAAATCTCAAAGGCGGCGAGATTATTTTGCTGCGCGGCGATCTCGGCGCGGGCAAAACTGTCTTTGCGCGCGGAGTTGCCTCTGCACTCGGCGTAAAGGAGAATGTTCTCAGCCCCACGTTTACATTGCTCAACTGCTACGACGGCAGGCTCAAAATGTATCATTACGACGCTTACAGGCTGTCGAACGCGGAAGAGGCGGAGGAAAAAGGTCTTACCGAATATTTCGGGAACAAGGACGGAGTTTGTCTTATCGAATGGCCGGATAATATTTCGGACGTCATTCCCGGCGACTCCATAAAGGTAGACATAAAATATTTGGACGAAAACAAGAGGGAGGTGCTCGTTTGCTGACAAGTAAACAAAGAGCGAAATTAAGGGCGCTTTCGAGCAATTGCGAGCCTATATTTCAGATAGGCAAGGGCAATTTGAGCGACGTTCAACTCGGCGAAATATCCGCCGCATTAAATAAGCGCGAACTCATAAAGATATCCGTGCTCAAAAGCTGCGACAATACCGCCGAAGAACTTATCGACGAGATAGCGACGTCGCTCGGAGCCGAACCCGTGGCGGCGATAGGCAGCAAGATCATACTTTACCGCCGCAGTACGGATAAAAAGGTAAAACATATAGAATTATGAGATATCTTGCGATAAACACGGCGGCGCCCGTTATCGAAGTGGCGGCGATCTTCGACGATGCCGAAAAATTTTTCACGCTCGAAAAGGTCATGGCTGCCGAACAACTTCTGCCCGCGATAGACGGCATTGCGGACGAAATGCACGTTAAACTCGGCGACTTCGACAGCTTTGTCTGCGTTATAGGTCCCGGCTCTTTTACGGGCATAAGGATAGGCGTAAACACGGTGCGCTCGTTCGCGTACGCTCTCAAAAAAAAGGCGTACGGAGTAACGTACGGCCGCTTGATGGCATACAATATAAACGGCGGCGCGGTCACATTTGCGGACGGCGGCGGAGAGGTGTGCTATGCGGCGGCTTACGACGGCGACAAAACAGTCGACGGACCCGTGTGCATATATAAGCGCGACGCCGAGCGTTATTACGAAAAATTCGGCTTTAAGGCTATTTCCGATTTCGATCTGCCCTTTTGCACGCCGTACAAGCCGAACCTGTACTCAATGAAAAAAGCGGCGGAGTTCGCCATAAAAAACGGCGGCGACACGCAGCCTCTTTATATACGCAAACCGCAACCAGATCGTAAGGAAAGTGACATATGAATATCGAAGAACTGAATCTTAAAGACGTAAAAGAAATTGCCGCAATGGAAAGCAAGTACATTTACTATCCGTATTCGGAAAGCGTACTTTGCGAGATCTTGAAAAATCCCAATTGCCTTGCGCTCAAAGTCGTAGAGGACGGCGTTTTGGCGGGGTATATCAGCGGTCAATTCGTTATAGACGAATTCAATATAAATAACGTCGTTATAAAGGAAGCGTATCGCAGAAAAGGTTATGCGTCCGCGCTACTAAGCGAAGTCATAAAAGAATGTCAAAAGCAAAAGATAAAAAAGTTGTATCTCGAAGTGGCTACTACCAATGAGGCGGCTCAACAGCTGTACGCGAAATTCGGCTTCAAATTTTCTTATGAACGAAAAAAATACTACGGCGATCAAAGCGCGTTGGTCTTGATAAAGTCTTTGTAAGCGGAGCGTAGAAAATGTTTTTCTCTTATAACGGAGTAAGTGTTTTTTACAAAAGAAATATGGGGCTGGGAACGCCCATCATTCTTATGCACGGGTGGGGAGGCAGCAACGTTTCCTTTGCGGGCACATACGAATACTTGTGCGGGCTCAATCGCGACGTCGTTTCGATAGATTTTCCGGGCTTCGGAAGCAGCGACTTGCCTCCGTCCGAATGGGGGCTCGAAGATTATGCAGCGTGCGTTTCCGAACTCCGCGACGCGTTGAAATTGCGAAAGGCCATACTTGTGGGGCATAGTTTCGGCGGCAGAGTGGCTCTGTTTTTGGGCTCTGAGCCGTGGGTGGAGAGCCTGGTCTTGGTGGACGCCGCGGGGCTCAAACCGAGATTCAGCCTCAAAAGGGCGTATCGTATCCGCAAATACAAGAGGGCAAAGCGCCTCGGAAAGGACCTTACCTCGTACGGATCGATAGACTATCTCAAATTGCCGCAGTCGATGCAGCCCGTGTTCGTGAGAGTGGTGAATACCCACCTTAACGACAAACTCGGATCCATAACCTGTCCCGTGCTTATAATTTGGGGCAAACGCGACTCCGAAACGCCGATGTATATGGCGCATACGTTAAAGAGGCGCATTGCCGACAGCACTCTTGTGGTATTGCAAGGCGGGCACTTTGCGTATATCGAAAGCAATCTGAAATTCAATCTTATTCTGGCGGAATTTACCAAGGGAGGTAAGGAATGCCTTTTTGGTTCGTGATGACCTTTGCGCTCGTGAGCGGCTGGCTGCTTACGCTTATAAGTTTAGATCTTATGCAAATGCTGCAACTGTCCGCATACAGGGCGAGCGGTTTTTGGGCATGGCTGAAACGGACGAAGTTCGATTATCCCATAAGATATTTCGCGCTGGCTTTTTTCTGTTTCACCTCGATGTTCGTTTTCGTAATGTGCTTCGGATCGACCAAAGTCAACTATCTCGGCTTTATCCTGTTCGTGCTTATATGCTTGTACTTTGTTTACGCCACGCTCAAAGAAAAGAAAAAAACGCCGCTTAAATTCACAAAGAGGATAGCGCGCCTTATAATAGTCGATTTTATTCTGAACGGCGCGCTTTCGTTTGCTGTCATATGGTTTGCGAGAGGAACGTCGCTCATGTATTCCTTTGTGGGGCTGATGCCTCTTCTCTGTCCCGTCGTAATGCTCCTTTCGCATTTCATATTGTTGCCGACGGAAAAGGCGATAGGAGGCGTGTTTATGCGCAAGGCGGTAAAAAAACTCAACGCCTCGTCGCCTATAATAATAGGCATAACGGGCAGCTATGGCAAAACGACCGTCAAGAACATTCTCGCGGCGTTTTTGAGCAAAAAATACAGCGTATACGCTTCGCCGCTCAGCTACAATACTCCCATGGGACTGAGCAAATGCGTCAATGAGGGCTATAACGGCGAAGAAGTGTTCATCGCCGAAATGGGCGCGAGATATGTCGGCGATATCGAATATCTGAAAAAGGTTTTCAAGCCCCAATATGCCGTTTTGACCGCGATAGGCAATCAACATCTCGAAACGTTCGGAAGCAGAGAAAATATAATAAAGGAAAAGACCGCGCTCATAAAAAACGTTCGTTTTGCCGTGGCAAACGGCGATTGTGCGGATATAGCGGAGCATGAGTGCGGCGCGGCGCTTTGCGGCGCGCACGGCGAGGCGGCATATTCGGACGTGACATCTTCCCTCGGCGGAACCGATCTTACGCTTACCATAAGGGGGAAGAGCATGAGGATACACACCTGTCTTGTGGGCGAACATGTGCCCGTTTCCATCGCGATGAGCGCTCTTATGGCTACCGAACTCGGCGTCGAAGCGGAGAACATAGCGGCGGCGTGCGGCGAACTGACTTTTATAAAGCACAGAATGGAAGTAATAAAGAGCGGCGATATGACTATTCTCGACGACTCGTACAACAGCAATCCGAGCGGAGCGGAAAGCGCGCTCAACATTCTCAATACCTATGACGGCACAAAGGTCATAATCACGCCCGGCTTTGTCGAACTCGGCGAGGAAGCGACGGATTGTTTAAAGGCTTTGGGCAAAAAGATAGCTTGCGTGTGCGATCATGCGTTTTTGGTGGGACCAAATGCCGAAGTAATAAAGAGCGGCATGGGCGACTTTGCCAATGTCACTATATCGGCAAGTCTTGACGACGCGATGAACGAACTCAAAAAGATAGGCGCGCCTATGGCTGTTTTGTTTGAAAACGATCTGCCGGACAACTATTGAGGAGGCGAAAATGGAAAATCGAACTGCGCTTGTGACGGGTTCTTCACGCGGAATAGGTAGGGCAATAGCGCTCGAACTCGGAGCAAAAGGTTATAACGTGATCGTCAATTGCGTAAAAAACGTCGATATGGCGCATGAAGTCGCCGATACGATCTGCAAAAACGGCGGCAGAGCCGACTGTATTTGCGCAGACGTAAGCAAAAAAGCGGACGTACTGAAAATTTACGACTTTGCCAAAAGGAATTTCGGCTTTGTGGATACGGTGGTAAACAACGCGGGCATAAGCAGATACGCCTTGTTTACCGACGAGGACGATGAAAACTTTGACGAAGTGATGAACGTGAATTTGAGGGGCGTATTCAACGTCTGCCGCGCGTTTGTTCCCGACATGGTGTCCAATAGGTTCGGACGGATAATAAACATTTCGTCCATGTGGGGGCTCGTGGGAGCTTCGTGCGAGAGCCTGTATTCGGCGTCAAAGGCGGCTGTGATAGGGCTTACTTTGTCGCTCGCAAAGGAACTCGGACCGTCGAACATAACGGTGAACGCCGTCGCGCCCGGAGTGATAAATACCGATATGATCAAGAATATCTCCGCGCAAACGATAAAAGAATTTTCGGACGAAACGCCGATAGGCAGGTGCGGCGAGCCCGAGGACATTGCGCGCATAGTGAGCTTTCTCGCGTCATCGGACGCCGACTTCATCACGGGAGAAACGATAAACGCCTCGGGCGGCTTTGTAATAAAGTAAAATACCTTCGACTTAAAACGACGGAACGCTCCGCCGTTTTTTTTATTGGCGATAAAAAAAAGCTGTCCGACATTTTGTCAAACAGCTTTTATGCTCGTATATTTCCGACTTATTATTCGTCGAAGTCGTTGATGTTGTCTTCCTCTTTTTCGGGCGCCTTGGGCTTTTCGGGAGCGGCGACTTCTTCGGGCTTTTGCTCGGGTTCGTCGTCGTTGAACCTCTCGACATCTTGTTCGATGACTTTGGGCGATTCCGTCTTGTCGTCGTCGAATTTTACGCTTTCGTCCTCTTCGTTGCCTATCATGCCGAAACGACGGTCATAGGAATTGAGTTGCTTTTTGCGCTGTCTGCGCGAAGCCTTATCGACTACCGTACGAACGATCGAGCCGACTACCGCAAGCACTATCGCAATACCGAACAGGATAGAGGGGATAAGCCACCATCTTTCGCTGTCGTTTGCGGGAACTGTTTCTTCGCTATTGTTGTCGTCGTCGGTAGTAGTGTCATCGTTATCCGTGTCCTCGTCGTTCTCGTCGACGTGCTTATCGATGACTTTCAATGTTTCGGATTCCACATACGAATCGTCCACGCCGCCGAGATCGGTATAGGCGATATAGGCGATATAGACCTCACCGGTCACATGGGAGTTGACGTCGTCCGCTCCGAGCGAAACGCAGATATAAGCGTTTGTGTCCTCGTCGGTAGTGGAAACATAGAACTGATAATCGACGAACTTGTACTTGTACATATCGTCCGAAGTCGTTCTTATGTCCGCGAACTTAACGTCCGAATAGCTGCCGCCGTCAAGATACAATCCCGCGCCCACAGCCGACTCGTTGTCGTCGTTTATGATAACAGCCATCGAAACGGTCACGAGATAGTAGGAGTTGGACGCGAATTTCAAGGGATTGATAAGCCTTGTCATGGCGTATGTGTCGCGCGTCTGCAAGGTGTAAACGTTATCGAACTTGTTGGTAAGGTTGCCGTACGCCTTGGTTATTTCCTTGGGGATATAAGCGTTGCCTGCGTTATTGTCCTTAGCCAAAGGATCGAAAACGCCGTAAGTGTATTTGCCCTCGGCATATTCCGCGGTGGACTCCAAAGCCCAGTTGGTGGAAGCCTTAATGGCGTTCTTGTCGGTATTGTCGTAACCGAAGTAGTTGAGAGCTCCGAACGAATACATATCGTAGTCTATCTTTTGACCGCGCTCGTTTTTGAACGAAGCGTACTTCTCGTTGAATGCGTCCTTCGTTATGGTTTCCACTGCCGCTTCGGCTACATAAATGCTGCCTGTCGCGGGTGCGTCCGACCTTCCGAGCGCGATGTTGAGTTTTGCGGTATAATCTATGCCCGTACCCGAAGAGAACGGAGTATCGCCTTCGAGATAGAATTCGTATTTCGAGAATCCCGTGTTGGACTCGATATTCTTTACGGACGCAAGCACGCGGTTGCTGACTTCGAGCCACAAGTTCGCGCCCGAGCCCGTCATGCCTATCGTCCTCATGGTAACGGTTATTTTATAATAGTTATTGTTTGTAATGGAAATGTCGGGCGAAGTGTAACCGAAGTAGGAGTTTTCTTTTGCCGCAAGCAGAAGCATGGTGGGATACATATAAGTGTTGTAATCCATCGTTTTGATCTGCGATACGGGGTTGTTTACGTTAAGGTAATGCGATCTGTTGGCGTTGTAATGTTGCTCGTCGGTGAGGATCATGCCCGAAGCCGCGTTTTCGCCGACTTCTCCGATAGTTGTCCAGGAGGACGGTTTGAGCGGATAGTCCGCGTCATAGTCCTCGGCGGTAAAGAATCTGCCGTTGTCTATCGAAGTGGTGGGAGCGGTGTCAAAGGAAACGACCGTTCCGCTCGAACTGTTCGCGCTGTAATAGGAGTAGGGAATGGATTCAAGACGTATTTCGTCGAAGAGCGCAGTACCCGTGCAGTTGGAGTTGAGTCCGAGCCACAATTGAAGTTTTATATTGTAGTCTGTGGTGAGCGAGCCTTGGATAAAGAAGTAATATCTCGTCCAACCGTTTCTCACATTTACTTCGTCGCTGCCCTTAACGCTCGAAATGGTGACGGGAGCGATCTCTTTCTCGTTTTCGCCGCCGACTATGCGGAGCGAAGCGTTGCTGTCCGAATCGAAATTCTGAGTGTTCACATAAACGCTGAGACGATAGAATTCGTTGCGTTTTATCACTATATCGTCGGATTCGAGCCCTACGTTGGCTTTGGTCTTTGCCGACAAAACGGCAATGTTGCGGTCGCCTATCGCGTCGAGCAGATATTCGCTGTTGCCGCTGGGCGTGTAGGGATCGGAATCAAGACCGATGATATTGTCCTTGTCAAAGGGACGACCTGCGTCGTAAGCGTTGACATAAAGATATTGTCCCGAATCGACGTCCTCGTTATGGATCATCTTCCAACCGTTCAATCCGTCTTTAAAACTTCCTATTACGCCGTTATCCTCGGAAATAAGGAGATTGTCGGTGAGTTTGTTCTCCTTGTTGGGAGAGGGGATAGCCGAAACGTTGAAGTCCTCTTTTACTACGTTTGCGGCGGGATTGGCTGTTTCATGATAAAATTCGTTTGCCGAAAGTTTGTAGCAAGTCGCGTTGTCGAACAATGCGTATCCTCGCGTGGGATAAACGCGTTCCACATAATCTTCCTCGCCGATCTCACCGTAAGTGTAGCTGTCGCCCACTTGAAGATCGAGCGTGACCGACGCGGAGTTCTGAGTTGCGACGTAGATGCGATATTCGACAAATCCGAGCCATTCGTTGTCGGGGTTGTCCCTTTCGGCGGAGTTGTCGATATTCCAGAAGCCTACGTCATACGGAAGACCGCTGAGTTTTATCACCGCGCCTCTGTTCTGCATAAAGGAGCCCGTCTTTGCCCAAACGGAAAATACATAGTAGCTGTCGGCGTCGAGGCTGACTTCGGAGGACTTGTATCCGTAAGCGGAGCCGTGCTCGTCGTCTATGTTTATCATAAGCACTTTTGAATTGGTGCCGGGAGCGTAATATTTGCCGTTTTTCGTGTCGAGATTGCGTCCGAAAGGCGTGGTGGGTATCTTTTCTTTATATTCTTCGTAACGATTGAGCCTTGTGACGTCCAAAAAGTCGTCGTCCGGATCGACTTTCTCGTTAAGGTCGATCACACCGCTCACGACGCTGCCCGAAAATTCGCCTATATAGCCTTGCGACCAAGTCGAAAGCGATTTGAGGATATCCGAACCCGAGGCGTTGAATTGACCGTCTTCGAGGGTGACCGCAGTGCTCGGCGCGGGCGTTTCGGCGCGAGCCGACAGGGCGGTAACGCCCATACAGGATAAAAGCATGATAAGCGCCGTAAAAGCGCATAAGATCCAATTTGTTCTTTTGATTTTACTCATGATTTTCATTGTTCACCTTGCAATAAAGTTTTAAGTAAATTTCAAGCGTAAATTATACGCATACAAACTATATTATATATCATCTGACAATATTTTGCAATCAAATAGAGGGCAAAATTATAAATTTATTTGCTTTAATATCCGATCGACGTAATTATTTTGCGTAAGTTGAGGAAAAACTATTAGTGATGAAGAAAGGAACCAAAAAAGCATTCATGATCTTGGGCGGGATAGGCGTGGGATTTATCAACGGATTTTTCGGCGGCGGAGGCGGAATGTTGTGCGTACCGCTACTGAACAAAGTGCTCGGCGAAAAGACAAAGCCGTCGCACGCCACCGCGATGCTCATCATACTGCCCATAAGCATCGCGAGCGCCGTAACGTATGTTTCGAGCGGCTATTTCGACCTTAAACTCACTTTGATCGTGGGCGGCGGCGTTATCGCGGGCGGAATAGCGGGCGCGCTCCTATTGAAAAAGCTCAACTCCTCGGTGATAAGTATCGTTTTTGCCTTGTTGATGATAGCGGCAGGCATAAAACTTGCCTTTTTCTCATGACGGCGGCGTACATTATAGTCGGGGCGGTGGGAGGAATAATAGGCGGAATGGGCATGGGAGGCGGCACGTTGCTCATACCTCTGCTCACTATATTTTGCGGCATAGAGCAGCACATAGCGCAGTCGATAAATCTTATCGCGTTCGTGCCCATGTCGATAGTCGCGATAATAATACATTGCAAGAACAAGCTGATAAAAGGTGAATATTTTTGGTGGACAGCCGTTCCCGCGCTCTTTTTGGGCGTTCTTGCGTCGCTGCTTATAAAGAATATAAACGGAGCGACGCTGTCAAAGTGTTTCGGATTCTTTTTGGCGGCGCTCGGGATATATCAATTCGTGACGGCGGTCATAGAGGCAAAAAAGGCGCACGATAAAAAGAACGGAAAGGAGAAAAAAAGATGAAGATAAAAAGGATCATTTGTATATTGTTGACGATTTTTACGGCTTTCGCGGCTTTGAGTTGCAACGACGAGGCAAAGAGCGGCGAGGGCGAAGCGTACGGAAGCACGACTAACGCCTGTCCCGTGCACGTTACGGTCAAGGCGGACGGGGACGGCAAGGTCGGCGAAATAAAAATAGAGGAATACCTTTCGATCTACGATATAGGCAAACTCACCGAGAGCGGGGGCAAGCAGTACAAGTATGGCGTCGAGATCCCCGATAGCGTCAACGGATATGCGAAATTCGTCAGGATAGGCGACAAGACTTTCGTCTATGACGTAAGCGAGTACAAGTGCAACGATATCCTCGCCGTGGATAAATGTTACGACGCCTACATGAACGGCGACGGCGGCAAATGGTATATAAGTCGCATGAAAGAGGGCGATTTCGACATAGTGGACGCCCGAAACGAGTCGTATAACGTGCCGTTTACCGAATATGACGATCATAAACTGAGCAAAAAGGAATGGGCGGACAAAATGAAAAACGGTTACCACGAGGGCGTGGAGTACGATAACGGCTGGAAAGAGGAGATCTACGAACTTATAACGCACGTCAAAAACCACGGCGTATACGATTACACGGGCAAAGAAGAGCCCGCGGGCAAAGAAAAGACGTACAAAGTGGGAAAATACGACACGCTCGTTTCGCTCGAAAATTTCCACGATTATATGAAACTTATCAAGGAAGCGTACGAAGAAGCGCGAAAAAACGTAAAATAAAGGTCGTAAGTTCTATTACCTTGCGGGCGCTCATATCTTACTTGTGGGATATGAGTATTTTTTATGTCGAAAAAATTTATGTCAAAAAATTTTTAAAATCGACATTTTAATTAAACAAATTCCGCAATTATATGCTATAATAGGAGTATGACCGAATGAAGTTCATAATCGTAAAGAAGTCTTTTATTCTCAAAGTGCTTTTAGCGAACATTCTCATAGCGGTGATCGTCATGACATGTTACTATACGGGCAGCGCGGTGGTGTGGAGCAACATGACCACGAGAAAGCTGCCGATATATTGCGTCAAGACCGATGAAAAAGCAGTCGCTCTATCGTTCGACGCCGCCTGGGGAGCGGACAATACGCTCAAAATTCTCGACATTCTTTCGGAGTACGACATAAAGGCGAATTTCTTTGCGGTTGGATTTTGGGTCGAGAAGTACGGAGATAAACTCAAAACTCTGTCGGACAGCGGAAGAATGGAGATAGGCACGCACAGCAACACTCACCCGAACATGTCCAAGCTGAGTCGCGACAACATCAGGCTGGAACTCGAAACATCTATGGACCTCATCGAGAGCGTCACCGGCAAAAGACCCGATCTGTTCAGAGCGCCTTACGGAGATTACAGCGATACGGTGCTTACGGTGGCGGAGGAATTGGGATTATATACCATTCAGTGGGACGTGGACAGCCTCGATTGGAAGGATCTCAGCGCAAACGACATTGCCGTGCGCATTCTCGGCAGAGTAAAAAACGGTAGCATAGTGCTTATGCACAACGACGGAAAACACACCGTCGAAGCGCTTCCCCTTGTTATAGAGGGTCTGAAAAATAAAGGTTATACGTTCAAGACCATAGGGGAAATGATTTACAGAGATAATTTTACCATCGCACATGATGGTACACAGATAAGGAGTTAAAATACTTATGAACGAAGTAAAAACAAACAACAGAGTGTTCCTTTCGGGAACGGTTTACTCAGAGCCCGTATTCAGCCACGAATTGTACGGCGAAGGCTTTTACGAATTTGTCTTGGAAGTGCCGAGATTGAGCGAACAAAAGGATTACATACCCGTTACCATATCCGAACGATTGTCCGCGAATTCTAAATTGATCAAGGGCGAAAAAGTTTCCTTTTACGGTCAATTCCGCAGTTTCAACAAGTTGGTGGAGGACAAGAGCAAACTCATGCTCACGGTATTCGTGCGGGATTTCGCCGAAGAAAGCGAGTCCTCCAATCCCAACGTAGCCGAACTTACGGGATATGTGTGCAAGCCGCCCATGTATCGAACGACGCCGTTCAATCGAGAGATTTGCGATCTGCTCCTTGCGGTCAACCGCGCGTACGACAAGTCGGACTACATTCCGTGCATAGCCTGGGGACGAAACGCCCGTTTCGTTCGCGAACTCACGGTAGGGCAAAAGATATCGGTCAGCGGCAGGATACAGTCGCGCGAATACAACAAAAAGCTCGAAAACGGAGTGAGCGAAGTGCGCACGGCGTACGAACTTTCGGTAAACAAGATATTCGTCGAACATCAGGATTGAAGATATCAGGACATAAAAAAACAACGGCTCGGTCGATCGAGCCGTTGTTTTTGTCGTTGGCGTTTTTTGTCGCGGGCAAAAAAGATATTTTCGTTTTTGCCGTAGGGGCGCTATTTGTTTATAATAACGGAACTCGGCTTGCGAGCTATCCTGCGTCTGCGGATAATGACCAATATCAACGTGATAAGGGCTACAATAACTATGACGGCGGCGACTATCTTCACTATATTCGCTCCGTCGTATCTTATATATTCCGTCTTTACATAACAGTCGGCGTCCACGGTACCGTAGCCTTCGCGATAAAATACTATTTTTGTGAACTTGCGCGAAGCGTCGAAAGGAGGCTCGACGTACACTCTGTGATCTTTGGATATTTCGCCGCCCACCGCCTCGAATCTGACGTATGTGTCGCTTGCCTCGTCGTAACGATACAACGTGGCGTTTTCCGTGACCGTCGCGTTGGTCTTGGGCATGTCCTGCGAAGAGAAAAAAGTGACGCTCGTATATGTCACGAGGATATATCCTTCCTTTTCGCCGTAAGCGATGCGGTACCACAAATTTTTGTCGGGCTCGGGGTAGGCGTCGCCGTACCATTCGTAGCCGTCCGCGTCGGTATAGGTTACGGCAAACGGCAATATGGATATCATTTTGTTCCTGTCCAATTGAGCGATCTCGGGCGAATGGACGGACGGGTACTTGTATATGGGAGTTTTGGGCGCGTTCACCTTGGCTTCGATATGGCGCGGTTCGACGTACGGGCGCTCTTTGAGCGCGTCCTTATAAACGTAGCCGCCGACCAAAGCGTCGTTTTCGACGTCGTCGCAAACGCAGTATACGAACGGATCGCGTGAGGGAATGTCCTTGCATATTATCACATTATCGCCGCTTTGCAGCGTGAAGGATATTTCGCCTTCGATGGGCAATGCGAACATATATGTTTCGTTTACGCCCTGAACGGTGCCGATAAGTCCCTCGGTGCGGTCTATGGGGTCGCCGTTAAGAACTGGCGGCGAAAACAGATCCTTTATATTTACGCTGCCTACGCTTGATCCGTCTATTACGAACACGCACTTGGCTGCTTCGTCGAAAAGCAGTATGTCGCCGTATGAAACGTCGCCCTGATCGACCTTGCTTATGGTAAGCGCGGTGAGATCCAAAGCGTTATCCACGATATATTCCTTTTGTTCGCCGTCTATGACGGACACAAGAACGTTGTCGCCTTTGAGAGCGAAAATATTGCCGAGCACGTCTATCGCAAAGTCCTTGACGTCGGTAATATCGTATTCGTCGATCTTGTTGTCGGTCATGTAATGCCAACCGCCCTGATAGTCGAACGCGCGCACGTTTTCGCGTATGGTCACTCCGTTGTAATCGACGACTTTGCCGCTCTTTGTCAGACAGTATACGTTGTTGGAAAAGTCCACCTGTATGTCGATAATGTCCTCTTCCATGTCCTTGTTTACCGAGGTGTTGCCGAGAATGCGCGTTATCCGATCGCCGTGGTGAGCGACGTAAATATAGCCGTCGTTGTCGGTGGCTACCGCGACGGGCGAACTGAATCCGTCGATATAGCTTATCTTGTCGCCGTCGATGACCGCAATTCTTCCGAGATCCCTGTCCGCGACGTATATCTTTTTGAGCCTCGTCGTTCCGTTGACGGGGTCTAAATAAAACCAATCTTCGTCGCTGCCCGAAGCCACTATCGTCGACAGCGAAGCGGGCGAGAGGTCGAGCGCTATTCTGTCGATATTGCCCGTGCGCGTAAGGATATACACGCGATCTCCCACCGTAATGCTTTTGGCGTCGCCGACGGCGTATTCTATGGGACTGTACTTGTCCGTATATGATATTATTCGGCTCGAAGTCAGCACGAACAGCCTTTCGTTATATTCTATGTCGATTATCTTTTCTCCGCCCGGCAGTCTTATGACGTCGTTGTCCGAGAGATGAATGATATTCGTATATCGGTCGTTGTCCACGGTCGTGTATATGCAACCGTTTTCGCTCGCCGCTATCTTGCCGATGTTTTTGGAAGTCAAATAACTTTCGCTCGAAAAATTCCCCTCGGAATAATCGAGTCTGAAAATTTGTTCGTTGCCTTTCAGCGCGTAGAGCGTTGAGCCGTGAGCGGAGATCGCCGTGATTTCGTTTAGTTCGGGCGCTATCGGATCGTTGTTGTGATATATCGAGCCGTTTTTCAAGGTTATCAGCCCTTGCAGATAGGCGAAGTCCTCGGTCATATTATCCGAACTTGCGAATTTCCCGTCCGCAAAGAAGTCGTAACCCGTTGCGGTCGAAACGTAAAGTCCCTCCGTAGTATAAAAAATCTCTTTCGGATCGTCAAACAGATGATATGACGTTTGTTGATTGAAGTTGAGTATTTTAGCGGACACGCGTTCGTTTTCGGCGCGGGCGTTGTTCGGCGGTAAGAGCGTCGCCGAAAGTATAATCATCATTATCATTGCAACAAAGATAGTTTTTTTCATACTTGTTCTCCACTATATGTTGTAGATATTATAACATAAAAGCTAAGGAAAAGTAAATTATATTGCCGCCCAATAGTATAAATTCGGATCTTTTTGTAAAAAATTTTAAGGATTATATCGAAAATTTCGGAAAAACGTATTTACAAGTTCGGTTCTTTGTGCTATAATAGGCGTTGTAATACTAACGTAGACTACTATGGTCTTTTACAATTTACAGTAAGTGAGGTCACTAAATGGAAAAAATCGCAGTTATAGATCTTGGGAGCAATACCGTACGACTTGTGCTTGCAAACATAATGCCGGGCGGGTATTTTGTCGTATTCGACGAACTCAAAGAAACGGTTCGGCTCGGACAGGACATGGAGCGCGACGGATTTTTGAAGCCCGCAAGGATCGCGCAGGCGGTAAAGACGTTGAAAATGTTCCGCAAATTGTGCGACAGCTACAATGTGGACAAGGTATATGCGGTGGCGACTAATTCGTTGCGCCGCGCAAAGAATCAAAAGAGTTTTATAGAAGAAGTCAACGCCGTATGCGGCTTTAAGTTCCGCGTGCTTACCGAGGAAGAGGAGGCAATGCATATATATCGCGGCGTCATCAACTCTCTGGACGTGCCCAAGGGCGTAATAGTCGATCTCGACGGTAGCAATTTGCAGATAATCCAATACAATCGCAGGAACATAGTCAACCGCGAATGTCTGCCGTTCGGAGCGATAACGCTCAACGATATGTTTTCGGGTCGCGAATATTCTCCCGAGGAGCAAAACAGATTGATAGAAGTGTACGTTATAGACCAGCTTTCTCAGATCCCGTGGCTCAAAGATATCGATCCCGAATATCAATTGGTGGGAGTGGGCGGTTCTTTCCGCAACCTTGCCAAGATATGCAAACGCGTAAAGCGCTATCCTTTCGATATGATACATAACTATCATATCTCCGAGGACGAATTCAACAACGTGTACGACATGGTCAAAGTGCTCGAACCGGATAAGCGCGCAAAGATAAAGGGGATAAGCAGCGACAGAGCGGATATCTTCGCTTCGGCGCTTGCGGGCATAAAGGCTTTCTGCTCGTATACTTCCATGAAAGATATCACCATATCGGGCGCGGGGCTCAGAGAGGGGATCATGTTCCTCCACGCCGTTCCGTCGACAGCCGAAAAGTCCATTTCGGACATACTCGGTCATTCGCTCTATACCATGATGAACTATTGCGAGATAAACATTCCCCATGCCGAACAGGTGTGCAACCTGTCCATTCAGCTCTATAAACAGCTCAGAGTTTTACATAAGTTGCCGCGTCAGTATGTCAAGGCGCTCAGGATAGCGGCGCTTATGCACGATACGGGCACGAGGTTGAAGTTCTATCAGCACAACAAGCATACGTTCTATTTCATACTCAACGCCAATCTGTACGGCGTAAGTCACCGCGACATAATTCTTGCGGCATTCATAGCACAGGGCTACCGAAGCGACGAATTCAACATGAGCGAATGGAATAAGTATAAGGATATATTGAAAGACGAGGATCTTATCGCCGTTTTGAAACTCAGCGTCATACTCAGCATTGCCGAAAGTTTTGACAGGTCCATGTCGGGCGCGATAAAGGGGTTGAGTTGCGACGTCCTCGGCGATTCGGTCATCATGAAAACGGAAGTGGACGGAGATTGTTCGCTTGAAATAAAGAATGCTTTGAAAGTCGCTCCTGACTTTGCGAAAGCATATCGTAAAAATTTGGAGATATTATGAATTTGATTTTGGCGTCTGCGTCGCCGCGCAGAAAGGAACTTGTCAGAAAGCTCGAAAATGTGCATGTTAAGATAATCCCGAGCGGTGAAGAGGAAAATATCGATCCCTCTTCGCGCACGCCCGACGAGTATGCCGTCGCGCTCGCCTGCTTAAAGGCGAAGAGCGTTTTTGCCGAACACGGCGGAGTGGTGCTCGGCGCCGATACGATAGTCGTTCTCGACGGCGAGATCCTCGGCAAGCCCAAGACGATCGCCGAGGCGGACGAAATGCTCAAAAAACTTTGCGGCAAAACGCACGAGGTGATAACGGGCATTTGCATAATGAGCGACGAAAAGACGATAACCGATTCGGAAATTTCCCGCGTGACGTTCGCGCAATACAACGCGCCCATAATAGAGGCGTATATAATGAGCGGCGCTCCGTTCGATAAGGCGGGCGGATACGGAGTTCAGGATATAGCGCTTACTCATATGATAACAAAAGTAGAGGGCGACATAGACAACGTTATAGGTCTGCCCGTGAAAAAGGTCGGAGAATTATTGAAGCAATTCGGAGATAAAGATGGAACACATTGCAATTAAGCCCGGATCGACTTATACTTCGATATATGTTCACGGACACGGATTGGTCTTGCGCGAGCCGTCTTTGATATCGTTCGACGGCAGAGATCGCAAAAATTTGCGTGCGGTCGGCTATGACGCCGCGGCGCTGCGCGAAAACGCGCCCGACGTTACGACCGTTTCCCCCATAAGCGACGGGATAATCACCGAACCCGAGATCTTTTCCGTTATGCTCAAAGCCTTTATCGACAAGATCTGTCCCGACGAAGCGATAATCCGTCCGAGATACGACGCCATAGTGGGGATCCCGCTCGGACTTACCATGGACGAGCGCGAAATGTACGAGGACGCGGTGATAGAAGCGGGCGTAAATAGCGTCACCCTCGTGCCTAACATAGTCCTTTCGGCGATAGGCGCCGATTTGCCCGTCGGCACGGGCAAGGGAATGGTCGCGGTCAATATAGGGGGCGGCAGGACGGAAATGGCGGTCATTTCGTGCGGCGGAATAATCAACGGCTGCGGAGTGAGCATAGGCGGCTCGACTATGGACAGGGCTATCGCGGAATTTGTTGCATCGAGTTGCAATATGCGGATAAGCCTCGACGAGGCGCGAAAGGTGCGCGAGGAGATAGGCACTCTGTACGAAAACGACATTGCGACCATGACGATAAACGGACAGGACGTGACTTCGCGTATCCCCGAAGTTGCGTCGGTGCGCGCGTTCGACATTCGCGACGTGATCATGCCGTATTATATAAGGATATGCGAACTTGTCAGGACACTTATAGGCTCGTGTCCCGCAAGTCTTGCGCGGGAGATATCGGGGAGCGAGATCGCCATTACGGGCGGAGCAAGCAATATCCCCGGCATAGACAAGCTGTTTATGCAACAGCTTTCGGTGAATGCGAGGGCGTTCGACAGACCCGAATATTTGCAGATGACGGGCGCGGGCAGATTGCTGTCCGACGACGAACTTATGAAACAATTGCTATCGGGCGGTTCGGTATAAGTTTTACGCGATCGGGCTCTATTATGCGCCCGCGTTATGCAAGACTTTGCGGTGGATCACTCATAAAATGCGATATGGGTACCGAAAAAACGGCTTTTTCGATGATATTTACCGAAAATCCACCGTTTTTTTCTTGTAAAAAAGCGCAGGTTTATGATATAATTGCATTCGGAGGTAATTATGCGGATAATGGCGGTGGATTACGGCGACAGTCGGATAGGGCTTGCCGTCAGCGATAAACTCGGGATAATTGCCTCGCCCGTGGGAACGATAAGATCCGTCGGTATGCGCGGCGACGTGGACGAACTTGCCGCAAAGGCAAAGGAACTCGGCGCGGAACTTATTTTGCTCGGACTTCCGCTCAATATGGACGGCAGCGAGGGCGAGAGAGCGGAAAAAACGCGCAAACTCGGTTCCGTTCTCGGCAAAGTCAGCGGACTGAACGTGGAATATCTTGACGAAAGGCTTTCTACCGTCAGCGCCGAGAGAGTGCTCGACGAGGCGGAAATGAGATGGGACAAGCGAAAAAAGGTCGTGGACACCATTTCGGCTCAGATCATATTGCAAACCTATTTGGACAAAATAAAAAAGAGTAAGGAGTAAAAGACCATGGACAATGAAAATTGCGAAATTTTTGACGACGACGAGATCATAACTCTTCAAGACGAAGAGGGCAATCCGATAAAGTTTATCGAGGTCGCGTGCGTGGAATACGAAGAAGAATATTATGTGCTTCTTTCGCCCGCGCAGGAGGTGGAGGGCATAGCCGACGACGAGGTCATAATATGCAAACTCGAAGATCAGGACGACGAAACTCAACTCATCGTTCCCGTGCAGGACGAGGACCTCATGCAAAAGGTGTTCGACGAATATCTCAAAACGGCAGGCGAATGCGACTGCGAGGACTGCGACTGCGAGGACTGCGACTGCGAGGACTGCGACTGCGAGGACTGCGACTGCGAGGACTGCGACGGAGATTGCGATTGCGACGATTGCCACGGAGAGTGCGAGGGCGAATGCGACGCTCATCACGACCACTGCTCGTGCGGTTGCGGTGACAAGGAATAAAAATCGATAATAAATCAACTATTTTTTGTAAATTTTGCCGATTGCGCATGCGTTTTGTTTGCACGATCGGTTTTTTTATGATATAATATCCCCGTTTGAATACACACCTTGGCGGATCCGTTACCTGTTCCCCGATAAAAATTCTTTTTCGGTTATCGGGGGGAAGAACGGAGTTGATGCGGGGGAGGATTAAACAGGAGGAATAAAATTATGAACATTGTTTCCATGAAACAGCTGCTCGAAGCGGGCGTACACTTCGGACACCCCACAAGAAAGTGGAATCCGAAAATGAAGAAGTACATTTACACGGCGCGTAATGATATCTATATCATCAACCTCGAGATCACCGTGGGTCTTATCGACGAGGCTTACAACTTTATCAAGAGCGTAGCCGATTCGGGCAAATCCATTCTTTTTGTCGGCACAAAGAAGCAGGCGCAGGAAGCTATCATGCAAGAGGCGCAAAAGTGCGGCATGTTCTATGTCAACAACAGATGGCTCGGCGGTATGCTCACCAACTTCGTTACCATGAGGAGCCGCGTAGAGCGTCTTAACAAACTCAATCAAATGGAAAAGATGAATGAGTTCAACGTACTTCCCAAAAAGGAAGTCGCAAAACTCATTGCGGAACGCGACAAACTCGAAGCCAACCTCGGCGGCGTTAAGGAAATGAGAACTTTGCCTGGCGCATTGTTCGTAGTGGATCCCAAAAAGGAACATCTTGCGGTAGCGGAAGCGCGCAGCCTCGGGATACCCATCGTAGGCATAGTGGACACCAACTGCGATCCCGACGAAGTGGATTACGTTATCCCCGGCAACGATGACGCCATAAGGGCTATCAAACTTATCGCAGGCGCTATGGCGGACGCCGTTATAGAGGCTCGCGAGGGCGAAGAGGGACTTGCCGCAATAAGGCAAAAGGAAGCCGAAGAAGCGGCTAAACTTCAACCGGTCGAAGAGGCTCAGGACGGTCAGCCCGTAGTGGAAGAATTCGTCGAAGCGGCAAAGGCCGAGGAAGTCGATAAGAGCGAAGATAAGGAATAACAGGAGGTTTATATAATGACATTTACAGCTAAGGACGTGGCCGCTCTTCGCGACAGAACGGGCGCGGGAATGATGGATTGCAAAAAGGCTCTTGCACATACCGACGGCGATATGGACAAGGCGGCGGAATATCTCAGAGAACAAGGCATCAGCGTGGCAGCCAAAAAGGCTTCCCGTATAGCGTCCGAGGGCGCGGTAGTGGCTTATACGTCGAAAGACGGCAAAGTGGGCGCTCTTATCGAGCTCAACTGCGAAACCGATTTCGTTGCGCGCAGCGACGCTTTCGTGCAGGTGGCAAACGCAATAGTAAAGCAGGTAGCCGAGCGCGCTCCCAAGGATAACGACGAACTTCTCGCTTCTTCCGTAAACGGAAGCACGGTGGCAGAACTCATCACCACCACGACGGCAAACACGGGCGAAAAGATCTCTTTCCGCAGATTCGTTCGTCAGTCGGGCGCAAAGGAAGAGGCGTACATTCATATGGGCGGCAAGATAGGCGTTTTGCTCGAAGTGGATACCGACAAGGATCTCAACGGCAATGAGCAATTCGACACTATGTGCCACGATATAGCAATGCACATAGCCGCTTTTGCACCTCAATATATTTACAACGACGAAGTTCCGTCCGAGCAAGTCGAGCATGAAAAGGAGATCTTGCGCATACAGGCTGCAAACGATCCCAAGAATGCAAACAAGCCCAAGGAGGTTCTCGAAAAGATGATCGTCGGCAGACTCGGCAAATTCTACAAGGAAGTTTGCCTTATCGATCAGGAATTCGCAAAGGACGCTTCCGTGACCATAAGACAGCTTGTCGAAAAGACGGGCAAGGATCTCGGCGCAAAGATAACGCTCAAAAAGTTCACACGCTTCGTAATGGGCGAGGGACTCGAAAAGAGAAACGAAAATTTTGCCGAAGAGATCGCAAAAATGCAGAACAAATAAAAAATCACACAAAGGAACGTCGATTTGACGTTCCTTTTTTTAGGTGGAGAACTTATGTACAAGCGTATTTTACTTAAACTCAGCGGCGAAGCTCTCGCCGGCAAGGACGGATACGGACTCGACGAGTCCACGGTGGACAAAGTTGTTACTCAGCTTGTAAAGCTGCGCGAAAAGGGGACCGAGATCGCGGTGGTCGTGGGCGGCGGCAACTTCTGGCGCGGCAGGCAGGGCAAAAACATGGATAAATCCACGGCGGATTACATGGGTATGCTGGCTACCACGCTCAACGCGCTCGCTCTTTGCGACGCGATAGAGTCGAAAGGCGTGCCCGCGAGAGTGCAGACTGCGATAAATATAAACGTTATCGCGGAGCCGTTTATCTTGCGCAAGGCGCTCAAACACCTCGAAAAGAAGAGAATAGTGATATTCGCGTGCGGCACGGGCAATCCGTATTTCACGACCGACACGGGAGCGGCGCTCAGAGCGGCTCAGATAAAGGCAGACGCGCTCATCATGGCGAAGAACATCGACGGCGTTTACGATTGCGATCCGCGCAAAAATTCCAACGCGGTGAAACTCGACAGGCTGTCGTATATGGAAGTCATGAATCGCCACCTCGAAGTTATGGACCTTACGTCGATAACCATGTGTATGGAAAACAACATTCCCATAGTGGCGTTCGGGCTCAACGAGGACGATGCGATAGTGCGCGCGGGTATGGGCGAAAAAATAGGCACGATTATCAATTGATTTCGCTTGTCACTGCCGTTAAATTTTGGTATACTTATATGAAGATAAAAAAACATGGAGGGTCGTATGGCAATAACCAATTTACAGTTTAAAGAAGAATTCGATAAATACGAGGAGAAATTGAACAAGGGGATCGACTATCTGCGCGGCGAGTTTTTGACGGTGCGCGCAGGCAGAGCAAATCCGCAGATCCTCAATAAGATAACGGTAGACTATTACGGCACGCCGACTCCGCTCGCCAATATGGCGAACATAACCGTTCCCGAGGCAAGAATGCTCGTCATTTCGCTTTGGGACACGTCCATGCTCAAAGAAACGGTCAAGGCGATAATGGCGTCGGATATAGGCATCACGCCCACCAACGACGGCAAAGTTATAAGACTTGTCTTTCCGCAACTCACCGAGGAGAGGCGCAAGGAACTCACCAAGCAGGTGAAAAAGATCGCCGAGGACAGCAAGGTCACGCTGAGGAACGAACGCCGCGATATAATGGACGTTATCAAAAGGTTCAAAAAGGACAATCTTATAACCGAGGACGAGGAAAAGGCTTACGGCGCCGAAGTGCAGAAGACGCTGGACTCCTATATCGCCAAGGTGGACGCCTTATTAAAGGACAAGGAAGCGGAAATTCTTGAGATCTGACAACAGTCCAAGACATATAGCTTTTATCATGGACGGAAACGGCAGATGGGCGACGGAGCGTCATTTGCCGCGCAATTCGGGGCACAAAGAGGGCGTAAAAACAATGATACGCATAGCCTCCGCGTGCAACGACCGTGCTTTACCTTATGTGTCCTTTTATGCTTTTTCGACCGAAAATAAGTACAGACCTGCTTCCGAAGTAAAGGGGCTTATTTCGCTTATGAGCCGTATGGACGAGGTCGCGGACGAACTCGTAAAGAGGAATATAAAACTCAACGTAATGGGCGAAATATCCTATTTCGACGAAAAGATACAAGCCGTCATAAGGGATTCGGTGGCAAGAACGAGTTCGCTCACGGGCGGCGTAGTAAATATAGGGCTCAATTACGGGGGCAGAGATGAGATCTTGCGCGCGGCTGATATGTACAGGAGCTGCTTGGGCAAACAGCCGTTCGGCGATTTTTTGTATACGGCGGGTCAGCCCGATCCGGACATTCTGATAAGAACGGGCGGAGAAATGCGACTGAGCAACTTTATGCTGTATCAACTCGCATATACCGAACTGTTTTTTACCGAAACATATTGGCCGGATTTTTCCGAAGAGGAATTGGACGCTATCATACGAGAATATTATAAAAGGGACAGAAGATTCGGCAAATGAAAGATATAAAAAAGAGAGTGATAACGGGGAGCGTCATCTTTGTCGTATTTGCGACTTTTATTTTTCTGACGCTCAAAGTGCATTGGGCGTTTTTCGACGCGCTCGTTATCTTTTTGGCGCAGATCGCGTCGCTCGAAGTTTGCAACGCGATATCCAAAAAATTCCCGCGTCCGCTCGTAATATTGGTAAGTCTTACGGTCATATTCGGCTATCTTGCTTATATGGTGGCGCAAACGGTGTTCGATATAGGCGGAATAACGTCGTTTTATTGCATAATGCTCGTTATGTGCCTTATAGCGATCATATGTTCGCTATGCTCGAAAAAGATAGGCACAAACAATGTCGTTTCGACCATGTTCGTGCTCGTATATCCCGTGTCCGCGCTCATGTATTTGCTCGGATTCAATCATTTTCCCGATCCGTACAGGGCCAATATGATACTCATATTGTTTGTTTCGGCTCCGCTTACCGACACGTTCGCGTATTTCGTGGGCAGCATAGTTAAGGGCAAAAAACTTTGTCCCAAAATAAGCCCCAACAAGACCATATCGGGCGCCATCGGAGGATTGATAGGCGGAACGCTGGGCGGCGTGCTGATGTTCTTTATTTCGGGAACGGCGATAGGCGAATATCTCGGAATGGGCGCGTTCATGCCGGGACTTGCGAATTGTATCAACTTTATTTGCATGGGAGCTGTATGTTCGTTCGCCACGCAGTTCGGCGATATCTTCGCCTCGTTTATCAAACGCATAGTGGGGATCAAGGATTACGGCAATCTTCTCCCGGGACACGGCGGCGTCATGGACAGGATAGACGGGCTCATTATAGGCGGCGTGACGCTGTTTTTGTACGCGTCCATATTGATGGCGATATGAAGAAGATAGCTATTTTCGGCAGCACGGGTTCGATAGGCACGCAGGCGCTCGACTTCATAGGTGCAAACGAGCGCGACTTTAAAGCGGACGTCCTTATCGCTCACGGCAATCTCGATCTTCTTGTCCGACAAGCGGAGAAATTCCGCCCGAGCGCGATAGGGCTTTTGGACGAAAGCGCGTACAACAAGGACAAATTATCTAATGTAGGCGCGAAAGTCGCCGTGGGACGAGAGGCGGTCGAACTTTGCTATGATTGCGATACCGTATTGTTTTCGGTGGTGGGAGCCGACGCTCTGTATGACCTGATGCGGCTAATAAGGAGAGGCAAAAGGATCGCTCTCGCCAACAAGGAATGTCTTGTTTCCGCAGGTAATATAATAATGAAAGAGGCGAAACGTTGCGGTGCGGAAATAGTGCCCGTGGACAGCGAACATTCGGCGGTATGGCAGTGCCTCAGAGCGGGCGGCGAAGTGCAAAAGATAGTTCTCACGGCAAGCGGCGGCAGATATTACCGCATGAGCAAGGAAGAACTCGACGAAATCACGCCCGAACAAGCGGCTGTCCACCCAAATTGGAAAATGGGCAAAAAGATATCCATCGACAGCGCGACGATGATGAACAAAGCGCTCGAACTCATAGAGGCGAGGTGGCTTTTCGACACAACGAACATAGATTATGTCGTTCATTCCGAAAGCGTCATACACTCGATGGTGATAATGAAAGACGGCGCGATTTTTGCGGAACTGTCCGAGCCCGATATGCGGCTGCCCATTTCGATCGCGCTCTCGTATCCGCAAAGGACGCCGTGCGGGATAAAGGAATTTGCGTTCGACAGACCGCTTACTTTTTTGAATAAGCGCGAGGACGTGTTCTTTGCGCCCTGCCTCGGCAAATATTGTATCTTAAAGGGCGGCTCGACAGGTGCGACGCTCGACGCTGCCAACGAAGCGGCGGTAAAATTGTTTTGCGAGAGGCGCATAAAGTTTACCGACATAGCGGAGATAGTAAAGCGCGAATTGTATTCGTCGGACGTGCGCGAGATCGATTCCATAGACGAGATCGTCCGTTTGCACGAGGAGATAAAAAACAAGATTTATATGAATAATTTATAGGGAGAAGAAATGCAATTCATCATCAAAGTTCTGTATATCATACTTGCTATAATGATACTTCTGCTTATGATAACCATTCATGAGTTCGGACACTATATCGCAGGTAAGATACTCGGATTCAAGATCGAGGAGTTTTCGATAGGATTCGGACCGAAGATCTTTACTAAAAAGAAAAAGAACGGCGAGGCGTTCTCGATACGCTGGTTGCCGCTCGGCGGTTATTGCGCCTTTGCGGGCGAGGGGGACGACGAAAAAATTCTTGCGCCCGAAAAGATGAAAGAGAGCGTAAGATCGTCGGACGAAACGGCGACCGAAACAGGGGCAAAAGCGAAAGACGGCGAGGCGGCGAAAGGCGCCGAAGTAAGAGCGGAAGATAACGCGACGGAGAGAACGGAAAAGAAGTTCAACGATCAGCCCCCCTGGAAACGCATAATAGTGCTTATGGCGGGCGGCGTATTCAACCTGCTTTCGGCGATAGTGTTTTCGTTCATCTTTATAGCTTTCGGCGCGGTGGGCGGAGCGAGCGTTCAAAGCGTATATCAAAGCGTCGAGCCCGAAACTCGATACACATTGCAAGCGGGCGACAAGATCGTGTCCATAGACGGACAAAAAATAGATTTCTATCACTCCATTCAGGATGAGATGGCGGGCAAAAGCGACGGCGACGTTATCGAAGTCGTAGTGCTGAGAAACGGTGAGGAAATGTCGGTAAATGTCACGCTTCATAAATACGACCCCAATTACGAATTCGACGGAAGCCCGTCGGAGAGCGGATCGGAACTTCCCAAGGACGAGAACGGCAACATCGTTTATCCCGTCGGCATGGGAATATCGCTTTTGCAGGAAAAGGCGAGCATAGGCGACGCGTTCAAGTATTGTGTGCCTTATACGGGCAAGCTGGCATGGCTTATTCTCGGAACGTTCGGCGATCTCATAGTGGGCAAGGTGCCCATAAATCAGGTGAGCGGTCCGATAGGCACCGTAAATCAGATAGCAAATTACGGCATGCAGAATTGGGCATATCTGCTCTTGTTGTTGCCGCTCATAGCAGCCAATCTCGGAATATTCAATTTGTTCCCCATTCCCGCGCTCGA
The DNA here is from genome assembly GCA_947598585.1 of uncultured Clostridia bacterium. Taxonomy (GTDB): domain Bacteria; phylum Bacillota; class Clostridia; order Christensenellales; family Pumilibacteraceae; genus CAG-552. Next base: position 60,863 of record CANQFK010000002.1, read on the forward strand.
CGGCGCCAAAGTGGTGTTCACGATAATCGAATGGGTGCGCGGCAAGCCCATAAATCGCGACATAGAGAACAAGATACATTTTGTCGGTCTTATAGTTTTGTTCAGTCTGGTCATCATTCTGGACGTTGTCAACATAATAATGTCCGTGCTATGATCAAAACAGTAAAGATAAAGGACCTGCTTATAGGCGGGGGAAACAGAATAACCGTCCAGTCTATGACAAACACAAAGACCGCGGATATCGACGCCACTTGCAAACAGATACGCGGTCTGATCGACGCGGGCTGCGACATTATACGTCTTGCGGTAAGTAACGACGAGGAAGTGAACGCGTGCAGAGAATATCTGAGGCGGTTCGACGCGCCTCTTGTCGCCGACATACAGTTCGATTATAAACTTGCGATAAAATGCAGTGACATAGGCTTTGCCAAGGTGCGTATAAATCCCGGAAACATAGGCGGAGAGGATAAGGTGCACGAACTCGTCGCGGCGTGCAAAAGCAATCGCACTCCCATTCGCATAGGAGTCAACGGAGGCTCGCTCGAAAAGGGAGCCGTCGGACGCGGAGCGGAAGCCCTTGCGGAAAGCGCGCTAAGACACGTCGCGCTTTTGGAAAAGTTCGGCTTTGACGACATCGTTATCTCGGCTAAGTCGAGCGACGTGCGCGTAATGATACAAGCCAATCGCATTCTCAGCGACAGGTGCGGCTATCCTCTCCACCTCGGAGTGACCGAAAGCGGCGACGCGGAATACGGCACGATAAAGTCGGCGATAGGAATAGGCGCGTTGCTTGCCGACGGGATAGGCGATACGATACGCGTTTCGCTGACAGGCGATCCCGTAAGCGAGGTGATAGCGGCAAAGAAGATCTTGCGCGCGGTGGGACTTGACAAAAATTATTGCGAGATAATTTCCTGTCCGACCTGTTCGAGGTGCGGATATGACTTGCCCGAGATAGTAAGGCAGGTGCGTGAGGAAACAAAGGACATTGATTTTCCTCTCAAAATAGCGATAATGGGTTGCGTCGTCAACGGACCGGGCGAGGCGAAGGACGCCGATCTCGGAGTCGCGGGCGGCGGCGATAAGGCTGTCTTGTTTACAAAGGGCAAAGTATACAAGACCATTCCCATGTGCGATATTTTGCCCGAACTCAGAAGAATGATCGCGGAGCATACGAAAAGGTGAACGATTTTTTGGGTAAACTTGCGGAAAGCACGGGGCTCGATATGTCCGACGTGCGCCTTTCCGAATTGAACGTCAATATCAGGCAGGATACGCTTGAAATCGTTTTGGTTTGCCCCGAAGAAAAGGAAAAGGCGCTCACGGACGATATAAAACTCATCGAAACGTGCTCGAATAAGATCTTGGGCGTCATGTTCAAGGTCAGGGTAAAGATAAAGAAGAGTTATTTCGACGAGGCATATTTTACATATGCGCTTTTGGGCTTTTTGCAAAAGTACCCGCTCATAAAGCACAACATAAAGAGCGGGAATTTTCAGTTCGACCGTATCGAGGACGAGATAAAGGTCACCTTAAAGGCGCCGTCCGCGGTTTGCGAATATATACGAAGCCGAAACATTTTCGGCGAGATAAAAAATTTCATCTTCAACAATTATTGCGAAAAAATTTCGCTCGATTTGGAAGAAACGGAACTCGAAAACGAGGATATCGACGTTTATATCCCCGAAAAAAAGCTCGTTTACGACTATGAGGGCGGGCGCAAGATAAAGGTGACCAACGTCGAATCGTTCATAGGCGATCCCATTTACGAGCGCCCGGGCTATATCGCGGACGTTCGTCAGGGCGACGGCATAGTGCTGTGCGGCACGATAAAGGATTTTACCGAACGCAAGCGCGCCATGAAAGAGGGCGACTCGGAGCAGAAATATTTCTTCAAATTCCGCCTCGAAGATTTTACGGGCTCGGTGAATTGCATATATTTCCCGACAAAGAAGTCGCTTGATAAGATAAGGCTGCTCGGCGACGGAAAGGAGATCGTGGCGTTCGGCACCGTCGAATCGAACACGTTCAAGGGCGAAACATCGCTTTCGTACAGAGTAAGGTTCATATCGCTTTGCACCTTGCCAAAAGATTTCGTCGTCAATCGCGCGCGCATGGTCGTTCCCGACCGATACGCTCGGATAACCCCCGTCCCGTACGAAAATTACGAGCAGGACGACATTTTCAGACAAAAAGAAGAAACGCCGCCATTCCTTATAGGCAAGAAGTTCGTCGTGTTCGACCTCGAAACGACGGGGCTCGACAGGATAAACGACAGGATAATCGAGATAGGCGCGGTCAAGATCGAGGACGGAGTTATGACCCAAACATTTTCGACGCTCGTCGATCCCGAATGTCTTATTCCCGAAAAGATCGTCGGCATTACGCACATTACCGACGCCGACGTAAAGGGCAAGCCGCTTATCGAGGAAGTAATGCCCGATTTCTATAAATTTTGCGACGGCGCGACCATGGTGGGACAAAACAGCATACAGTTCGACGTCCCCTTTCTCAGAGCCAAAGCCGAGCCTATGAACATATATTTCGAAAACGACCAGCTCGACACAATGCTTTTGGCGAAGAAGTTTTATCCGGGGCTGAGCAAATATACCCTCGACTTCCTTTCGAAAACTTTCGGCTTTGTCAACGAGGAAGCGCACCGAGCCGTTTCGGACGCGGTGACCACCGCAAAGATATTCATAAAACTTGCCGCTTGTATGAAATGACCTCGTTATCGGCGGAAAAGTTGCGAAAAAATTAAAATTGCGTTAAAAAATCAAGCCTTTTTACCCCAAAACAGTTGCAAATGCGTTGTAATTGTGATATAATAACTATGTTATTAAGCGTGCTGAGAGTGAACCTTTTGGTTCGCTCTCTGCTTTATGGGTGCAAAATGAAAGTGGTCGAACTGACAAAAAATGCCGTAACGCCCGTTCTTGCCGACATGGGCTACGAACTTGTGGACGTCGAATATGCAAAGCAATACGGGCAAATGACTCTTACCGTGTATATCTATAAGCCGGGCGGAGTCGATCTCGACGATTGCGAAAAGGTGAGCCGCGCGCTCGATCCCGTCATGGACGAACTCGATCCCACGGGCAATGAGCCGTACTCGTTCAACGTTTCGTCGCCCGGGCTGGACAGACCGCTCAAAACTCAACGCGACTTCGAACGCAACTACGGCGAGGAAGTGGAAGTCAAACTTTTTGCGCCCTTAAAGGGTAAAAAGATATACGAGGGCGTGCTTAAAGAAAAGAGCGAACACACTTTTACCGTCGTTTGCGACGGAAACGAAGTCGTGATAGAATGCGCAAAGGCGGCGTATGTGAGGCCGCTTGTAAAATTTGAATAGGCAGGAGGAACAAATCTAATGAAAAGTCAGGACTTTTTTCTTGCGCTTGACGATCTCGAAAGGGAAAAGCGAATAAAAAAGGAAGTATTTATCGACGCTTTGCAAACGGCTCTTGTTATCGCTTACAAAAAGCATACGGGCGACGCGAAAGCGGTCGAAGTCAGACTCGATCCCGAAAAGTATACTATCGACATCATAGCGTATCTGGAAGTCGTCGAGGAAGTGACCGACAGCGAAACGCAGATCAGTCTTGAAGACGCAAGACTTATAGACAAAAAGTACAAGATCGGCGATAAGGTCGCGGAAAAGGTGGTCGCAAAGGACTTCGGACGCATAGCCGCGCAAACCGCCAAGCAGGTCATAATGCAAAAACTCCGCGAGGTGGAAAGCGAACTTGCATACAGCGAACTTTCTCAAAAAGAGGGCGAACTCATCACCTGCGTGGTAAGGCGTATAGACGGCAAAAACGTTTATGTCGAGATAAACAAACTCGAAGCCTTGCTTATGCCGCAGGATCAGGCGCCCAACGATCGCTTTAACGTAGGCGACAGGATAAAGGTCTATGTCAAGAAGATAAAGGCGGGCGCGCGCGGACCTCAGATCATGGTCAGCCGAACGGTTGCGGGCTTTGTAAAACGCCTCTTCGAGATAGAGGTGCCCGAGATCGCCGCGGGACTTGTGACGATCAAAGCGATCGTCCGCGAGGCGGGATACAGGACCAAAATGGCGGTATATTGCGAGGACGGCAGTATCGATCCCATCGGCGCTTGCGTGGGCAACAGAGGCATGAGAGTCAACGCTATCGTGTCCGAACTCGGCGGCGAAAAGATAGATATCATACAGTGGCACAGCGATGCGCTCGAATTTATAGCGCGCGCGCTCAGTCCCGCCAAGGTTTCCATGGTGGAAGTCAACGACGACGATCATTCGGCAAGAGTCATAGTCGACGACAATATGCTCAGTCTTGCGATAGGCAAGGACGGTCAGAACGCTCGCCTTGCCGCACGTCTTACGGGCTGGAAGATAGACGTCAAGTCTTACAGCAGCTATATCAAGAGCAAAATGAGCGACACGGTCGTTAAGCCCGAGGAAGTCGCCGCCGAACCCGAAACGGAACTCGGATCCGAACTCGGCGATCTCGGAGAACTCGGCGACCTCGAAGAGCCCGCTCCGCTCGGAGAAAAGGAATGAAAGAGGCTCCTTTGAGAATGTGCGTCGCGTGCAGACAGATGAAAAGTAAGGACGAACTTATCCGCGTCGTCAAAAACGGCGGGAATATAGCGCTGGACGCGTCGTTCAAAGCTGCGGGCAGGGGCGCATACGTTTGCCTCGATTCGGAATGTATAAAAAAGCTCGTCGGTCGCAGGCTCCTTAACAAGGCGTTCAAATGCGAAGTGCCCGACGAAATATATTCCGCGATCGGAGAGAAGATAAATGAGTGACAAGGTCGCAACGCTTATAGGTTTTGCCGTAAAGGCGAACAAACTTATTTACGGGCTCGACGAACTCGAAGAGGGAAAGCGAAAAAGATATCTTATCGTTTTCTGCAATTCGCTCAGCGAGCGCGGAAAAGCCGAAGTAAAAGAATTGGCGCTCAAAAACAAGGTGCCTGCGATAGAAACGCTCACCGTAAAATTGGAAGACATTGTCCACAAAAAAAATTGCAAAGTTATCGGCGTTGCGAATAAGCAAATGTCCGAAGCGATAATAAAATATATAACAGATGATTATTCACTTATCATGTCGGAGGAAATTTAATTGACTACTCAAAATCATAACACGCAAAATGAAAAGGATGCCGTAAAATACGAAAACGTAAGGCGCCTCAAAGCTATGTTGGCGCAAGGCAGCGAGCTCAATGCTTTGCTTGCGGACATAAAGGACATTAAGCGTAGGATTGACGAGCAGCTTACATCTTATCGCGCGTCTATGAAGGAAAAAGAAACAAAGTTCGAGGACGAAGTCGTAACTTTGCCCGAGGAGCCTTCAAACGTCGAAAATGAACCGCCCGTAACTGAGCCGACTAAGCCGCAGCGCGAACCCGCGGAGCCCGAACCCGTAAAGAACGTCGAAACGGTAAAAACGGTAAAAAACGTCGAGCCGCCCAAAAAAGAAAAGGAGCCCGTAAAGGACGCCGTTTCTTCCGCGCCCGTTTCCGAAACAAAAAAGGTGCCGAGTTATGTGCGCGGCGTAATAGTTCCGCCTCCGAAGCCCGTGCCGCCCGTAAAGGACGCGCGCAGGGGCAATGCGCAACCGCGTCAGCAACAACAGACGGGCGCGCGCAAACTTGCAGACGGCAAACCGCAGGGAGCGCAAAAGCTTTCCAAACCGTCCAAGAGCGCGGCAAAAATGGATATGCCCATAGTAAAGGAGCAGCGTTCCAAGTCTTTCGACAATAAGCACAAGGACCATAAGCCCGAGGACAAAAAGACGATGAACAAGCGTACTTTGATACGCAAGGGCTTTATTCAGGACGACGTGGGCGAAGAGCGCATGGGCACGCGCAAACTCAAAAACAAGAAGCCCAAGGCAGTTCCCACGTTCACTCCCACAAAGATAGAAAAAGCGGTCATCACTACCGAAAACCTCACGGTCAAGATTTTGAGCGAAAAAATAGGCAAAACGGCGCAAGAGATCATCAAACAGCTCATGATCCTCGGTATTATGACAAACATAAACAGCGTAGTCGATTTCCCGACCATGGAACTTGTCGCCAACGAATTGGGCGTCGAACTCGAACTCAAACTCGACAAGACCATGGAGGCTCAACTCGAAGAGGCGCACGAAGAGGCGGATAAGGAGGAAGATCTCGTAAAGCGTCCTCCCGTCATCACCGTAATGGGTCACGTCGATCACGGCAAGACTTCTCTTCTCGACGCGATAAGAAAAACTTCGGTCGTTGCGGGCGAAGCGGGCGGTATTACGCAACATATAGGCGCGTATTCCGTGTCTATCAAGGGCGAGAAGATAACCTTCCTCGACACGCCGGGACACGAGGCGTTTACCGAAATGCGTGCCCGCGGTGCGAAAGTCACCGATATAGCCGTGCTCATAGTAGCGGCTGACGACGGCGTAATGCCTCAGACTATCGAGGCGATAAATCACGCCAAGGCGGCGGACGTTCCCATCATAGTCGCCATCAACAAGATAGATAAACCGGGCGCTAACATCGAAAGGATCAAGGAGCAGCTCACCGAATACGGACTTGTCACCGAGGAATGGGGCGGCGATACGATCATGGTGCCCATTTCGGCAAAGCAGGGACAGGGCATAGACAAATTGCTCGAAATGATCCTGTTCGTAGCGGAATACAACAACTATCGCGCCAATCCCAAGCGAAAGGCGAAGGGCTCCATTTTGGAAGCCAAACTCGACAAAGGCAAGGGACCTGTCGCTAACGTCATCGTCCAGAACGGAACGCTCAGAGTTGGCGACTTCGTTGTTTCGGGCTTGACATTCGGACGCGTGCGCGCGATGACCGACGACAAGGGACGCAATATCAAGGAAGCGGGACCGTCCATGCCCGTATCGGTGCTCGGATTCAACGACGTGCCCTCCGCAGGCGACGGCATTTATGTCGTGGACGACGAAAAGACCGCAAGACAGATAATAGACGAACGCAACGCCAAACTCAAAAACGAGCAAGCCAACGCGGGACAAAAGGTGACCTTCGACGACATGATGAACAAGTTGAACGAAGGTCAGATGAAAGAATTCAACCTTATAATCAAGGCGGACGTTCAGGGCTCGGTGGAAGCGTTAAAGACTTCGCTCTTAAAACTCGAAGGAGAGGACGTCAAGGTGCGTGTGATCCACGCGGGCGTGGGCGCCATAAACAAATCCGACCTAATGCTTGCGGGCATTTCCAACGCGATCGTCATAGGCTTCAATGTCAGACCGGACAACGAATCGCGCGCTTTGGCTGAAAAGAACGGCGTGGATATAAGGCTTTATCGCGTCATTTACGAGGCGATCGAGGATATGGAAAGGCTCGTAAAAGGGCTCGAAGAACCGAAATATCAAGAGGTCGTTATAGGCAAGGCGCAGGTGCGCAACGTGTTCAAGATCACGGGCGTCGGCATGATCGCGGGCAGCTATGTGCTTAGCGGCAAGGTACAGCGCAACGCCAAGGTGAGAGTTTATCGCGCGGGCGAGATGATACACGACGGCGTGATCGAAACGGTAAAACGTTTCAAAGACGATGTAAAGGAAGTGGGCGTCGGCTATGAATGCGGTATTTGTATCGAGAACTTCAACGATATAAAGGAAGAGGACGAACTCGAAGTTTATGTCCTCGAAGAAATAAAGGCATAAAGGAAGATAGATGAATTTCAGAGTAGACAGAGTAAACAGTGAACTGCAAAAGAGCATTTCGGAGATAATTCGCAGGTTAAAGGACCCGCGAATTACTTCTATGGTAAGTGTTTTGGAGGTCAAAGTCAGCCGCGATCTTGAAACGGCAAAGGTGTATGTCAGCTGTTTCGGCGGCGACGCCGAGGAAACTCTCGCGGCGTTGAAGAGTTGCGCGGGCTTTATAAGACACGAGATCAGAAACGAATATCGCGAACTTCGCTCTGTGCCCGAACTCAATTTTCAACTCGACACTTCCATGCAATACGGCGAAAAGATAGACGCTATTTTAGAGGGATTGAAGAAGAATGGAGCTGATTGATAGCATAGCCGCGGCGCACAAAGTGTTGATAGTGGGACATATGCGTCCCGACGGCGATTGCCTCGGCGCGGGTCTTGCTTTGTATCACGTCGTGAAAAACGAGGGCAAGATCGCCGAAGTGGTATACGATTCCGAATTGCCCGAACATTATGCCTTTATGCCCGATTTCGATATAATAAACAAAAATACGGGCGGACACGATCTGTTGCTTGTTGTGGATTGCGGCGACGAACTCCGTATGGGCAAATATCATAAATTGCTCAAAAAGATCAAGAGTATTCAATTCGACCACCATATAACCAACAACGGTTTTGCGGACAGCAACTATGTCTTTCCGCAAAAGTCGAGCACTTGCGAGATATTGTCGGAAATTCTTCTTGCCGAAAACAAGGTGGACAAGACCGTCGCGTCCTATTTGTATATAGGGCTGTCCACGGACACGGGGCACTTTATGCATAACAATGTCACTCATAACGTTTTCGACCTTGCGTCCGAACTTATGAAATGCGGCGCCGACGCGTACAATATCAACATTGCATTGTATCGCTCCAAGACCGTCGACAAGACAAAACTCATAGGCAGAGCGATCGAGTCCATGAGATTTTTCGCCGACGATTCGATATGCGTGATTTCCATAAGACCGAATGACCTTATCGAAACGAATTGCAAACTTGCCGATACCGAGGGGCTCATAGACCTTGCGATGGATATCGGCTGCGTAAAGATAGCGGTGTGCATGACAGAGCAACCCGAAAATAAATACAAGGTCAGCTTCCGAAGCAAAGGCTTTAACGTTGCGGAATGCGCTGCGGTCTTTGGGGGCGGTGGACACATTCAAGCCGCGGGCTGCGTGGTGTGCGGATCGTATGAGGACGTTTTGGTAAGGATAGTCAAGGCGATCACGGACGGAATGGTATGACGGGAGTTATCAATTTATACAAGCCGAAAGGCATAACGAGTTCGGACGCGGTGGTCAGGACAAAAAGGATCTTACATACGCGCGCGGTCGGACATATGGGGACGCTCGATCCGCAAGGCGAGGGCGTACTTATATTGGGCGTGGGCAAAGCGACGCGCCTTTTTGATTACTTTCTCGGCAAAGATAAGGTTTACGAAGCGGAATTTACTTTCGGACATGAAACCGATACGCTGGACGGCGAGGGCGTCGTGATACATGACGGCGGCGTCGTTCCGTCCATAAAAGACATATCGGAAAAGATAAAGAGTTTTATAGGCAGGCAAATGCAATATCCGCCCAAGTACAGCGCAAAAAAAGTGAGCGGTCGCAAGGCGTACGATATGGCGCGCAGCGGCGAGCAGTTCGAACTCAAACCGTGCGAAATAGAGATATTCGATTTCGAGCCTATAGATCTGATCGGGAGCAAGCTGACGGTAAGGATTCACTGTTCGAGCGGCACATACATCCGATCGATATGCCGCGACCTTGCGCACAGCCTTGACACATATGCCGTTATGACGGCGATCAAGCGCACCAGATGCGGCAACTTCGATATATCGGAGTCCGTCGCATTGGACGAACTTACCGAAGAAAAGTTGATACCCGTCGAAAAAGCGCTCTGCGGGCTTGAAGATCTGATTTTGCCCGACGGATATTACAAGGACATATGCAACGGAAGAAAGATAAAACTTGACAGGGACGGGCGATTCCTCGTGTTCTGCAAGGGGGAACTGTTCGGCATAGGCGAATCGAAAAACGGAATACTTGCCGTCAAGACGTATTTGAGGGAATCATGAATAAGAAGATAGCGTTATGCCTCGGATATTTCGACAGCGTGCATGCGGGTCATCGTGAACTCATACATAGGTGCGCGGAATATGCGGCTAAGCACGATGCGCTTTGCGCCGTATACACCTTTCGCGAGGATAGGATAGGCTTGTTCGACAGCCTGTATTGCTTCGACGACAGGCAAAAATTGTTGCGAGAGGCGGGCGCCGACCTTGTTATGTCTGACATATTCAATGAAGAGATCAAAAATCTGTCGGGAAAAGCGTTCCTCGACAGGCTTACTTCGAGGTCGGATATATGCGCGTTCTTTTGCGGATACGACTACACTTTCGGTAAGGACGCAAAGTGCGACGCGCGGATCCTTGCCGATCATGCGACGCAAAAGGGGATCTGTTGCCATATCATGCCGTGCTATGAGATCGGCGGCGAAAAGGTGTCCACTTCCCGAATAAAGGCGCTTTTGATCGGCGGAAACGTGGCGAAAGCGAACGAACTTTTGGTAAAGCCATATTTTATGCGGGGCAAGGTCGTGCACGGCAGAGCGGTGGGGCGAAAGTTCGGGATCCCAACAGCCAATATTTGTCACGACGGCTTTTTGCCGCGCGAGGGCGTATACAAGGCGAGAGTATTTATCGAGGGAATTTCGGAAAGTTATACGGCGGTCGTGAACATGGGCGGCAAACCTACATTCAACGAAAATTCCGTCACGATAGAGGCGATGCTTATAGACTTCGAGGGCGATCTGTACGATAAGAATATCGAAATAGATTTTATCGATTACCTTCGACCGATATACAAGTTCGAGAGCGGCGAAAAGCTCGGCGAACAAATACAAAAGGATATAAAGGAGGCTTTATGCTCAGAATAGGACCATCGGGAAATTCGCGATCCTTTTACGAAGAGGGGCATGATCATACATACGAAGAAGCCGAATGGCTGTACAAAAAAGGGCTCAACGCTTTTGAGTATTCGTTCGGGCGGGGCGTGAGCATTTCGGACGCGACCGCCGCAAAGATAAAAGAGGAGTTCGCTAAATACGACATAGCCATAAGCGCTCATGCTCCGTATTATACCAACTTTGCCAATCCCGACCCCGAAATGATAGAGAAGTCGATAATGTACATAAGTCAGTCTGTGGACGCGATAAAGAAAATGGGCGGAAACAGAGTCGTCTTTCACCCCGCCTCATGCGGAAAAGCGCCGAGGGCGGAAGCGGTCGCGCGCGCAAAGGACAATATAGCAATGATGATGAGCAAATTGAGCGGCGAATTTCTGCTTGCCGCCGAAACAATGGGCAAACTCAATCAGATAGGCACGGCGGAGGAGATAATCGACTTTTGCACGCTTGACGACAGGCTCATTCCGTGCTTCGATTTCGGTCATATCAACAGCTATATGCGGGGCGGCATAAAGGGCAAGGACGATTACAAACGCATCATCGATCTGTGCGGCGAAAAATTGGGCAGATACAAGACCGAAAATATGCACATACACTTTTCAAAGATAATGTACGGGGCGTCTGGCGAGATAAAGCATCTCACGTTCGAGGACGAGGTTTACGGGCCGCAGTACGAACCGCTCGCCGAACTTATAGACGATTACGGTCTTACGCCGTATATAGTTTGCGAGTCCGACCAAACAATGGCGGAAGACGCATTATTTATGAAAAACTGTCATAAAAAGGTTTACTAATTCCGAAATTTGTGCTATACTGTATCATAAGGTCGCTTTGCACCTCAGATCGCAAATAAAAAAATTATGGGGAGGACAAAAAATATGTTTGGCGATAAAGCGGACACTTTGGTGTTGTTTTCGAGCGTGAACCGATATTATTTTTCTTCGGTAAATACGTCTTTCGGTTGCGTTATCTTGCAAGAAAACAAAAGAATCTTTTTGACCGATTTTCGCTATTACGGCAGCGTAAGCAAAGCGCTTGACGGCTGGGACGTCGTTCTCGCTTCCTCCGATGATTTATACGAGAGCATCAATGAGCAGCTTACAAGAATGAACGCCGAAACGGTGGGATACGAGGATAAGTCGATGACCGTTTCGCAGTTCGCGAAATTGCAAGCGGCGTGCGGGGCTTTCAGACTCGAGCCTATATCGGACTATATCTTAAAAGAGCGTTCGATAAAGACCGAGGACGAAATAAAAAAGATCGCGTCGGCGCAACAGATAGGGCAAAAGGCTCTCAACAAGGTCATATCCATAATAAGACCGGGCGTGACCGAGCGCGAAGTGGTGGCGAATATCATTTACGAAATGCAAATGCTCGGCGCGGAGGGCGCGGCGTTCGAACCGATAGTGGCTTTCGGCGAAAACGGAGCCTATCCCCATTACAGAGCGGGCAAACGCAAACTCGAAAAGAACGACATGGTGCTTGTGGACGTCGGAGCGACTGTGGACGGGTACTGTTCGGATATGACGCGAACTTTTTGCGTCGGCTCTCCGAGCGATAAAATGGAAAGGATACACAAGACCGTTCGCGACGCGCAGGAGTACGCGCTCGCCAACATCAAGGCGGGTATGACCTGTCACGAAGCAGATTCTTTTGCCCGCGAATATATCACCGCGCACGGATTCGGAGAGGGATTCGGTCATTCCCTCGGACACGGCGTCGGGCTCGAACTTCGGGAATTTCCGAGGATAAGACCCAATTCCGACATTGCGCTCGAACCCAATATGATAGTTACGATCGGACCGGGCGTATATTACGAGGGGCTCGGCGGCGTCAGGATCGAAGATCTGGCGGTCGTAAAGGAAGACGGCTTGTTGAATTTGACCAATTTCGATAAAAATATCAACTTATAAGGAGAAGATTTATGATAGAAGCAGGAGATTTCAGAAAAGGCGTTACCTTGGAAATAGATGGTAAAGTATACGTTATCGTGGATTTCCAACATGTAAAGCCGGGCAAGGGCGCAGCATTCGTGAGGGCTAAGATAAAGAACGTAGTCACGGGACAAGTTCTCGAACAGACGTTCAACCCGTCGGATAAATATCCGCTCGCTCATATAGAGCGCAAGGAAATGCAATATTCCTATAACGACGGCGACCTCTATTACTTCATGGATATGGAGTCGTTTGAAATGATCCCCTTGAACTATGACGTTTGCGCCGAGGCTCTCAAATATATAAAGGAAGAGATGATGGCTACCGTTCAGTTTTACAAGGGCAATGCGTTCAGCGTCGAGGCTCCCAACTTTGTGGAACTCGTCGTTGCGGAAACCGAACCGGGAATACAGGGCGATACCTCCAAGGCGGGCAACAAACCCGCAAAACTCGAAACGGGCACGAGCATTCAGATTCCTTTGTTCATCAACCAGGGCGAAAAGATCAGAGTGGACACCCGCACGGGGACATACATGGAGCGTGTAAAATAATTTTATTTTGACCGAAAAAAAGGACGGGCAGCCGTCCTTTTTGTCAACTTCGTTGCCTTATACTGTAAATAAATCGGCATATATAATGTATATGCTCAAAAATACGGAAAAGGGGAAATACGAACGGTTTTTGCTTGACTTTGACGCTTATAAATGATATAATAATTCGACAATAAGCGCGTTGATACGTTCGCTTTTACGATAAATTGATAAAGGGATAATTTATGTATTGGGTTTTATGGCTCATATCGGGGATAATGTTCGAGGTGTTATTTTGTGCATTTATTTTACCGATAGTAGTAAAAAAGGCCGTAAAAACGTTGTCCCTTGGGACCTTAAAAGGGAAAGTATTGTGGCCGACATTGATGTCGGTCGCTTTTGTATTTGCGGGAGTAATGCTCATATGGATAATAGCCACGTTCGCATATCGTGCGAGCAAGGGCTTTTATATCGGTTCGGGCGAAGTCAAAGCGGTGATTTCCTGGCCGTTCTATTTTTTTCTTTCGCTCCCGATAGTCGTTGCCGTGACGCTTGGCAAGAATATACAAAAGATAAGGGAACGAACGGCGGAGATCGCGCCCGTAAAAAAAGCGCAAAAGCCGAAGTTTACTTTAAACAAGGAAAAGATCCTTTGGATCGCGATCAAAGTATTGTGCGCCTTAGCGGTGATAGCCGCCACCGTGCCGCTTTCGATGAATTTGCAGTACATAATGTTGAAATTGTTCTCTTTGACCGCCGCAAAACGCACGCTTACGTTATTTATCGTTGCCGAACTCGTTTTGTCGGGCGTCTATGTATATTTTTTGCGAGAACATTTCAAGTGGTACAAGTACCTTAAATATATTTTGCCCGCCGCGCTGTTTGTTTTTACTATGAGTTTTTTCATTTTGCTTGTCGGCGCGCCGCGACCTACCGTGGATTCGGTATTCATGTGGGGCGGGACTATCGTATTCGTAATAATACCTATCGCGATCGCCACGTCATATATGATGATCCGCGCAAAACTCAGTCATTATAACATTGCGAAAAGGCAATGTAATAAAAAAAATTTCAAAAAGATAAAGTGAGAACATGAGAACCTGTTTATTAAGTGAAAACGTATTTGATCTGATACGACAACCCAAGTTCATCATCGTCTATATGACGATAATGATAATTTTGTCATTGCTCATCATAGTTGTGGCAATGTATAACGAAAAGCGTCTTGCTTCCCTTAACGACAAGATACAAGCGGCGGCGGACAAGACCTCTAACGACGGCGCGCATACTTCGCGTTTCGAAACGTTGAAAGCGTTGGACGCAAAAAAAGAGGACGCGGCAAAAAAACGATTTGTCGATGACGTGTCGCTCCAAAGGTTTTGCGAACAGTTCCGCAATTTTTGCGCGAACAAGCTCGAACTCTACTATGACATTCGCACCATTCGCGAATTTGTATCGGGGCTTGCCGTATCGCATTTCATCATATTGCAGGGCATGTCCGGCACGGGCAAGACTTCGCTCGCGTTCGCTTTCGGCGAATTTCTCGATAATCCGTCGCTAATTATCCCCGTTCAGCCCATGTGGAAAGAGCGCGGGGACCTTATAGGTTACTACAACGAATTTACCAAGCGTTTCAACGAAACGCCGTTGCTTCAAAAGATGTACGAGGCGAATTACAGCAAGGATATGTTCATCACAATACTCGATGAGTTGAACATAGCGCGCGTCGAATACTATTTCGCCGAATTTCTTTCGATAATGGAGATCCCCGATCCCGAACTTCGCTACATCGAGATCGTGTCCGATAAATGGGACAACGATCCCGAAGATCTCGAAAACGGCAGGATAAAACTTCCCGACAATATGTGGTTTTTGGGAACGGCGAACAACGACGATTCGACATTCGCCATTTCCGATAAGGTATATGACCGAACGATGATAATCGACCTCAACCACAAGGCGGAAGCGTTCACCGCGCCCAAGACCGACGGCGTGCCCATAACCGCCGAAAAGTTCAACGAACTCGCAAAGCAGGCGATAAAGGGCAGGAGCGTTTCGGGACAACTTACCGATAAACTCAAAGAACTTGACGCATATCTCGACAAGGTGTTTCATATCTCGTTCGGAAATCGTATTCTGAAACAGATCAAGACGTATTTGCCCGTCTATGTGAGCTGCGGCGGCACGGAAACGGAAGCTCTGGACGACATATTGTCCAAAAAAGTTTTGAGAAAACTCGAAATGCAGAACATAGCTTATCGCAAGGAAGAGGCGGAAGATCTTTGCCGATTCATAGATTCCGTATTCGGCGAGGGCAAGATGGAACGCTGCGTAAAGTATGTGCGTTCGCTTACCAAGTAAGGAGGGACAATGGCTGATTCGATGGCTCTGCTAAGAGCGGTTAAACAATTGAGCGGCATAGACGACGAAGATATGCGTAGCGTCGTAAAGGCGCTTTCGGCCGATCCCGCCGTTGTTACCGTTACGCAAACGACGGTGCAAGCGGACGAGGATTGGATAGAGGCGATAGAAAAAGGGCTGGGCTTTGTGGGCAAGGCGCTCGAAGAGGAAAGACGCTTTATACGCGTCAACGGCGAGGTGCTGCCCATAGAAAAGATAAAAAAGGTGTCAAAGGAATCGATCATGCACCTTGCCCGCCACAGCGACTATGTAAACATAGAGCGTTCGGAGGACGAGATCGTACCCGATAAAATGTATTCGGTGGAGCGCCTTAACGATTATGCCACCTACGAAAACAGGTTCCTTTATACGCTCCTATGCACGGCAAAGGACTTTGTTGCGCACAAGTATGCGAAGATCGCCGAAAGCAAGGAGTATGGCGCGGAATACGGGACCGAAAGGGCCGTATCGCTCGGCGGCAGGCGACTTTATGTAAATATACACATTTCCGACAGTCGCGTGGGCGACGCTAACGCCGAACTGCTCAAACGCGTCGAAAAACTCATGCAGTCGATAAATTTCTATCTTCGTATGCCCATTATGGTCGAGGTGTCCAAGGCGAACAAGGTGCAATCCGACCTGACTCTTACTAACGTTTTGCGCATGGACAAGAATTTCGCGGAGGCAGTAGCCCTGTACGACTTCCTCATGTCATACAAAAAACAAGGATTCTCCGAGCGCAAGAAAGCCGAAAAACTTACAAACGAAAACCTTACGGGCATGTTGGCGACGGCAGCCTATTTGCAGGCATATCTTGTGGAAATGTACGGAAAAAAATGGGGGGGGGTAGACTCATTTGAACTTTTCGAGCGCGCCGAGCGCGAAGATCGCGAGGAACTCGCAAGGCTCAAAAAGAGGACGGAGGACGGCGGAATAAAGTATGTGAACGCGCTCGAAAAACGCAATCTCGAACTCGAAACGCAACTGAGCCGACTTAAAACTTCCAACGAAAAATTCGCGGGGCTTGACGATAAAATATCTCGGCTCCAAGCCGAAACGGACGCCCGTAACGATAAGATAAGCGAACTCAACGAGAGGATCGGATCGCTTATCGCCGCCGCCGAGCAAAGCGAAGCGGCTCATGCCGACGAAACGGAGCGTTTGAAAAAACAAATACAAGATCTTACAAATGAAAGCACTTTACTCAATGCTCGCATTACCGCGCTTATGAGCAAACAGGGCGAAAGCAAATCGTACTCTTCCGAGGCGGAATATAACGAACTCGAAAGCGAATACGAGGCGCTCGGCGATCTTTTGCAAAGGGAGTGGCAAGGCGTAAAACAGACTCTTCGCAAGGAAATGTATTCCGATGTGCGAAAGCAGATCTTCGGCGCAAAGGCAAAAAAGAGGGGAAAAGCAAATGAGTAAAAGATTCAGGATCTTTTTGATAGTTTTGTTGGCTCTTACGGCTTTGATCGGCGGCTCCTTTATAGCCGTCATGATATATCTTTCCGCGGCGGGCTTGTGGGAAGTCGCCATAGGCACTATATTCAACTACTTCTCGCAAGGCGCAAGCAGCACTTTGATCATATTCTGGGGATTGTTGTTGCCCGTTTTCATGATAGCCTTTTTGGTGTTCACCCTGATAAGATACGGCAGGGTCAATAAAGTCGTCATTCCGTACGAGCAAGGCATAAAGGCGGCGATAGAAGAGGAAAAGAAGAATATCGTCGAAGCGGCGCAAAAGCAGACCAAAAGGTTCGGCATGCTCGTCGAAAAAAGCGAGCGCGGTCACAGCGACGTAGATTCGCTTAGCGAACTGTGCGCAAAGTTCAGGGCATTTTCGGCTTCGCGACTGAATTTGTACTTCGGAGAATCGGAGATCCGCGAATTTATCGCGGGGCTCGCTTCGTCGCATCTTATCATATTGCAGGGCGCCTCGGGCTCGGGCAAGACCTCGCTTGCGTTCGCGTTCGGCGAGTTCATATCCAATCCGTCAACTATAATTCCCGTCCAGCCCATGTGGAAAGAGCGCGCCGATCTTATAGGTTATTACAACGAATTTACCAAAAAATACAACGACACTACGCTTTTCCGCAAGATGTACGAAGCGAACGGAAGCGACAAAATGTTCATTACCGTGCTCGACGAAATGAATATCGCCAGAGTGGAGTATTATTTTGCCGAATTTCTTTCGCTTATGGAAATACCCGATCCCGAACTTCGCTATCTCGAAATAGTACCCGACAAATTCCAAGGCGATCCCGAGAGGTTAAAGGACGGCTGCATCAAGCTGCCCGAAAATATGTGGTTTGTGGGCACCGTCAATAACGACGATTCGGCATTCCCCATATCCGACAAAGTGTACGACAGATCGATGATACTCAGCCTCAAAACAAGGGCGGATCGTTTTGCGGCGTCGGAGCAGGATAGGGTGAATATCACGTCCGAACGCTTTTGCGCGCTCGTAAAAGAGGCACAGACGGGATACGAACTTTCCGATATCAACAAAAAGCGTCTGAGCGCTCTCGACGATCATCTCGCAAAAAATCTGAATGTGAGTTACGGCAATCGTATCCGCAAGCAAATAGGGGATTTTGTTGCGGCTTATGTGAAGTGCGGCGGCGACGAGGTCGAAGCGCTCGATATAGTTATGGCGCGCAAAGTCCTGTTTAAACTCGAATATAAGGACGTGTCCAAATATCAAGCCGAATTTCGCAAACTCGGCGACTTTATCGAGGATACGTTCGGAAAGGGCAAAATGCGCAATTGCCTCGAATATATCGACGCTATCTGCAATTAGGGAGTGGGTAAATGCAAAAAAAATCGTTCGCAATTTATTTTATCGGAATGCTTATGGTTTTTGCCGTCTGCTTCGTGACGTTGCTCGGCTTCGTTACGGGCAACGATAAGCGATTGAACAAGCCAAGGCAGGACCTTCCCGACAATATCCCATGGGATATGATCCCGTGGCAATCTTTTCCCGAGGACTTCCCTTACGACAGCGTGCCCTGGGACAAACTTCCTCCCGATACGCCTTGGGCAGATATGCCCTGGACCGACGTGCCTTGGGACGAACTTCCCGAGGATACGCCTTGGGCAGACATGCCCTGGACCGAAGTACCCTGGGACGAACTTCCCGAGGATACGCCTTGGGCAGACATGCCTTGGACCGACGTGCCTTGGGACGAACTTCCCGAGGATCTGCCTTATGAGGATATACCTTTTGATGAAGTGGATTGGTCCGATTTGCCCGATAACTTCCCCTGGGAAGATATCCCATACGAGGATATCCCTTGGACTGATTTGCCCGACGATTTCCCGTGGGAAGATATCCCATACGAGGATATCCCTTGGACTGATTTGCCCGACGATTTCCCGTGGGGCGAAATTCCGTATGAGGAAATACCTTGGAGCGAACTACCCGACGATTTCCCTTGGGATAAAGTGACGGAAATCCCATGGAGCGATTTGCCCGATGACTTTCCTTGGAACGAAATTCCATATGAGGAAATACCTTGGAGCGAACTGCCTGACGAATTCCCTTGGGACAAGGTGACGGAAATACCGTGGAGCGACTTGCCCGACGATTTTCCTTGGAATGAAATTCCGTATGAGGATATACCGTGGAGCGAACTACCCGACGAATTCCCGTGGAATAAAGTGACGGAAATACCGTGGAGCGACTTGCCCGATGACTTTCCTTGGGGCGAAATTCCGTATGAGGAAATACCGTGGGGCGAACTGCCCGACGATTTCCCTTGGGACAAAGTGACGGAAATCCCGTGGAGCGAATTTCCCGACGATATGCCTTACGAAAAAGTTCCCTGGAACGATATTCCGTGGAGCAGGTTGCCGTCGGGCGTGCCCTGGAAAAATATCCCGTGGGATAGCCTGCCCGAAGAATTTCCTTGGGACAAAATGTTCCCGCAAACGTGCGAACACAGATTCGGCGATTGGCGCACGGTCAAAGAGGCGACTTGCAGCGTTGACGGCAAGGATGTTCAACAATGCGAAAAGTGCGGGACGGAGAACAGCCGCGTTATACCCGCGACGAACGCGCACGTTTTCGACGGCGATACATGCACGACTTGCGGCAGACACGCGATAACCGTTGCAAGCGGCTCGATCAAGGCGGAATACAGCGGCTCGCCGCTCAAATGCGAAAGATACGACATAACGGCGGGCAAACTTTACGACGGGCACAATATCTCCGTCGAATTTACCGAATTAAAGACCTTAGGCATATCGAGCAATATTTTCAAAGTTAAGATGACCGACGGAAGCGGAGCGGACGTTACGGCGCAATACATAATCACTTGCGAATACGGCGATCTGGAACTTACCGAGAGAAAACTCACTCTCACAACGGGATCGTTAAGCAAGAAATACGACGGCACGCCTCTTACCTGCACCGAATATACATGTTCGGGGCTTGCGGACGGGGATATACTCAGCCTCGATTTCAAAAGCAGCCTTACGGGAAAAGGCAGATGCGACAATGTCGTTTCTATAAAGATAATCAACGCGAGCGGCGACGACGTGACCGCAAATTATGCGATCACACTCGTTTTCGGCACGCTTACGGTGGAATAGGAGGACAGGATATGTTGACGCAAGAATACAAGGCTGCTTTGGAAAAACAAAAAGCCACTATCTTAAAGGTGTGGAAGCTGCGCTTTGTCATACTCGCCGCCCTCGCTTGCATAATAGTCGCATGCGTGTTGCTTGGCGTAGCGGGCAATGTGTACGGCGAAAGCTATTCTCGGTCGGTGAAATACGGCGAGGACTATTCGTTCTCGGCAAAGGCGATCTTCAAGGACGTTTCGCATTATGAATATCGCGTCAGAGGCGGAGAGTGGTCGGAAGAAATGCCCGTCTATGCAGGCAAATATGAATTTCGCGGCGTGTCTTACGGGCTCGGCGGAAAGCCGCGATACGGCAGAGCAAGGAGCTTTGAGGTCGCGCCTGCCGATATAAGGATAATCATTACCGATACTTCGCTCATGTACGGCACTGCGCCGAACTTTATTGTCGAAGATCTCATGTACGGCGACAGTTGCGAAGTGACCGACTTTAATTACGAATACGACCAGCCGACCGCGGTCGCCGTTCGCGCGGATAAGGACAGCGTGAAGATATTCGATCGCAGCGGCAATGACGTCACTTCGTCATACAATATCATCGCGGAAACAAAGGAGATTTTCTCCGATAGTAGACCCATTACCATAAGGACAGCCACAAGAGAGTGGGTGTACGACGGCAGACCTCATTCCGATCCGAACTTCGAGATCGTGTCCGAACTCGGACTGCTTCGTGGACATAAGGCGTTCGTAGAATGCGTGGAACTGACCGACGCGAAAGAGATCGACAACGAAGTCACGCGTATAAGGATAGAGGACGAAAGGGGCGTCGACGTCACGGCTCACTATGATATAGATTACGAAACGGGCAAACTTACCGTTCTCAAACGTCCCGTCACACTTAAAACCGTTTCGGACTCCTGCGTTTACGACGGCGACCCGCATACCTTCGCTTCCGTAGAATACAAAGACGGACTTGCGGACGGACATAAATTTACAGATTACGAGGTGACGGAAAGCGTTTCGGTGACCGACGTGGACGGCGAAACGGATAATGTCATGACCGTTTTGCCGCATATCGAGGACGGTAACGGCAATGACGTCGGCGAAAATTACGAAGTTTTGTACGATTACGGAAAGATATCCGTAACTCCAAAACCGATAACGGTGCTTACGGGCAGTCAAACTTTCGTCTATAACGGCGCAAAACAGAAATGCGAAAGCGCCACGGTGCAAGAGGGCGAACTTGTACGCGATCATCGCTTGGCGGTCATTTCGGACGGCTTTTCGGAAATTACCGACACGGACGAAATAGGCTATACGGACAACGATTCGTGTTTTTGCGTGTACGAAGGCGACAAGGACGTATCTCGCAATTACTCTATCACATACATCTATGGCAAGATAAGGATAAAATCGCCCATAGAGATCGCCGTTCCGTCGTTAAGCAAAACTTATGACGGCACTCCGCTGTCTTTTGTCGGAAACGAATACAGTATAGTCAAACTTCCGCCCGACGTTGACGAAAAGTGGGTGAGGGCGACGATACGCGGCAGCCTCGTCGACGCGGGCTCTATCACGCTTAACGAGCTCAGAGAATTGTCCGAAGTCGATGTTACAGATGACGGCGGCAGAGATATGCTTTCGGACGGCGAAAACAGAGTGGATCTTGTGGGCGAAGAAAAGCCGCTGCAAATATTGCCGCGCACTATCGAGATTTCGAGCGTTTCGATAGCGATGGTAAAAGGCGATGAACCGCTTTCGGGGAATATCGACGATTGCTGGCGTATATCTCTCGGTTCGCCCGTTGGCGGGCACAACGTTTCGGTGACTGTAAGCGGCAGGCTCGAATTGGACATGACCCAAGCGGTCAATAAGATCGACAGCGTATCGGTAGTGGACGGGAGCGGCAAGGACGTGACCGAAAATTACGAAATAATTCGCAAAGAGGGCGTCCTCCGCTGGTTGTGACGCAAGCGCATAATTTACAATAAAAAAACGCGTTCCGTTTCGGTGGGACGCGTTTTCGCTGTTCATTCGGTTTTGGTTTTTCGTTTGCGCGCGGTAGGCGCCGTTGCCGCGGCTTCTTTTTCGATGCGACTTTTTTTGGACGCGGTCGCGGGCTCGGTGCGATTCTTTTCGGCGGCGGCGATTATCTCCGCGACTACCGATTGAGGATTGAGCCACCAATCGCGGTTCCATATCCTCATTATGTTCCAGCCGCGCGACTCCAAAAACGCGGGTATATACACGTCGCGTTCGACGACGGTATCCGACGAAGCCACGGCGTCGTTTTCGGTCTGTACGCCGACGAGATATCGCTCGGTTTCGGGATCGTAGACGGCGAGCGAGATCTTGGCTTTGGAATTTCCGAGATTTATTTCCGCATTGTAGCCCTGCTTTTCGAGACGATCCTTTATCTGCGCCTCGATAGGTTGGACAAGGGGGGAGGAAGGTTCGGTTTCCTTTCCCGACAAACTCTTTAAGATAAGGCGCGCCTCTTTCTTATTTCCGTCCGAAACGGCGCGGACATATTCGAGGTATTTTTTGAAAAGTTTCGGTCCTGCGTTCTTTGCCGTATCGATTTTAAGGTCCTCGGGTTCGATGCTCGAAACGACGTATATCTTCTTTTTTGCACGCGTTATCGAAACGTTGAGGCGATTTTCGCCGCCCTCGACGCTGAGCGAACCGAAGTTGCTCACCATTTTTCCGCTTTCGTTGTAAGCGTAGCCGATAGAGAAGATGATGATATCGCGCTCGTCACCCTGAACGTTTTCGATATTTTTTACGAAAATGCTGACGTCCTCTCCGTTTTCCTTGCGGGCGCGCTCCTTTATGACCGCGCTTCTGAAATTTTCGTCGCGGAAACATTCCCTGTCGATTATGTCCTCGATAGCGGTTTCCTGTTCGACGTTGAAGGCGATAATGCCTATTGTTTCGTTCTCTTTGCGCGTGCGGAAGATCTTTTTGAGAAGTTCGACCACCTTTTCGGCTTCGGCTTCGTTATGGCGATCTATCCACTTGCCCTCCACCTTTATGCGGCGAATGGGTCTTATATTTTTGCCCTTTTCGGTATTGGGCGATATCTGCAATTCGCCCGAGTAGAACGCGTTGCTCGAAAAATCTATGAGCTCTTCGTAGCGACTGCGATAGTGATAGGTGAGGTTGCAGCTGTCGTAACGCGCGACCGCGAGGTCGAGCAAACTTTCCACTTCGAGCGCAGCCTGAGTGGAGTAGTCGCTTTCGTCGGGATCTCCGCCCATATAACGCTTCATAAACAGGGCGGTGGGGCGAAGCTGCTTTGCGTCGCCCGCTACCACTATGCGCTTGCCGCGATAAACGGCGGGCAAAGTGTTTTCTATGAATATCTGCGACGCCTCGTCGAAGAGTATTATATCGAACAGATTTTTCGTAAGCGGAAGTATGGTCGAAACGTTTTCGGGCGAAAGCAACCAGCATGGGAACAGTTTGAAGAGATAATCGCCGTATACTTCGCAAATTTTTCTGAGCGGCCAGAAGTTTTGTTTTTTGGATATCTGATACAAAAAGTCCTTGTTGTTCGACGACGACTCGAAGTGATCGAGATATTCGTTGTCGAACTTTTTCAGGGCAATGCGGCGCACTTCTTTCTCTTTGAGCGCATTGTATCGCAAAATATCCTTTCGCACCGAATCATATTCCGAAAGTTTTGCAAGTTGATCCTTGTACTTTTCTTCCAGCCCGAGTATTTCGTGATACACTCTTACAAGCACGATCTTGTCGATTATGGTGTTGTAGTTGTTTTCGGTCTGCGCGTTTGCGTATGCAAATTCGAGCACTATCTTCTGCGCGTCGGACAGACTGTCGAAAACGGTGAGGATATCGCGGTTTTCGACGTAGCTTTCGAGCGCCGACAGGACGTTTTTGAGGATCGATCGATTGCCGCTTATTATGTGGTCGGCAACGGTTATATAGTAGTCGGGCGTGAGCACCGACGTCAAAAATTCGTATGGTTTGAGATATTCGTCTATCGCCGCCTTGGTCGCCGCAAAACTTGCCTTCAATTCGTCCTCTATTTTAGAAGTATGGCTAAGCGTGAACGGCAGGAGCGGAATGAGCGCGTACGAGGCGTTTCGCGCCTTGTAAGCGTTGGGGTGACGCAATTTGGCTGTCATTTTGACAAGGGGAGAGTAGTCCTCGCTGTGGAATTCGCCCTGATATGCGAGGATCTGCCTTGCATAAGGATATTTGTTCTTGTCGAAGAGCGGAGCCTTTATGCCGATAAGTTCGTTGAGTTCCGTCTTGGCTTTGGCTATATCGTGTATCCCTAGATCCTTTTTCAGGTAAGCGATCGCAGGATTTTTCTTTTGGCGTTCTGCAAAGTCATAGTATATCTGAGCGGTCCCGTTGCTCTTTATCGTTATTACGGCGTCGGAAAGTTCTTTGTAGCGCAATTTCATGAGCATGTTGTCGCCGAGCATCTGCTTGTATATCGAATATTCGTAGCTGTTTTTGCCGAGCATATAAGAATTTGCGTACATTTCCGAAAGGCTGAGCCCGAATTCCGTCTTGGTGTTGAGCAGGGCGGACATATCTTCGAGCTGTTTGCGACGCTTGTTTATGGCTTCGTCGAGGCTTTCAATGTCTTTAAGGTTGGCTTCCACTCTGACCGTGGCTTTATGTCGGTCGAAGCAACGTTCGTAAAAGGCGCGCTTGTCCTTTTCGGCGTCGTTTATGTACATGGCTTTTACGTTAAAATCGCCCAAGCGGTTGAATACGACGTCGAGCGCCGCCTTCTTTTGCGAAACGACCAGCACGCGTTTGTTGCGCAGCACCGCGTCCGAAATTATATTGACTATGGTCTGCGATTTACCTGTGCCCGGCGGGCCGTAAACTACCATGTTGCCCTTTTCGGAGATCTGTTTTATCACACGGCTCTGAGCGTAGTCCGCATAGTTGGAGGGATATATAGTAGACGCTTTGACGTTGTCGCGTTTTTTGTTTTTCTGAGGCTTTTGAGGCTTGACGTTAAGCAATTGATCGACCGCCTCGTTGGTCAGTTTTTTCTTTTCGAGAACGGCATAGTCGGAATACACCGAATTTGCCATGGAATATCTGCCCAAAACGCATAGGCTGTTCACCGTCGGATCGCCCGCGGGTTCGGCTTTGTCGTAAGAAAATACCTGCGACATCTTTTTGTATGCGAAATTTATCCTGAACGTTTTGAGATAATCTATCACCGACTGCACGCCGCCTTTAAGCGGTTCCTTGGCTGTCGAGGCGTATTCCGTTTCTATCTCATCGAGGCGCAATCGCTTTACGTTGGCATAGGCGTAAATGAGCGCCTTGTTCAAAAGCACGTTCTGATCGGTTTTCTTTGTTATGACGACGGTATATTCGTCCGCTATCTCTATCTTTACGGGAAAGAGCAGTAGGGGCGCCTTTATCATGAGATCCTTTACGGCGCCGGTGACAAAAGGATAGCCTACGAACAATTCGTATCTGCCCGTTTCTTTTTCGATCTCGTCTATCTCTCTTTCGATGGCGCGCAGCGACTGCGTTTCTTTCAAAAGCGCCTTTTTTATCTCGTCGCGGTGCAATCTGTCCCGACGCTGTTTGAGTTTTTTTGCGTCAACTTCGTCTATGGGCACGATATTGTCGCAACTGTCCGCTTTTGGCGTGGAAAACATAAGTTCGCCGCTCTCTTTCTCGATAATGGTAAAGCTGCGTATTTTGTCCGTAAAGAGGAACTCGGTAAATTCATTCCACAAATTCGGAACGCGCTCAAACAGTCGTCCCAGATCGTAGCCGCTTTTCCTGTTGAGATTTTTGAGGCAAATACATCTGTTTCTGCCGCTTATTTCGATGAGCCTGTCTTTGTAATATGTATATATGGAATTCATTGTATCACCCATATAATATTCTATAAAAACGAAAGCGATTTGTCAATAATTTAGGCTTCGAAAAATCGGTTTTATATGCGGATAATTTTTTTGCGATCCGCTCGCAAAACGAAAAAAGGATCGACAATATTATATCGGTCCTTTTGCATTGGTCTTAATGTTTGCGTTTCAGACGAAAATAGCCGTTATTGCAAATCCCAGCAAAGCCGCGATGAGCATATAAGGCATGGTGATCCCGTTGTTGAAGATAAAAATAACGCACATTAAAGCGGCAACGGTCGCCGCTCCCCACAAAAAATCGAAAAGAAAAGTGACGGCTTTCAGTTTTATGCGCCTTTCCGCCAACGTGAGCCCGATAAAGCAAAACCTGCTTATGCTGCCTATAAAAAAGCAAAAGGCGCACAAAAGTAAACTGAGGATCATTTGAACAACCTCTTTAAAAGCGGCACTTTGGGCGCGGAATATCCGACGCCGTCTATCTCTCCGTCGAAACAAAACGTCCCGTCGTCCACATCGAATTTGCTTATTTTGAGTTTTTTGCCGCGGATCTCCATTTCGCCGCACGACGAAACGACGATAATACGTTCTTCCGAGGACGAAATGACCTTTTCGATCCCGCTCATATTGCATGACGTTCGGTTGTCCACCGAGAAAGAATGAGGCTTTTTAACTTCTTTTTCCATAAAATATCTCCTTAAAAATCATCGTTCCGAATGAAAAAGCGACGGGTGCTTTTCGGAACAGAGAAAATCGTCGAAGGAATACAGTCCGTACGGCTGGTTTATGAGCCACCTTGCCGCCTTTATCGCTCCGTCCGCGAACAGTCGCCTGTCGAGCGCGGTGTGGGTGAGAGAGATCGTTTCGTTTCCCAGCCCGAATATGACTTTGTGTTCGCCGACCACGTTGCCCAGCCTGAGCGAATGTATTTCGCTTGCGCCCGAAGCGGCTTTGAGCATGAGTGCGGTGCCCGACGGCGAATCTTTCTTTTGGGTATGGTGCGTTTCGACTATCTCGCATTTTCCTATCCCTTTAAGCGATCCGCAGATTTTGAGCATAAGATTTATGCCTATGCTCATGTTGCCCGATCTCAGAACGGCATGATGTTTTGCGCATTCGGTTATGAGCCCGATGTCCTCTTCGGATTGACCCGTGGTCGCTATAACGAGAGGACAGTTGAGTTTGTCCGCGAGCGCGGTCACGCTTTTGGTCGCCGCCGCGGAGGAAAAATCTATTATCACGTCGGACGGTGCTTCGTCTATCCGTGTCGAATCGGCGCAACCCGATAAAGTGAAGTCGTCGGGCAGCGAATGGGCGAGTATTTGTCCCATTTTGCCCGAAATGCCGAATATAAAAACTTTTATCATATCAAATCAAGCTCCTTCATGGCGCGTTTTAACGCAATAAGGCTTTGTTCGCCGATCTCGGTCATGGGCAGGCGGGGCTTTCCCGTATCTATGCCGAGCAAATTCAGTGCCGCCCTTACGGGAATGGGATTGACTTCCGAAAACAGAGCGTCTATAAGGGGCAATAACTTCAATTGCATAGCGCCCGCTCGAAGCAGATCGCCGCTTTCGGCAAGATCGGTCATGCGCGAAACGAGGCTTGGCGCGACGTTCGCCGCCACCGATATCACGCCCTTTGCGCCCATGCTCATGGCGGGCACCGTAAGCGCGTCGTCGCCGCAAAAGACGTCCGTTTGGATACGCAGGCACCGCTCTATCTGCACCATGTTGCCGCTCGCTTCCTTTATGCCCGCAATGTTCTTTATTTCCGCTATTTTTTCCATTGTTTCGGGCAAGAGGTTGAACCCCGTTCTTCCCGGAACATTGTACACTATAATGGGTAAGCCCACCTTGCCCGCGATATAACGGTAATGCTCCACGGCGCCCTGTTGAGTGCATTTGTTGTAAAAGGGAGTGACTATGAGCAATGCGTTCGCGCCCCACTTTTCGGCGTCCGCGCACAGCTGAGCGACCGCTTGGGTATTGTTGCCGCCCGCTCCGACTATGAGCGGGAGAGGAGAGGCCCTATGTACGAATTTTACAAAACTTTCCTTTTGGTAAGGAGTAAGCGTGCTCGCTTCGCCCGTCGTGCCCAGCGCGATAAGCGCCTTTGCGCCTCCGTCCGCAACACGGCTTATGAGTTTTTCCGTTTCCGAAAACAAAATGCCGTTTTCTCCGCACGGAGTGACGAGAGCCACTCCCGTTCCCGTAAATACAGACATAAAAAACCTCCTATATCAACAATTCGGCTATTTGCACCGCATTGGCGGCAGCGCCCTTTCGCAAGTTGTCCGCCACCACCCAAAAGCAAAAAGTGTTCTCTTCGCTTTCGTCCCGCCTAAGTCTGCCCACAAACACTCCGTCGCGACCCACCGCGTCGAGAGGAGTGGGCGAATCCATAAGGGTAACGGACGGTGCGGACGAAAGACATTCGCTTATCTGCGATAACTTGGCTTTTTTTATAAGGCGAATGTTTACCGTTGCGCCATGGCAATTGCTTATGGGAACGCGCACACAGGTCGCGTTTACGCTTATGGACGGCGAAAGTATTTTGTGCGTTTCGTTTACGATCTTCATTTCTTCGACCGTGTAGCCGTTCGTTTGATAACTGTCTATCTTCGGTATGAGATTGTTCTTTATGGGCACGTCGAACACCTTGTTTTCTCCGCTGTACAGATCGTTAAGAGCCGCCGCGCCAGCGCCGCTTACCGATTGATAGGTGCTTACCACCATTCTGCCAACGCCGAAACTGCGATAAATGGGCGCGACCGCCGTAAGGATCTGCGCTGTCGTACAGTTAGGATTGGCGATGACGCCGTTATGCAGCAAAACGGCGGACGAATTTACTTCGGGAATGATGAGCGGCACGTTGTCGTCCATTCTCCATGCGGAGGAATTGTCTATCACCGTCGCGCCCATGGTGGAAAAGACGCGCGCGTATTTTATGCTCACTTCGCTGTCCACCGCAAAAAGCGCGATATCGCACGGATGACTGTATATATTGGGACGATTTAGTTCCAGCACCGTCTTTTCGCCGAAAGGCGTGTCGATGTTGCAACCCTTATTCGCATATAAGATGAGATCGGATAGGGGAAAGTTGCGCTCTTTCAGCACCGTGAGCATGGTTTTGCCCACCAATCCCGTCGCGCCGACGACCGCGACTGTCGATTTTTTATTCATGTTGCTCCTCCGTCAAACAAGTTGTGTAATTTAAATTATGTATAAAATCGCTATAAAAGAACAAAAGAGCGAAATGTCGCAGGTATAAATTTCGATTTTTCATAGCAAAATAATTGAGTTTTTTTATGAAATGCGGTATAATGTTATGCGGATAGTTTTATCCGTATCATTGAGGTATTTATTTTATGGCAAAGAATCTGGTAGATAAACTTTATGTGGACGAGTACAATCACGAATATCTTTTGAAAAATTATCAGGAGGGCGGCAGATTCAAACTGTTCAGCAACGTCTTTTTCGGTAAGATCGGCGCTATGAGCAAGGCGAATTGGATGATGCTGTTGTTCTGCATACCCGCGTTCGTGGCAATATTCTATGCGGCGTACAGGGCTTTGGATATCGAATCCTCCGTGCCGTTTTCGTCAAACTACGGGCTCGGATATCCCGTCGTCACCGATTTGGAGGAAATTTATCGCAATCTCACCTTCAAAAACAATATGCTCAGAGCGCTACTGCTCATTCCGGGCATTATAGTCGGCTTTTTGGGACTTGCGGGCGCGTTCAATGTCATAAAGTACGAATGCCTCGGCTTCAACGTAAAGATAATCAAGACGTTCTTCAAGGGAATAAAGAACAATTTTATCACTTTTCTGTGGCTCGGACTTGTCAACGCGTTGATATTCTTTCAGTTGATAGCCTCGATAGAGCATTACGGCAATTTCGATATGGCGCTCGGCTGGCAGATAGTCACCATAACGCTCAGTTGTATCCTCATGGCTTTTTCTGCGATAATTTCGCTGTACGTCATGACTCAGGCGGCGTTATACGATATGCCTCTTCTCAAAATGTTGAAAAACGCCTTTTTGTTCGCGACGTCTTTCTTGCTCCAAAGTATTCTTATCTTTATCATATCTCTTGTGCCCGTGGGCTTGCTTTTCCTTATGAACGTGTCATATTTCTTGCAGCTTGTCGTGATAATGATATGCGCGATGCTCGGATTTTCCTATATCATATGCATATGGACTATCTATACGCACTATGTGTTCAACGTGGCTTTCGGCGCCGTGTTGGAGAGCAGGAACGCAAAGGGCAAAAAGAAAAATAAGCATAGGGCGGCAAAGGCGCAATAGATGTACGAAGTTCTTGCAAAATATTACGACCTGTTTTCCGAAAAGGAAACCTGGATAGATTTTGCGGTGCGGGCGGTAAAAGGTAAATACAGAGGCGCCGACGTGGGCTGCGGCAGCGGAAACGTCGCGCTGAAACTGAGCGAAGAGCATGACGTAGTGGCGATCGATCCGTCGCCCCAAATGCTTGCCGTCGCGTCGCAAAAGTTTATCGGAGCGGGCAAACGTATCCCCACCGTGTTGCAAAAAGCCGAAGGATTGAAATTGAATTTCAAGGCGGATTTCATAACCGCAATGTGCGACGTGGTGAACTATATAAAAACCCCCGAAAAGTTTTTCGCGGCGGCGTACGACAATCTCGCGGCGGGCGGAATGCTCGTATTTGACATAAGCAGCGAAACAAAATTCAAGACTGTCATCGGAAACAACGTCTTTACGGATACGAGAGAGGGGATAACTTATATATGGGAGAATTTCCCCGGGAATGACCATGTCGATATGACGGTCACGTTTTTTATTCCCAACGGCGACGGCACATATTCAAAGGCGGTGGACGTCCAAAGGCAATATATCCACACCGCGGCAAAAATAACGGCGGATCTCGTTCGATGCGGCTTCAAGGTAAAAGCGCGCGACAAAAAAGACAGGATATATTTCATCGCCGAAAAAGAGGCGTAAATGGCAAAAATTGCTTTCGACTATTACGACGCCGCCGAAAAAATGGCGGAAAAGGGCGAATACGAATCGGCTCTGCACTATTATTTTCTCGAACGCAACGCAGGTCAAAGGGATTGCAACGTCGAGATCGCCGACGTTTACGGCGCAATGGGGATCATAAGCGAGGCGATCAGATATTACATGCGCGCCTTTAACGTCAACAGAATGAACAATGATGCGTTGCGCGGGCTCGTTTATTGTTTCAAAGATATCGACGAGGACGCCGCCTATTATTATATGGATCGCGCCTTGCGCCTCGACTTGGACGACGAGTTCGGGGATTTCGAATACGAGGACGATTTTGTGAACGATTACGAACCGTCTTTGACCGTTCACGACAGAAGGGACAAGAGCGAGGTCCTCGACGAAGCCTTTCGACTTCTCGAAAACGGCGAACTCGACGACGCGCGGGAACTTCTGACGTCGATAGACAAGGACTCTTATCAATACAGCGACGCATTGCTCGCTCTCGCCTCGATAGAACCGGAGGCGGACGGGGAAAAAGTTTTGCGACTTGTTCAAGAGGCGATCGCAGTCGATCCGCGCAATTTGAGGGCGCATCTGTTCAAAATAGTATATTACGCGCACAAAAACGACAACGAAATGCTTGAAAAAAGCATGAGAGATCTCGACGAACTCGACTTTAAGGACGAGGACGACGTTTACAAGGTCGCAATGTGCTTTTGCAATTACAACCGCTACGATCTTGCCGAAAAATACATTTTGCGCAAGCTGGAATTTACGCCTTACGACAAAGCCATGATGATAGGACTTGGCACCGCAATGTATAATAAAGGCGATAAGAGCGGAGCGTTGAAAACGATCGAAAGGGTGTGCCATATCTATCCCGACGATATCGAGGCAAAGGAGATCGCGTCGTTCATCATGTCCGACGAGCAAGTGGACCTGCACGAAAAATTGCTTAAATTGAGGCAGGAATGGAAACAATATATAAAAAATCTTTTCCTCGAAGACGTCGATAACATTACCGATCCCGAAAGCATAAAAAGGATAAAATGGCTGTTGCAAAGCGACGACGACATCTATTTGCAGTCGGCGGTATGCACTTTCGTGGCGGGCTTGCCCGAGTATAACAAACTTATGGACGATGTGCTTTTGGATCCCTTTGCGCAGACTATAATAAAGAAACAGATCTTATTGAGAAGATTGGCGGATACAAAGACGAAAATATTGAATTTTGTCGTATCCGACATTTTGCGCACCGTAAAGGTAAAGCACCCTCGGGTAGAGGACAATCTCAAATTCGCATACTATTACGTCTTTGTTTCGCTTGCGGTCACGGAAATTCGCTTTGAGGACGATCTGTACAGGTCGCTCAAAAAAGTTTCGGACGCATATAAGAATTGCCAAGACGAAAACAAGACCAAGTTGCCCGTCAAAGCGCTTGCCGCTATACTTTACTATCTCACTATGGAAGTTACGGCAAAGACGAGTTGCGAATATTTCGATTGCGAAGCTGCCGAATTTAACGAAGCCGTCGGAATGCTCGGGCTTAAAGGAGTGGAGAATGTACAATTTTGATAAAATGTTTTCGGACTTTATAAAGAGCAAAGGACACGTTCACGAGGACGAACTCAACGAAGTTTACGAGGAATGGCTATCGGCAAAGGACGATAAACTCGGAAGATCGCCATCGGAAATACTTGACGAGATGACGGACGCCCAACTTATCGCCGAACTCGAAGAGGAGTGCGAGAGTGCCGATCCGTCGCTTACCGTCATGGAAAATCTCGAAAAGCGCGCGCCCGTACAGCTTCTTATCCCGCTTCTTTACGAGGACAATGAAACGCTCGTTTATTGCGCGGCGGAACTTTTGCGCAATTTGGACAAAGCGCCGCTCGATATCTTTGCCGATATGCTCACCGAAACAAATGACGAGGAACTCTTTGAATTGCTCATCGCTACGTTAAAGGAAGATCCCGACGCCGTAAGAGAAAAATTGCTCCGAAAGGCAGAAAATGCGGATATGCGCATAAAAACCGTAATAGGCGAGATCCTGGCGGAGGGCGGTCGCGACGAGCGAGTGTTCGGACTGCTCAGCGAACTGTTCGCTTCGGGCGACAACTTGCCGCTCTATTCGGGCTATCTTGCGCGATACGGCGACGAACGCGCTGCTGCGATGCTGTATAGAGCGTTGGACAGCGCGCGATACGGCGACTACATCGAGATAAGGAACGCGATAGAAGTCCTCGGCGGCGTTGTGGACGACAGTTACAGGGATTTTTCGGAAGATCCCGACTACATCAGATTAAAGGAGAAGAAAGATGGGAAATAAAGTGACTTTATCCGACGTAAAAGCCAACGCGGAAATACGCGCGCTCATCGAAACGGCAAATCACAACTTGGAGGTAATGGGATATACCGAACACGGCATACGTCATGTTTCCTTTGTCAGCCACGCCACAAGCGAGATATTGAATGAGCTCGGCTATGACGAGCGCACGGTGGAATTGGGCGCGATAGCAGGTTGGGTGCACGATATAGGCAACGCGGTCAACAGGCGCCGACACGGTATAACGGGCGCGGTCATGACATCGAGGATCCTGTCCATCATGGGCATGCCGCCCGAGGAAGTGGCT
>CANQFK010000003.1 GCA_947598585.1 uncultured Clostridia bacterium
CATCACCCGCTATGCGGGAGCTTCCCCCGATATTCAGAACTGTATTCTACCGAGGTTTGTTCACAGGGGAAGCCTTTCGAGCGGTCGAAAAATTTGTAAACGCTACCTTAGGTCAAAAGAAAGGCTTCCCCTTTTTACAAAAGGGGGAGCTCCGCCGTAGGCGGTGAGGAGGATTTATTATATAATAAAATACTCTCAAAATAATAAAATACTCTCATTGCGACGAACGCCACGGAGCGAAGCGATGACCCTCATCACCCGCTATGCGGGAGCTTCCCCCGATATTCAGAACTGTATTCTACCGAGGTTTGTTCACAGGGGAAGCCTTTTAAGCGGTCGAAAAATTTGTAAACGCTACCTTAGGTCAAAAGAAAGGCTTCCCCCGTTAGGCAGTTACGTTTTCTACCGAGGTTTGTTCACAGGGGAAGCTTTTCGAGCGGTCGAAAAATTTGTAAACGTTATCTTAGGTCAAAAGAAAGGCTTCCCCTTTTTATAAAAGGGGGAGCTCCGCCGTAGGCGGTGAGGAGGATTTATTATATAATAAAATATTCTCAAATCGCGTGAAAAATAATAAAGGTCTTGTCAACCGAGGAAGAGGCCCTCCTAATGGGGCACAAAAAAATGCTTGCATTTTTGGGGAAGAGGGGCAACAAGCGAAAGGGACTCGTTTTTTGAGCATAGCGAGAAAAGCAGTCCCCAGAGTGACCGTTGCGACGAGGTGATGAGGGTGAGCACTAATAATAAAAAGGCCTGTCATCGCCGAGGGGGGAGGCGTCCGAAAAGGGGTCCCCGAAAAATGCTTGCATTTTTGGGGACCGAAAATCATTCTCCCGCCTACACGAAAATAAAAAACGCATATCAATCAATTCACCGTAAAAAAACGCATACTCTCTAAAAAAGAAAATAATAAACTCTCTTAATTTTCACGTTATGGCGACAATGTGACCCAATTTTCGACGGATCGTATTTACGGAAGTTCGGTAAAAAAATATTTTTTTTGTCGAGCGTGACGGCGTGCGCCGATTGTCAACAAAAGAGAACTTTTTTACACTAAACGGTCACTGTATCGCCGTCCAAAAGTCAAAAAAACGGGCATAAATCGGCTTTTTTATATAAAGTAAAAATTTACACAAAAATTTAACTCAATATTTATTGACATAATGCATAGTTTTCTGCTATACTAAATGTACTTAATTTGTAGCTTTATGCTTATGATGGATAGGGCTATGCTTCGGGGGCTCCCGAAGACTAATGTTGGAGATCAGAAATGAAGAAAGTAAAGTATCTTTTGTTTTTAATGCTGATAGCGGTATTGGCGGTAGGAGTGCTTGCGGGCTGCTCGGTAGATACGAGCACCGACCTTACGGGCACATTCAAAGTCGTATACTGCGGCAACGGCGGCGAACTCAACGCCAACCCCGAGCGAGTATTCATGATCCGCGAGGGATTGCACGCGTTCGACCCCGCCTCGGGCAAGCCTGTCAGCCAGGTCGTACGACCGGGATACAAGTTTGTAGGCTGGGCGAAAGGCAAACTCGATGAAAACGGCGATCCCGTTATTTTGGACGCGCCCATTACCGACGATCTCGACGGCGGCGTATACAGGAACAAGTTCGGCGCCATAAGGGAATCCGCTGTGGAAACCGATCAAACGGGGACTGTCAAAAAAGGTTACTACGATTACGACAGAAATTCTTTGTGGAATTTCGATCGCGACCTGGTCACCGAAGATATATGCCTTGTAGCCGTGTGGGACGTGTACAGCAAGTTCCTCATCGCCGATAAGAATGAAAGCGGCGAATGGGAATCGTACGACGACCTTTTGAGCAGCGACTTTACCATAGGTTCGGGCGCGATATACGAGAAGTACGAGGATCGTCTTTACGACGTTCAAAACCTCAGAGGTACTCGTATTTCGCAAGATGACGCTCTCGCAGCGTACGGTACGGAACGTCCCGATAATACCGTTCTCAAATTTTACAAGGATCCCGATTGCAGCGAGGAGCTTGTATTCCCGTTCAATATTACAAATAAGGTGACCGTCATTTACTACGAAGAGATAGACGGCGTGTTCGATCTGGTTACCGACGCAAGGACGTTCCAATCTTCTTATGCGATGGGCAACAATATTTATATGCAAAACGATATCGACATGAAAGATACCGTGTTGAATTTGGGCAATGTTACTTATTCGGGCGAGATACGCGGCAACGGTCATTCGATAACCAATGTCAACACTGCCGTTACGCAGAACATAGCCGCTCCCGGCGAAAAGAACAGCTACGGCGGAATGTTCGGCAAACTCATCAATGCAAGGATAAGCGACCTTACGATCGATATCAAGACGAGTTTTACCATAGCTATCGATCCCAGCAATAGTTTTATGGGCGCTACCGCCAACGATAAGGTATGCTACTTCGGCTTGGTCGCTTCGCTCATGGACGGCTGCATATTCAGAAATTTCAACGTCAATGTCGAATACGAATTGTTGCGTTCGCTGGTCGATGGCGAAGGCTCGTGGGTGACCGATCCCGAAACGGGCGACAGATATTACGATATCCCCAAGATCAAGAATAAGTTCGACGTTACCTTGGAACTTTCGATCTGGGCGCCCCAAACCGACAATACCAACCTCAACGTGTTCAACGACAATTGTTCGGTGACGTCCGAATGTGTCAAGGACGAGACCGAGATAACGGAAGATGAGGACGACTCTTCAAAAGATCAGCAAGATCAACAAGATCAAGGCAACAACGACTGAATTTCGTAAGATTTTCGTAAATTATTTATGGTAATATAAATAAATATTATTATTAGGAGGACAAACCAAAATGAAAAAATTTGCAAGAGTATTTTGCGTGATCATGTTGTCGGTCGTTTTGGGCGTATCGTGCTTTGCGTTGACCGCATGCCCCGATGAGACAAATCCCAATAAGCCGAAACAAGACCCGGTAGTATTCAGCATCGGACAGACCGATAACGTTTTCAACCCGTTCTTCCATACGTCGGCTTATGACGTGGAAATAACAGGTCAGACGCAGATAGGTATGCTTTCTACCGATAAAAACGGTAATCCGATATGCGGACCCACCGAACCGACCGTAGCGCAGAACTTCCTCAGGACCGTTTGGCTCGACGGCGTTTCGTACAGCACCGACGATCAGGCAGTTCAGAACGTGAATCCCGATCAATATACGGGAGATCAATATTACACGACTTATCAATTCCTTATCAAGAATAATATAAAATTCAGCGACGGTGAGGATCTTACGATTAAGGACGTAATATTCAATCTTTATACATATCTCGATCCGTCTTATATCGGTTCGTCTACAATGTATTCTACGGCTATAAAAGGTATTCAGGACTATCGTTCTCAGATAAACAATGCGGACGCCAATGCATACCAAGGTTTGCTCAACAGCTGGACCACGACCGCCAACCGCAGGATAAACAATATCCGCGGCGCGTATCCCATCGACAGCACAAAGGTAGAGCAAAACCGTAACGGCATGACCAACGATCAGAAAGAGGCTATCCTTAAAGACGTTGAAACGATAAGAAATATGTATTGGGACGAAGTAGTCGCAGACTACAACAATTCTATTATCGGTCTTGACGGCTATATCGAGCAAAACGAAAAAGTCGATCCCGAAAACGATCCTATCGAACTCGGCTTTACCGAAGTTTGGGAAGTGTTCCTCTATGAAGAGGGCTTTATCAAGGCGGATATCGAACCCAGCACAGGTAAGATCAGACTTACCGAAACGCCGGGCGAGGGCAAAGACAAGTACGGCAACGATCTCGGCGTAGGCGTTAAGAAGATAGACTACGGCGAGTACGGCAAGTATTGGCACGACAGAGATTCCCTTATAAAGTTTGTATTCAATGCAAAAATGGGTATCTATGACGAAAGCGACGCGTCGAAGAATCCTTACGGCAATCAATATTATGACGCGGCTAACTGCATCAAGGGCACGGACGGCAATCCCGACAGGCCGAAGGACGGATACGGCATAAATACCGATATCGAAACGGCAGGCAACGGTTCAGACACCGCAACGGGCAGCTCGCTCAAAAACGCTTCCAATTATAAAGATCTTCTTTGGAATTCTCCCAGACTTCTTGCCAACATCTACTCCATACTTACCTATTATGCAACGGCTAACACCGCCCGCGATCAATTTATAGGCGAGGCTCGTACCGCATACTTCCAGGAGAAGGGCGGAATGGTAGTAGATACTATCCCCGGCGTAAAAGTGCTTAAACTTGAAAACGGCGACGAGTTCAAAGGCGAATTCGGCACCGATAAGATAACGGAAGATCAATATGTGCTTCAGATCGAAGTGGAAAAGGTAGACCCCATGGCAATATTCAACTTCGCGTTCACCGTAGCGCCCATGCACTACTATTCCAATGCCGCTAACGACATAACCAAGAAGTACGGTGCGAGCGTGGACTATCGTTCTTTCCATTATCCCATCTATGACGGCGTTGTTAACGACAGAGGATTCCTTACGGTAGGAGAACTTGTAAAAGAGGATCCCAACTACAACGCTTCGCATAATCATACGTTTACCGAGGGCGATACCGTTTCGGTAGGTCGTCCGTTCGCAGACCTCGAATATTTCACTCAGGTGCTCAAAGCAAGCAACGTGCTCTTTGTGCCCGTAGGTGCAGGTATGTATCAGGTCGCTGCCGTCAATCTCTTCGACGAATATTATAAACCCGAACAAAGACCTACTTTCCAAGACTTTTTCAGAAACAACATTGCTTACTATATACGCAATCCTTACTTCTACACCACTTCCGGAGAGGGCAAACCCGAGTCCGAAAGTTCTATCACCAACTGCAAGATCCAGTGCATACGTTATCAGGTCGTATCCACTTCTCAGCTTCTTAACTCCATACTCCAAGGCACTATCGACTACGGCGATCCCACGGCAAGCACGGAGAATATGAAAATATTGAACTCTTCCGATACGGCTAAGAGCGGTATCAGATATTTGGAGCAGGATAACAACGGTTACGGCTATATCGGTATCAACCCGAGATTCGTTCCCGACCGTGCTATCAGACAGGCTATAATGCACGCTATGAACCTTACCTATATTACCGACTACTATCAAAGCTATGCAAGCCTTATATACAGACCCGTATCCACCGTATCCTGGGCGTCTCCGCAAAATCCGGATAATCCGCACTATGGCGAAGCAAATACACCGTATTACAAGTTCGACCAGAACGGAACGACGATCGACGCCTTGGTAGCGCAAGCGGGATATCGCGGAACCAAGGGCTCGGCTTACAAAAAGACCACTAACACGGGTACGCACGAACTCAAATATACTTTCACCATCGCGGGCGCTTCTACCGATCACCCGGCATACAAGATGATGCAGGAAGCGGCTATATTGCTCAACCAGCACGGCTTCGAAGTTAAGGTAGTTACCGATAACCTTGCGCTCAGCAAACTTGCGGCAGGCGAGCTTGCGGTATGGGCGGCAGCTTGGGGCTCCGGTATCGACCCGGATATGTATCAGCTTTATCATAAGGATAGTACTTCCACCACGACGAGAAGCTGGGGCTATGCCGAGATATTCGCAGATCCGACCACATATGCCGAAGAAAACGAAATAATAAACAAACTCAGCGATCTTATCGTACAGGGCAGAACGAAGTTCAGCCGTGAGGCTCGTTCCGAGATCTATTGGCAGGCTTACACGCAGGTAATGGAACTTGCAGTCGAACTTCCCACATATCAGAGAACAAATATTTACGCTTACAATGCAAATAAGATAGACGGAGATACATTCCTTTCCGAGGACGAAACGTCTGCATACAGAGGTCCGTTGTCGAGATTCTGGGAAGTAGACTACAAGAAATAATCTAATAAAAGATAATGTCTTGCTATGAGGATACGATCCCTCATAGCAAGACAGATGGAGAAATATGGTAAAATATATTATAAAAAGATTACTGTTGTCGATCCTTATCGTTATCGGCGTGTCGCTTATAATCTATTTGCTAATTCGTATGATGCCCCTTAACTATTTCGACACAAAGTACGCCGCTCAGCTTGCCAACGGTACTATGACGCAAGCCGATGTTGATAACTTCAAAAGGCTGAGTCACGTTTTGGTCGAATATAATGTTTATGCCGATAGATACGGTTGGGGACATTACGCAACAAACGAATTGGCGGAAGCGGCTCTTACCGGCGGTCAGAAGACTATTTGTACCTTTTTGAGCTATGTCGAAGGCTATGCGAATTGGTTTTGGGAAGCGTTGCACGGTAATCTCGGTAGTTCGTTTAAGTTCCAGGACACGGTTGTAAACGTCATCAAGGACAACATGTGGGTTTCGTTCGGTATCGCGATCGTCGCTACCGTACTTCAATTCGCAATAGCGATCCCTCTCGGAGTGACCGCGGCAACACACCAATACAGCGCGTTCGACTATGTAGTTACCGTGCTTGTAATGATGGGTATTTCGCTCCCCACATTCTTCTTTGCGCTGTTGATGTTGAGCATATTCTCGCAACGACTCGGCTGGTTCCCGTTGAGCGGTATGAACAGCCCGGGCAAGATCTTCAATTCGGATTTCGAGATGGCGCTGGACACGCTGCACCACTTGGTACTGCCCGTTCTGACGCTCGTCATACTTTCGATAGGCGGTCTTATGCGTTATACCCGTACCAACATGCTCGAAGTCCTCAATGCCGATTACATTCGTACCGCGCGCGCAAAGGGTTGCTCGGAAAGGACGGTAATCTATCGTCATGCGTTCCGTAACACTTTGATCCCCGTAGTCACCATGCTTGCGGGTATTCTTCCCGGTCTTTTCGGCGGCGCGATGATAACCGAACAGGTATTCGGACTTCCCGGCATAGGTAATAAGGCTTATCAGGCGCTTATCGAGGGCGATATCCCGTTCGTTATGGGATACAACGTGTTCCTCGCGATATTGAGCGTGTTCGGAACATTGCTTTCCGATCTTATGTATGCGGTCGTAGATCCGCGTGTAAAGATCAACAAGTAAGGAGGATAGTATGGAAGAAGAAAAAATATTAACCCCCGAACTTGCGGAGGAAAATTTGAAAAAGGAGGCTGCCGAAGAGGAATCTCTTGCGGACAGCGTAAGGATCATATCGCCCGGACGGTTGGTCATGAAAAGATTTTTCCGTTCGCGACTTTCAATGGTGGGACTTGTAACTCTTATCGTTTTGTTCTTGTTTGCGTTCGTCGGTCCGTTGTTCTCTCCCTATGAGGAATCGGAAGCCGACTCCAAGGCCCCCGACTTCATAAACGAAACATATGCGCCCGGTACGTCTGCCGAAATAGTCGACCCGAGCGACGTCTTTGAGGGCGGCGTCATCGGCGGCACGGTTTTGAGCGGCGTGACCTACAATAACTCAAACGGACACGGTTCCTATGTTAAAGACGGCAACACAGTATACTTCAAATTGGACGAAAACAGACTTGTGGTGACCGACGAAAAATATTCGACGATCTATTACGATTACTTCGAATATTCCTGGAACCAACCGTCATTCAATAAGTACGGCGCGCCCGACTCCAAGCACTGGCTGGGCACCGACGACCTCGGGCTTGATGTCTTCACTCGTCTTATGTACGGCGGACGCGTATCGCTTACCCTCGGTTTTGTAGTCGTTATCCTCGAAACGCTTTTGGGTATTTTGTTCGGCGGACTTGCAGGTTACTTCGGCAAATGGGTCGATCAGCTTATAATGCGTATAGTCGATATATTCGGCTGTATCCCCACGATGCCTTTGCTTTTGATTTTGAGCGAAATGCTTAACGGAGCAGGAGTGGTCGGTACCGCAAAACTATATTACATAATGGCTTTCCTTACTTTGCTCGGTTGGGCGGGTATAGCCAGAGTCGTTCGTGGACAGATTCTGTATCTGCGCGAGCAGGAATACATGATCGCCGCCGAGGCTTTGGGACTTAGCACGAGCCGAAAGATAATCAAACACCTTGTGCCCAACGTTATGCCTCAGCTTATAGTTCAGATGACGCTCGGACTCGGCTCCATCATTCTTACGGAGTCCACCCTCAGCTACTTGAACCTCGGTCTTGACAGAATGAACGCTACATGGGGTACCATGATAAGCGCGGCTCAGGATCCGTTGGTGCTCAGCAGCTATCCGTGGGTATGGATCCCCGCAGGCGTAATGATAGTGTTGGCGGTCCTCGGTTTCAACTTCATAGGCGACGGCTTACGAGATGCGTTCGATCCCAAGGCAAGCAGATAGGAGGAGTAATAGAAAATGTTCAGAAATTTAAGAAACAGCCGTTTAGGCAAATATTATTCCTCGGTGCTGACTAAGTACGGCACGATAACTCCGTTCGTAATAGCGCTTGTCGCATTCTTTGTGATATTTTCGGCGGACAACTTCGGTATTCTCAGCCTTGTAAAACACTATTCTCAGCCGACGTTCGTCGTTAGCGTAGTCGTCCTTTCGATCTGCGCGGCGCTCGCTCTATACTATCTTGTCGGAAAACTTTCCAAACGCGAAGTGAATTCGGCTGACCTCATCATCTATGTTCTCGACGTGCTTGCCGTTCTCTTCCTTATAGTAAAGATATTCGTTCCGACCACGAGCGCGTTTACGACTATTTATATTATCGGATTGGTCGTTGCGATCCTGTTGACCTTTTTGCGTGTGGCTATGGTTGCGCCCATTGCGCGCCCCATACTCAAAAACGCATCTGCCAACGCGACCGTAAAGACATATTTCACAGCTCTTATCGCGAAGTTCAACCCCATTCTTTTGGCGGTCGCTGGACTTGTCGTTTTCGGGCTCCTGCATGTTTATGCGGGCGTCGATATCGACGACAACGATACATGGGTATTCTGCTCGATGGCAGCCGTTGCCCTTATCGTAGCCTCGGTGCTCTTGAATTTGCCGCGCAGATTGGCAAACAAGAGAATGAACAGCGTTGACGCGATAATCGCATTTTCATGTGTTGCCGCGGTGCTCTATATCATTCCCATGATATTGGGCTTCT
The DNA here is from genome assembly GCA_947598585.1 of uncultured Clostridia bacterium. Classification (GTDB taxonomy): domain Bacteria; phylum Bacillota; class Clostridia; order Christensenellales; family Pumilibacteraceae; genus CAG-552. Next base: position 9,036 of record CANQFK010000003.1, read on the forward strand.
CGGTGCTCAAATTCGTGATCTGGCTTGTTGTTGCGGCTTTGCTCACCGTTTTCGAAACGTTGCTCATAAAGAACACCGTTATCGAGCGTACAAACAAGGCGGCGGAACTTACGGGCAACAAAGGCTTTAAGATCTATTTCAGACAACTTTCCGCAAAATACAATCTCATTCTTGCAGGCATTGTCGCCGCTTTGGGATTTTTGGTAGTCTATGATCTGATCCCCATCGACGTATTCAGAGGCGTTCAGACCTGGGCTGTCGGCGGATTATACATTATAATAGATTTGGTTATAATCGGTGTGTTCGCTGCTTTCTTGCTTTCGGCAAAGAGAAGCAGGATCGGATTCAGTGATTGCGCGCTCTTTGCGCTCGCTGTTTTCGGCGCTTTGATGCTCATTCCGACTATCCAATTCTTCTCGGGCGTATTGCTTGGCTGCTGGATATTGTTTGCCGCTTTGGTGGGCGTAACGTTGGCTTTGCGTATCCGCAACGTGGTCGAATACAAGGAGGCGACAGCCGAAGAATACAATCCGGCTCGTCTGTTCGCAAAGGACAATTGCCTTGCGGTCGCTTACGGCGTAAAGAATATGTTCGCGGGTCAAAAGGACGCTCACTACATCTCCAACAAGGAGAGCCGCAAGATCGCAAAGGAAAATATCCGTATCATCAAGGAATACGAGAAAAACAAAAAGCGTAAGAACGTTCCCGAATCCGAGTACATTACTCATATGCGCGACGACAGAAATATCGTCGAATTCGAGAACTTGCATACCTATTTCTTCTCGGACGCAGGCGTTGTCAAGGCGGTAAACGGCGTTACTTTCGACATTCCGCAGGGCAGCACCGTGGGTGTTATCGGCGAGTCCGGTTGCGGTAAATCCGTAACTTCGCTTTCGCTCATGCAGCTTGTTCAAGCCCCCAAGGGTCAAGTGATAAAGGGCAGCGAGATCCGTTTCAAGTCCACTGTGTACAAAGAGGACGAGCACGGAAAACGTATCCCCATTTACGAAGTGCAACTCGACGAAAACGGCAACGAAATGCACGACGAACATGGCGATCCCATTTATGTCACCGCTCCCAAGATGCGCAACGGCAAGCCCGTTCTCGGCAAGGACGGCAACCCCGTTCTCGAAAAGGTCCAAAAGAAAGACGCCAACGGTATCCTTCTTTTCGAAACGGAAGAAAAGGTCTACAATATTGCAAAGATGCCTACCGAAGTTATGCGTAACATTCGCGGTCGCGAAATAAGCATGATATTCCAGGAGCCTATGACAAGTCTTAACCCGATCTTCACCATAGGCAAACAGCTCGAAGAAGTCGTGTTCCTGCACATTCCGGGCGCTACAAAGGAGTCCGCAAAGTCGAGAACTTTCGATATGCTCAAACTTGTAGGTATCATTCCCGAAAACGTTTACAAGCGTTATCCGCACGAGTTGTCGGGCGGTATGCGTCAGAGAGTAATGATAGCCATGTCGCTTCTTTGCAATCCCAAACTTATCATTGCCGACGAGCCGACTACCGCGCTTGACGTTACCATACAGGCACAGATCCTCGATCTTCTTCGCGATGTAAAGCAGAAGATCAACGGTTCTATCATGTTCATTACCCACGACCTCGGCGTTATTGCCGAAATGGCGGATTACGTCGTAGTCATGTATGCAGGTCGTATCATCGAAATGGGTACCGCCAAGGAGATATTCGACAATCCGCTCCATCCGTACACCATGGGTCTCCAAAAGAGCAAGCCCGCGGTCAACAAGAAGGTCGACAGATTGTACAGCATTCCCGGCAGCGTCCCCAACCCGATAGACATGCCCAACTACTGCTACTTCCGCGACAGGTGCAATAAGCGTTGTTCTATGTGCAACGGCGACTATCCCGAAATGATCCAAGTCAGTCCTACCCACAAGGTAGCTTGCCACTTGTACGAAAAGGAGAATCAAAACAATGGAAAATAATAATGTAGCGCAAAATGACATTATTCTCGATGTCAGACATCTTAAAAAATATTTCCCCGTTGCTAAAAACTTTTTCGGTAAGCCGACAAGATTCCTCAAAGCGGTAGACGACGTTTCGTTCACCGTTACAAAGGGTAAGACGATCGGTATAGTAGGCGAGTCCGGTTGCGGAAAGACCACTATGGGACGTTGCATATTGCGCTTGCATGAGATCACCGACGGCGACGTGATATTCAACGGAGTCAACGTAAAGGATCTTTCGCATGAACAGTTGCGCAAGATCAGACCTCAAATGCAGATGATATTCCAGGATCCGTATTCGTCGCTTTCGCCCCGTTTGCCCGTAGGCGAAATAATAGGCGAGGCTGTGCTTGCTCATAAACTTGTGGATCAAGCCGATTACAAGGACTACATTCTCGACATAATGCAGAAGTGCGGACTTCAAACTCACTATTACGAGCGCTATCCGCATGAGTTTTCGGGCGGACAACGTCAACGTATCTGTATCGCGAGAGCATTGGCGCTCAATCCCAAGTTGGTCATTTGCGACGAGCCCGTTTCCGCGCTCGACGTAAGTATTCAGGCTCAGATAATCAACCTTTTGGAAGATCTTCAAAAGAGTTTCGGACTTACCTATGTGTTCATTTCGCACGACTTGTCGGTCGTAGAACATATTTCCGACGAGATCGGCGTTATGTACCTCGGTAGCATGGTGGAAAGCGGTGACAAGAGCAAAGTTTATGCCAATCCGTTACACCCGTATACAAAGGCTTTGTTCTCGGCTGTTCCCGTGCCCGATCCCAATGTCAAGATGAACCGCGTCGTACTCAAAGGCGATATTCCCTCTCCGGCAAATCCGCCCAAGGGCTGCAAGTTCCATACAAGATGCAGTTATTGCATGGATATATGCAAAAACGTTGCGCCCGTTTATAAGGAGTATGAGCCTAATCACTACTGCGCATGTCACTTGTACAGTCAAGATCAATAATTTTAAGTTTAATATGTGGGCGGCGTAAAAACCGCCCATATTTTTACATGCGGGCTTGCATGGACCTATGATCCATTTATAATTATCTAAGCATAGTACATAATAGTTTATATAAAGGACGGAATTATGTGTTTCGGAAAAAAGAAAAAATACGATGACGACGACGGCAGGACCGTGGCAAATATGAACGTCGAGGGCATGCGTTGGTATGACCCCGCCAAGGAAGAAAAAGCGGAAAAGAAACGCAAGGTCAAAGAACTCAAAGTGTCGCGCAAAGAGCGACGCGCCATGATATGGGGAGCGTACCTGGCATACTTACCCATGTTTTTGTGCATACTGCTGTCTTTTACTATCGTTATGCTTTTATTGTGGCTGTGGATGCGGTAAATTGTTTGACAAAACTCAAACGAAAATATATAATTAAGAAAAATAACTTGTCAAGGTTGAGATCATGAAACACATCGACATCAAAAAAATATTCGACGGTTCGCTTGTCGGACAAAAGGTCACCGTTTGCGGCTGGGTCCGCACTTGTCGCGATTCCAAAAATATGGCTTTTTTGGAACTCAACGACGGGACTTCGCTCAAACATTTGCAGGTCGTCATCGACAAATCGGTGATGAAAGGATATGAAAATTGCACCGCTCTCGGCAGCGCGGTCAAAGTAGAGGGCACGCTCGTAAAGGCTGTTTCTGGCAACGGAGTTGAGATCAACGCCGAAAATATCGCTTTGCTCGGCGAATGTCCGCCCGACTATCCCATGCAAAAAAAGAAGCACACTATGGAATATTTGCGCACCATTCCGCATTTGCGAGTTCGCACCAACACGTTCAATGCGATGCTCAGAGTACGCAGCGCGCTTTCCTATGCGATACACCGCTACTTTCAGCAAAACGGTTACGTTTACGTCCACACTCCGATAATTACGGGCAGCGACTGCGAGGGCGCGGGCGAGATATTCAGAGTCACCACTCACGATTGGAACGACTCATACAAGACCCAAAAGGAGTATTACGACGCCGACTTCTTCGGACAAAAGGCGGGACTTACGGTTTCCGGGCAGCTCGAAGGTGAAATGGCTGCAATGGCAATGGGCAAGATTTACACTTTCGGACCGACTTTCCGTGCCGAAAACAGCAATACGACCCGTCACGCAGCGGAATTTTGGCAGATCGAACCGGAAGTCGCATTTGCCGAACTTCCCGATATCATCGAGATCGCCGAGGAACTCATAAAGTATATAATAAACGCCGTTTTGACCGAATGCCCCGACGAGATCGCGTTCTTTGACGAACGTTTCGAAAAAGGGCTTACGCAAAAATTGAAAAATGTGGTGGAGAGCGAATTTAAGGTGCTCGACTATACCGAGGCTATCGATATACTCAAAAAATCGGGCAAGCAGTTCGTTTATCCCGTCGAGTGGGGCTGCGATCTTCAAACCGAACACGAGAGATATATCACCGAGGAAGTGTTCAACAAGCCCGTGTTCGTCATCAACTATCCCAAGGACATCAAGGCTTTTTATATGAAGCAGAACCCCGACGGCAAAACTGTCGCCGCGACCGATCTTCTTGTGCCGGGTATCGGCGAGATAATAGGTTGTAGCGAACGTGAAGTGGACACGGAAAAACTTACCGCCGCCATGAAAGAGAGGCACATCAACGTGGACGAATATAAAAATTATATGGATCTGCGCAAGTTCGGCGCTTGCCCGCACAGCGGTTTCGGGCTCGGGCTCGAACGTATCCTCTTGTATGTAACGGGACTCGGAAATATCCGCGACGTTCAACTCTTCCCGCGCACGGTCGGCGACTTAAAGTAGACGTATTATCCTGTCGATAAAATCGATCAACGTAAAAAAACCTTATGTTTATTCATAAGGTTTTTTATTGTAGTTAGTCCAAAGTTCTCCAACGAAAAGGTCAAAAGTTCTCCAATGGAAAGGTCCAAAGTTCTCCAACGAAAAGGTCCAAAGCTCTCCAACGAAAAGGTCCGAAGTTCTCCATCAAAAAGGTCCAAAGTTCTCCAACGAGCGTTGACAAACTCATTTTTTTATGCTACAATAAATCAAAGGAGATTTTATGGCTTATTTAAAGAGAATTGTTGACGATGATCTACAATTGAGATTGGATTCTGTCGGCGCCACCATAATCGTAGGTCCAAAATGGTGCGGCAAAACCACTACTGCCGAGCAAAAGGCAAGGAGTATTTTACGCTTAAATGATCCCGATATGCGTGAAGCATATATTGCAACGTCGCAAACAAAGCCGTCAAATTTGCTTAAAGGCGAAAATCCTCGTCTGATCGACGAATGGCAAGAAGCGCCTGAACTTTGGGATGCCGTCCGCACTTCCGTCGATCAACGCGGAGGGACCGGCTTGTATATCCTTACCGGTTCAACCACTATAAAAAAGGACAATATTCATCATTCGGGGACGGGGCGTATTTCGCGTCTTAAAATGTATCCTATGAGTTTGTATGAATCTGGCGAATCGACCGGTTCGATCTCGCTCGCAGATTTATTCAATAAGCCCGACTGTGACTTGGATGGGGCGCGATCGCAACTCGATGTGAACGATTTGATTTTTGCGGCTTGCCGAGGCGGTTGGCCTTCGTCCTTGGCTCTTCCGACGGATAAGGCAAAATTATTTATTTCAAAGGATTATGTAAACAATATTTGTGAGTCGGATATTTCTTCGATCGATAAAATCGAGCGTAGCCCCTCTAAAACAAGACTTTTACTTCGCTCTTATGCACGGAATATTTCCACCCTTGCTACAAATTCATCTCTTATAAACGATATAAATGCAAACGAAAATATGAGCGAATCGTCATTCTATGAGTATCTCGACGCATTAAAACGGCTTTACGTTATAGAAGACGTAGAAGCCTGGTGCCCGAATATTCGCTCTAAAACTTCGATGCGTTCATCTTACAAGCGCGAGTTTGTCGATCCGTCGATTGCCGTGGCTTCTCTCGGTTTGTCGCCAAAATATTTGGAAACGGACTTGAAGACCTTCGGCTTTATTTTCGAATGTCTTTGCATAAGAGATCTTAAAGTATATTCAAATAGATCGGGCGGCAAGGTATCCTATTATCGCGATAAATTCGGGCTTGAAGCGGATGCGGTTCTCCACCTTGACGATGGCAGATATGCGCTCATAGAAATCAAACTCGGCAGTAGAGAGATCGAGGAGGGAGCAAAACATCTGTGTGAATTGAAAAAACTCATTCGAGAGCATAATGAGTCGAAACAACAAACCGAACTTCGCGAACCCGATTTGCTTATTGTTTTGACAGGCGGACCTATCGCATATAAACGAGCCGATGGCGTGTTGGTTATACCTGTCGGTTGTTTGAAAGATTGAGAACCGCTAAAACTCACTTCCCGATTTTCTATTGTTGTTTGCCGAAGTGAATAAGTCGTGATCCCGACTTTTTTGGTAAAAACAGTTGACTTTCGTGATAAAAAGGACTAATATATAAGTGCGATACATATTTATCTTATTATTACGCATACTCTGTCGGTAGAGATGCATCTATTTCGCATTACATAAAATCGTAATAATAAGATAATGTAAATGTGTCGCAACAAGCGGAATTGAGTATTTTTACAATGTCGTTCCGTTTGGAGCGGCATTTTTGTATCCGAAAATCTTTATGAAAAGGAGAAAAGCTAAGCGACGACTATAATGCCGAATACAATTACTATTATTATAACGACCAAGGCAAAATAGAAGTATGGGATAAATAAAAAGGCAAAATACTTTAATAATAAAAGCACCGTCAAAGTCAAAAAACTTTCGGCGGTGCATTTTGTTTATTATTGGGAATTGTTTAACGTAAACGACTTTATAAATCGTTGCTTTGCAGGACGCAAAGGCGAACAGACTGTTTTTATTTGTGCGTTTCGTTTGCTGCAAAAATCAGTCCACGGGCAGATAAGCCTTGTAGATATATTTCTTTTCGCCGCCGTCATCGCGGCAATATTCGACAGTCAAATAGTCGAAGTGTACCCATTCCACGAAATCATCGGAAGAGAACTTGGTTATATTGAAATTATTGAAGTTGTTTATATGAGATCGCAGCACGACGGGCGTGGGGATATCCATTTGTTCGCAAATCTCGGTGACGTATTTTGTAAATTGCGAGGGATCGTACTTACCCATGCCTTTATAAATATGGCTCATTTTGATCTTGTCGTTTTTTATGGTCTTAGCCCAAATTTTAAACATAATTAAGTTCTCCGTTGTTCATTTCTTCGGTCATGCTGCAAAATTATAACATAAAATGATGCGCTTCGTCAAAAGAAATAAGGTTTATAAATGCTTTTGATGTTTCGGCATTGTTTGCGCTTGACTTTGGATCGGTTTTTGGTTATAATTTATAAGACAGATAAAAAAGGAGCATATGGTTATGGTTGAATTATTGACTTTGGAAGATATAAAAGAACTCGAAGCCGAACTCGAAGACCTCAAAGTTCGCGGAAGAGCCGAAATAGTGGAAAAGATAAGAGTTGCGCGCGAATTCGGCGACTTGTCCGAAAACGCCGAATACGATATCGCAAAAGACGAGCAGGCTAAACTCGAAGCGCGCATCGTCGAAATAGAAACAAAACTTCGCAACGCGCAGATATACGAAAAGACCAAGTCGGACAAGGTAGGGCTCGGCAACACCGTCAAGATCCTCGACCTCGACACAAACGAAGAACTCACTTATGATATAGTAGGCTCGCACAAAGCCAATCCTATGGAAAATCGCATAAGCAACGAATCGCCCGTAGGCAAGGCTCTTCTCGGCAAAAAACGCGGCGACGAAGTGGAGGTAAAGGTCAAAGCGGGCGTTTTGAGGTTCCGCATACTCAAAATAAGCTAAGGAGGCTGTTATGGAAAACAACGATCAAATCGAATTGAGCGAACAGGAGCGACAAGACCTCTTGAAGGTCAGACGAGATAAACTCGACGATCTTATCGCTGCGGGAAAGAATCCCTACGAAATAACGAAATTCAACGTAAAGCATACGTCGGAATACATTTTGAACAACGCGCAAAAGCTCGACGGCAAAAAGGTCGTCATAGCAGGGCGTCTTATCAGCAAGCGCGTAATGGGCAAGGCGAGCTTTGGTCACGTTCTCGATTCCAAAGGGCAGATCCAGATCTATGTCAAAATAGATTCGGTCGGCGCCGAAGCATATGACGATTGGAAGAAGTACGATATAGGCGATATAATGGGAATATCCGGCAAGGTTTTCATCACGCACAAGGGCGAAGTTTCCGTCGCTGCGGACAAGATAACTTTGCTCAGCAAGTCGCTTTTGCCTCTGCCCGAAAAGTGGCACGGGCTCAAAGATAATGATCTTCGCTATCGTCAGCGCTATGTCGACCTCATCGCCAACCCCACGGTAAAGGAAACGTTCGTAAAAAGATCCAAGATAATTTCGGCTATCCGCAGATATCTCGAAAAGAAAGGCTTTATCGAGGTGGAAACGCCCATTCTCAACACCATAGCGGGCGGAGCGAATGCAAGGCCGTTTATCACTCATCACAACACTCTGGACATAACCATGTATTTGCGTATCGCGCCCGAGCTCTATCTCAAAAGATTGATCGTGGGCGGATTCGACAAGGTGTACGAACTCGGCAGATTGTTCCGCAACGAGGGTATGGACATCAAGCATAATCCCGAATTTACCACCATGGAACTCTATCAGGCTTACGCCGATCTCGACGATATGGCAAATCTGACCGAAGAACTTTTCGACGAGATCCGTAAATCGCTCGACCTCGGAGAAGTCATCACCTATCAGGGCACCGAGATAAACCTCAAAACTCCGTGGCAGCGTTTGACCATGCTCGAAGCCATAAATAAGTATGTCGGCGTGGATTATACCCATATGAACGACGACGAAGCGGTCGCCGCGGCTGCAAAACTCGGCATAGAACTTGTCGAGGGCAAGCGCAATTGGGGCAATGCGGTCTATGAAACATTCGATCAATTCGTCGAGGAAAAACTCATTCAACCCACGTTTATTTACGATTATCCCATCGAGGTAAGCCCGCTCGCAAAGCGCAAGGCGGACGATCCGAGATTGACTCAAAGGTTCGAATTCTTTATCTATGCGAGAGAGATGGGCAACGCGTTCGGCGAACTTAACGATCCCATCGATCAAAGAGCGAGATTCGAGGCTCAGGTCGCTTTGAGGAAGAAAGGCGACGACGAGGCTCAGATGATGGACGAGGACTACGTTACGGCCCTCGAATACGGCATGCCTCCGACGGGCGGCATAGGCATTGGGATAGACAGACTTGTCATTCTCTTTACCGACAGCTTTTCGATAAGAGATGTTTTGCTGTTCCCCACGATGAAACCCAAAAAGTGAACCTCATAATATATCGGGGCATAAAGGATAGCACCTCGGGCACGACAAGCTGGCACACGCCCGGGCACAAGGGCACTCTCGACCCGCGCGACATAACCGAGATCGACGACTCGTTCCCCGGCGACGCGATAGAGAGGGCGGAGATAAATACCGCAAGTCTTATAGGCAGCAAGTATTGCAGATATCTTACGGGTGGCTCGTCCATGGGGATAAAAGCGGCAGTGCTTGCCGCGGGCGGCGATATTCTGGTGGCGGGCAATTCGCACAGAGCGCTGTTCGAGGCGGCTGAACTTGCGAAAGTAAACGCGTTTACAATAGAAAACGAATATTGCGACGGTCTGCCTTTGCCGCTTTCGGCTGAGCAGATCGAGGACGGATTGAACAGATATCCGTCGGTAAAGGCGGTGTACGTCACTTCGCCCGACTATTACGGGCTGTGTGCCGTCGGCGATATCGCTTCCGTCACAAAAGGCAGGGCGTATCTCTTCTGCGACGGCGCGCACGGGGCTCATTTTCCTTTCAGACCCGATCTGTTCCCGAGGTCGTTTTCGACCTTTGCGGACGTGACCAATCTCAGCGCCCACAAGACGCTTCCCGCCTATACTCAGACCGCTTACCTCGCGGTAAACAACGACGAACTTATCGGCAAGATCGACAACGCTTTGAAGTTGCTCGGCACGACAAGTCCATCGTACGTTTTGCTCGGCGGGCTCGAATACGCCGCCGAATATACAAAAGAAAACGCTTTTTTGTACGATCGATTAAGGGATAGTGTTATTTCGCTGGGGAAAAGCGTGCCGCTATTGCATAACGATGATTTTACGAGGATAGTCGTCGACGCGAACAGGCTGGGCATGACGGGCAAAGATCTGTATTACCGATTGAAGCAAAGAGGCGTCATTGCCGAAAAATTCGACGACAGGTATGTGGTTTTTATCGTCACTCTGTGCGACAGTCCGCAAAAGACAGATAAATTAAAGGAAGAGATATGCGCGGTAAGTTTATCACAATAGAGGGCTGCGACGGTTGCGGCAAAAGCACTCAGATAGAACTGCTGAAAAAGAGCCTCCTTGACAAAAAGGCGGACTTTGTTTTTACGCGCGAACCGGGCGGCACGGAAATATCCGAGCGAATAAGGGACATTATCGGCGATCCGTCATATGCGGATATGGACATGTATACCGAATTATTGCTCTATGAGGCGGCAAGACGCCAGCATGCCGTTATGATCCAAAGACAATTGGACGAGGGCAAACTCGTTTTTTGCGACAGATTCACTCATTCCACCGTCGCTTATCAAGGGTACGGTCGCGGATTGGATCTCGGCGTAATAGAGTATTGCAACGGGATCGCAATGGGCTCGCTAAATATAGACCTTACGCTGTTTGTCGATCTGCCCCCAAAGGAGGCGTTCGCGCGCAAGGGCGGCGCGGACAAGACCGACAGGCTCGAATGTGAAGCCATGGATTTTTATAACAGAGTTTATAACGGTTACAAAGAAATGGCAAAGCGCGACGAAAAAATAGTGACAATAGACGGGCGCGGCAGTCGAAGAGAGGTCCTCGGCAGAATAATCGCCGCACTTACGCAAAGGGGAATATTATGACTCCCATGCAGGCGATAACGCACAACGCGGCATATTCGACGCTGTCCTGCGAAGCGAAAAACGCCGTTCATTCGTATCTTATCGCGTCGGAAGATGTCCTTACGACGTCTTTGCTGGCGAAGGCATTCGTGAGTTTTGCGACGGGCGTGGATATCGATCGCGTCGACGACTTGAAAGACGTATACAATCTCCCGTTCGGGGACAAGGTGCTCATAACCGATGCGGATCATATAACCGAAACCGCCTATATAATGCCGTCGCAACTGAATTGTAAATATTTTATAGTTCATAATTTCGAAACAGCCAACGAATCCGCGCAAAACAAATTGCTCAAAACGTTGGAAGAGCCGCCGCAGACGGCGATAATAATTCTGCTGTGTGCCAACGAATACGCCTTGCTGCCCACCGTGAGATCGCGTTGTCGGATCGTTCGCCCGAGCCTATTCGGAAACGACGTGCTTCGTAGCGTGCTCGAAACGGAATATCCGACGTGCGAAAACAAGTCGTTCGCCGTCGCCGCCGCGGGCGGGAGCCTTACAAAACTGTGCGAGGTCGCCGAAAACGGCACGCAGACGTTCGACATGGCGCTCAAATTGCTGATGTGTATGCGAAAAAGCAGCGAGATCCTGCCTTATGCGACGCAACTCATCGCAAAAAAGGATCAACTCGGCGATATGCTCGACGCGTTCGAACTTATTATGAGAGATTGCATGGTCTATTCGTACAGACCCGAACTCATAAGTCTAAAAGACAACGTTATGGATATAAGAGAACTTAGCAAAAGTTACGGCGCGAACGAGGCGTTGCGCGAATTCGATGTGATCTCTCGTGCGCGAAAGCGAATATCGATGGGCGGAAATGTAAACAGTATTGTTGACGAGTTGTTATTTTCATTATTGGAGGAAAAGGCAAAATGCCAAAAGTAGTAGGTGTAAGATTCAAAAAGACGCCCAAGGTATATTATTTCGGCGCGGAGAATTACGATTATGTTTTGGGCGGCGGCGTCATAGTGGAAACAGCCCGAGGGCTCGAATACGCGACGATCTCCATGCTTCCCGTCGAAGTCCCCGAAGATAAGATAGTCGGCACTTTGAAGCCCGTTGTCCGTATCGCCTCCGAAGAGGACAAAAATCGCTTTGAAAGGTTGGAAGCGAAACGGGACGAAACAATGAAGATCGCGTCCGAAAAGGTGATCAAAAGCGGGCTCGAAATGAAGCTCGTGGACGCAAAATATACCTTTGACGAGCAAAAACTAATATTGTACTTTACCGCCGAGGGGAGAGTGGACTTCCGCGAACTTGTTCGCGACCTCGCGTCGGTCTTTCATGTGCGTATAGAACTGAGGCAGATCGGCTCGCGCGACGAATGTAAAATGATAGGCGGGCTGGGCGTGTGCGGCAGACCGTGTTGTTGCAGCGATCACAATCTCGATTACCCGCGCGTGACCATAAAAATGGCGAAAAATCAAGGGCTCGCGCTCAACCCCGGCAAGATAAACGGACTTTGCGGCAACCTTATGTGCTGTCTTGAATACGAAAACGAATATTATTCCGAGGTCAATAAACTCATGCCCAAGGTGGGTAGCGAAGTTGTGCTCCCCGACGGCACAAAGGGGAACGTGTCATCGCTCAATCAACTCAAAAAGACAGTGACTGTAAAGGTTCAGGGCAAAGACGACACATTTTCATTCTGCGAATATCCGCTCGATCAGATAAAATTCAAGGCAAAGAACGGCGCAAGCGACGATGACGCCAAGGAAGAATAATTTTGAATAAGGTCTATTTTATAATAATTTGCATTTTGATAGCGTTGCCCGTGTTGATAGCGTCGGTGACCATAATTTATACTTGCTTCAAGCTGGGAGATATGGCGGGATATATCGCGCTCGGAACATGTATAGTCGTCATATCGTGCGCGATATTTTTCGTTACCAAAAAGATAAGGGAATTATCCGAATAAGCTCTAAAATCTCGCAAAAATTTTATCTAAAATCATTTACAAATTTATTTTTGTGTGCTACAATATGTATACACCATATTCGTGGTGATAATTTTATAAGGAGAAGAAGAGTTATGCCGAGAGTTATCAGTGATGAATGTATTACCTGCGGGACCTGCGAGGCTCAATGCCCCGTCAGCGCAATAAGCATGGGTAGCGCACATTTCGAGGTCAATGTAAACGAATGCATCGACTGCGGCGCTTGCGAAGCAGCTTGCCCTGTCAGCGCAATAAAAGAGAAATAATTATTTCGGACGTAAAGGGGAGTTTCGTAAAGAAGCTCCCTTTTACTTTGCGATAAATATATATCCGCTATTGACAAAGCGCCGTTTTTTTGGTAAAATATATAAAAATTCGGGAGCGATCGATATGAAAGTAATACTTATAAAAGATGTAAAGGCTCAGGGCAAAAAAGGCGACGTTATAAATGTCAGCGACGGCTATGCGCGCAACTATTTGTTCAAGAACGATCTTGCCATAGAGGCGACGAGCGTAAATCTCAACAGCCTGAAAATAAGCAAGGAGGCAGCCGATCACCGCAAGTCGGTGGAAAAGGCGGAGGCGGAAGAACTTGCCAAAAAGATAAACGGCATGACGGTCACGATAGGAATGAAGGTTTCCGAAACGGGCAAAATATTCGGGGCGCTCAATACTCAGGCGATCGCCGACGCGCTCGAAAAGGAGGGCATATCATTGGACAAAAAGAAGATAGTTTTGCCCGAACCGATAAAGACGATAGGTTTGCATACGGTCACGATAAAGCCGTACGCCGAAGTTTCGGCTAAACTCAAAGTACAGGTAGTGGGCGAATAGTATGGGGTTATTCGGATTTAAGGGCAAAAACGAACGAAAAAAGCAAAAGAGCAAACCCAAGATCGCACTTTGCCTCGGAGGGGGCGGAGCGCGCGGATTTGCTCATTTGGGCGCCATAAAGGTCTTCGAAGAAGAAGGCTTCGATTTCGATATGTGCGTCGGGACCAGCGTAGGCAGTCTTGTGGGCGCGTTCTATTGCGCAGGGCTGTCGGCGGATCAGATGATCGACTATGCAAAGGATATCGACATAAAGGACGTCAAAACGGGCAAGCTGTTTTTCCCGTCCGACACGACCGCGATAGGCGAACTTTTTACGCGTCGCATGGGCAATATGCATATAGAGGACCTCGTCAAGCCCTTTTATTGCGTTGCCGTCGATCTCGTTTCGGGCAAGGAGTACATCTTCGATAAGGGCAGCGTGAGCCAAGCGGTAAGTTCGTCATGCGCCGTTCCGCTCGTGTTCAAGCCCGTGGTAGTAGGCGACAAGCACCTTGTGGACGGCGGCGTACTCAACAATATCCCCGCGTCCGTCTGCCGTATGTTCGGCGCGGACTATGTGGTGACGGTGGACGTGAATCCCACGCGCGGGCAGGGCAGCAACGAACTCGGCATGATAGACGTCATAAAGGCGACGTTCAATATTATGTCCGCGCACACTTCCGTGGAGGGATTGCGGCTTTCGGACGTGATCATCGCGCCCAATCTTTACGAATTTTCGGCGACGAGAAAGGACGGTTACGAAAAAATGATAGAACTCGGCTACAATGCCGCAAAGGAAAAAGTCGGCGAAATAAAGGAACTGTTCGAAAATAGATGAAAAGAGTTTTCATATCCCTTTTGTGTTGTACAATGGCGGTGTGCGTTTTTGCCCCGCCTGTTTGCGTTACCTATGCCGATGAGGACGGGCTTACCATTCATTTTATCGACGTGGGGCAGGGCGATTCGTGCATAGTCGAATTGCCGGGCGACAAGACTATGCTCATAGACGCGGGCGAAAACAAAACTTCCGTTTACGAAAAGATAGACGGATACATAACCGAAAACATAAAGAATGACGACGGCGAAACGATCGCCTTTTTCGATTACGTCATTATGACTCATTCGGACTCCGATCATATAGGCAGCATGGACGAAATATTGGAAAAGTACCACGCAAAGACCGTGTATCGTCCCAATCAAATGTGCACATACAGGGATTGCGTCGACCATGCGTTCGGTGGGAATGTCGATCGCGATCGATTCTGGGGCGACGACGTTACGGGCAAAAGCACGCTCGCATATCATACCGCGCTCGAAGCGGCGTACGAAAATGCGGACGAGGTCATAGTCACCAACCCATACGACGCCACTCAGAACCATATAGAGGTCGGCGGTTGCGAAATAGACTTTTATTCGCCGCTTTCCCCGTCGTATTCGGACAATAACAACTATTCGCCCATAATGATAATAGAGTATATGGGCGTAAATATAGTGCTTACGGGCGACGCGGAGAGCAAAAACGAGAGCGAATTTGTCAAGGCGGTCAATTCGGGCGTAGACGAGCGATACGGCAAACTCGCGGATCTGTCGGCGGACGTGATAAAACTCGGACATCACGGCAGCGGCACGAGCAGCAGCGAGGACTTTTTGAATATCGTCACCAAGGAGCGCGATCGGGACGACGCGTTCGTTGTTATAAGTTGCGGCAACGGCAACAAGTACGGGCATCCGCACAAGCAGGTGCTGGAAAGGTTGGATAAACTCGGCTTTAAGGACGATCGGATTTTAAGGACCGATCAAAAGGGCGACATAGTCATATCGGTAAAAGAGATCGACGGACAATATGCCGCCGTATACGGCGACCTCAAAGGCGCTACGGATAAAGAAAATACTTTATCGAGGCTCATTGGCGCGTTTAACGAAATGAATGTTTACGCAAAAGCCGTGCTCATTGCGATAGCGATCGTAATAGCCGTCACCGTCGCGGTCATGCTCGCAAGGTCGAGAAAAAATAAGAGAGGGCGTAAGAGATGATATCCGAAGAGGAATTTTTGGCAAATTACGACCCGTCCGTATATAAGCACCCGTCGGTGGCGGTGGATTGCGTCGTATTCAAGGGGGACGAGATATTGCTCGTAAGGCGAGGCGGGCACCCTTTTATGGGCAGGCTCGCGTTGCCCGGCGGCTTTATCGAGGAGGGCGAGAGCGCCGAACGCGCCGTAAGGAGAGAACTTATGGAGGAAACGGGCTTAAAGGTGCGCCTTCTCAGCCAATTCGGCTTTGCTTCGACGCCGAAACGCGATCCGAGGGATTGGAACATAAGCCTCGTCTTTACGGCGGAGTGGACGGACGGACAGCCTCGTGGCGGAGATGACGCCGCTCATGCCGAATTTTACAAAGTCGAATTAGAGGGCAATCAACTGTTCGTGGACGACGAAAGGATAGTCCTCGATATATCGCTCAACGATTGCGGCGAACTCGATTTCGACGAAACCGCGATAGTAAAAGACCCGATTTTGGCGTTCGATCATGCGAAAATCATCGCCGCCGTGCTTATAAAGCAAGCTAAATGCAAAAAATACAATAAAAACATTTGATTTTTCGGTTTTTTTGTGATATGATTATCCATATCGCTATAAAAATAATTCAAAAGGAAGGTTAATTTAAAAACTTATATGGACCCTGCCAGTCGGTATTCATCGTTAATTTCTGCAACAGGCAACAACAATTACATCTGGATAATTTTCGTGCTCGTATTTTTGCTTATTTTTTCCGCTTACTTTTCGGCGACCGAAACGGCTTATACGTCGTGCAACAGGATAAGGCTGAAAAGTATGGAAAACAACGATCCCAAAAATGCGAAAAAGGCGCAAAAAGTTCTTAAAAAACTCGATAATTACGACAGAGTGCTTTCGACGGTGCTCGTCGGCAACAATATAGTAAATATAGCCGCCTCTTCGCTTGCGACCGTGCTGTTCGTGCGAATGCTCGTAGGCAAGGAAGATCTGGCGCCGGTCGTTTCCACCATAGTTTTGACCGTTATAGTTCTAATTTTCGGAGAGGTCATGCCCAAGACGTTCGCAAAAGACCACCCCGAGGTTTTCGCTATGGCGTTTCTTCCCGTGACCACGTTTTTCGAGGTGATCTTCTTCCCGATAACCTGGGTCCTTTCGCTTATCAAAAAGATATTCAAGTCCAAAAAAGAGGCGTCCGTCACCGAGGACGAACTTATCACCATTGTCGAAGAAGCCGAAAACGAGGGCGAGATAGACAGGCACGAATCCGAACTCATTCGTTCGGCGATAGAGTTCGACGATGTGGACGTCTATGACGTCATGATCCCGAGAGTGAACGTCGAAGCGGTCCCCGACGACGCGAGCATGGACGCGATCGCGCAAATATTTCAGGACAAGGGCTATTCCCGTTTGCCCGTATATCACGAAACGATAGACTCCGTTATAGGCATAATCCACATAAAGGACTTTTACGAACTTTATAAGGACAACAAGACGGACATTCGCCCGATAATCCAAAGCAGCATATGCGTGACGCGCAACATGAAGATAAGCGCGGCGCTTAGAGTTCTGCAAAAAGCCAAGATACACCTTGCCGTGGTCGTGGACGAGTTCGGAGGCACCGAGGGCATAGTTACGCTCGAAGACATAATCGAGGAACTTGTGGGCGAGATATACGACGAACACGACGAAGTGGAAGTGCTCATAAAGCAGCAGAGCGACGGCTCGTATATCGTCAACGGCGCGGAAAATCTTGCCGACCTGTTTGAAATGCTCGGCAAAAACGTAGATACGGGCGAGGAGTTCGAATCGACTTCGGTGGGCGGCTTTGTGACCGAACAGCTCAAACGAATACCCAACCAGGGCGAAGAGTTCATGTACGAAAATCTCAAATTCACCATAATGAAAGCGGACACGAGAAAGGTGCTCGAAGTGAAGGTCGAGGTAGTGGAGCCGTCCGAGGTCCAATCGGAAGAATAATTTTTTTGATTTTTTTAAAAAAAGCGGTAAAAAACACTTGACAAATCGAATTTTTGGGTATATAATAAGTACATAAAACTTAGAAATGTTTTAGCTCATCATTTTCCCCCTTATCATAGACGAAACGACATGCGAATTTTTTGTGTGACGTTTCGTTTTTTTATGGGGTTTTTTATTCGCTTTTATGCGGGGAGCGGTCGCTCTGCCGTTTTTTTGTTTTAAAGGCAAAAAAAGACCGATGAAGATATGTCGGTCGATATAAATTGCCGAGGCGTTTGATAACGCGCCGAGGAGTTTTTTGCTTATATCAAAGAGCGTTTAGCGCGAGAATGACGAGTTTTCCCTCGTGTTTTGCCGTTTCTATTATCGAGTCGGTCACTTTTTCTCCTTCGCGCGCTATAATCTTGCCGTCTAAGGCGAGAATGGTGCGTTGCAGCTTTTTGCCGAGCAAAAAGTCGTATGACGGAGCAAAACCCGTGCGTTTGGGCAGGCGGATCTCCTGTTTGCGCACGCCGCGCTCCTTTTTGACGGAAACGGGTCGCAATTTTATCGGTTTTTCGCCGCATGCAAAGACAAGCACCGATCCCGCCGAAATCAGGTCGGAAGCGGGGAACGTTTTTTCTCCCACCGCGAATGAGTCCACTTTTGTCCCGTCCATGATTATATCCGAGATCGCGCCGAGCGATCGTCCGTTTTGATCGAAGGCATAGCTGTTTATGGGATTGACGAGCCCGTCGGCGTTTTCCGCCAGCCCGTCGGCGTTTTTTACCACGACGGCGTCGCTGTCGAAATTCATCAATTTGCTCAGCGGCAAAAATCTCAGATCGTCGTCTTTGTTATACAGCATGACGAAAGTTCCTTTCGCCATTTTTTCGTCGAAACATATGTTAGAGATCGTTCCGAGGATCTGCGCTTCGCTCAAAGCAAGAATAGGTTTACCCAACAAGTCGCTGACTTTATACATAAATAGCTCCCGAGAAAAAAGTATTACAATTTATTTTACCGTAAAAACCGCGCAATTATTACTATAATTTAGATTGACTTTTTGCCGATAATGGGATAAAATATAAACAAACAGGAGGATATATATCATGGTCAATAAAAATATGACGATTTATGAGGTTTTGCAACTTAAACCGGGCTGCGAGGATATCTTTTACAGCTTCGGAATGCATTGCCTCGGTTGCCCCGTTTCGCGCGGAGAATCTGTCGAAGCGGCTGCATCGGCGCACGGCATCGATGTGGACGCGCTCATAAAGGCGCTCAACGAATTCGAGGCAAAATAAATTGAAACTTGTTGTCGGACTTGGCAACTACGGATCCCAATATGCCCATACTCATCACAATATGGGCTTTTTGGTTGTTGAATGTCTGGCGTCGAGGCTAAACGTAAAGTTCAAGACGCGCGAATGCGAAAGCCTTGTCGCAAAGGCTTATGTAAACGGCGAAACGGTCGTTCTTGCTCAGCCTCAGACGTACATGAATTTGTCGGGAGTGGCGGTCAAACAGCTACTGCGCAAATACAAATGCGACAGCAAGGACCTCATCGTCGCATACGACGACATAGACTTGCCGCGATACGACATTCGCGTCAGGCAAAAGGGTAGCGCAGGCACGCACAACGGCATGCGCAACATAATCGAAAATATCGCCACCGAGGACTTCCCGCGAGTGAGAGTGGGGATAGGCAAACCGCCGCTCGGCATGCCCCTTGTGGATTTTGTGCTGTGCGAAGTGCCCAAAGCCGACAGGGAGCAAATGGCTCGAACCATAGAAAAAGCAGCGGATGAGATCGAAAAGCTGTTATGTTTGACGTAAAAGAATTTCTAAAAGGCGGAAAAGCCGCCGAAATAATCGACGCTTTATCGGACGGAAAGAATGTTTCCGTCCTTTCGGCGCAATTCGGGCAAAAAACCGCTATCGCTTGTTTGTTGCCCGAATTTGTTTACGTTTGTCCCGACTATGTTACGGCAAAGCAGGCATACGATCAGATCTCCTGTATGCGCGAGGCGGTGTATTTGCCCGCGTCGCCCGACGTGCTTACTTATGCGCGCATAAGATCGGGCGACGGAAACGCCGAACGAATAAAGGCGCTGTACAAGATATCGTCGGGCAAAGTCAAAGTCATAGTTACCCATGTGGAAGCCATGATGCAGCTTTTCCCTCGGCCCGAGGCGTTCAAAGAGCTCGGCTTTACGCTCAAAAAGGGCGACGAAATAGATTTTACTTCTCTTCCCGCCAAGCTGATAAAGGCGGGATACAGACGAGTCACCCATGTGGACGGACAGGGACAATTTGCCGTGCGCGGCGATATTCTCGACGTTTCGCCCGTCATCTATGATTTCGGCGTGCGCGTGGAATTTTTCGGCGACGAAGTGGACGAGATAAAGAGTTTTGATTACTATTCGCAACTTTCGATAGGCAGTTTGAACGAAGTCGACATATGCCCCAATACTTTTATCACGACGGGCGACGCCGATCTCGGTCTTATAAAGGGCAACGCAAGCGATATAATAGGCGATCTGCGGCTCAAACTCGAAAACGGGAACGGCGATCCGTCCCTTTCGTTCATCATGCCGCTTTTGCCGCATTCGGTATTCAAAGATTTCGTAAAGAGCAAGTATATAGTTTACGAGGACGCAAAACAGGTGAGCGACAGCGCCGCCATGTACCTTCGCGAATATGAGTCGCGTCTTAAAAATCTCATCTTGCAGGGCGCGCCGTTTGTGGAGGGGCAGTTGAGCAACGACCTTTCGTACGACGGAGTCAAACTTGCCTTTCAGAACATAAGCAACGCAAACAGGCTGTTTTCGCCCGATAAAGTCGTTACTCTCGGCACGTTTACCCCCTTGACGTACAGGAGAAATTTCGACGCGCTCGCTACGGATATCAAGAATTGGGGGGCGTCGGGCTATACCGTGGCGGTATGTTGCGGCGACGAAAGAATAAAAAACAACCTGTATGATCTGCTTTTCGAAAAGGAAGCCGTGTTTTCGGATATGTATCTTTTGACCGAAAAGCTGGAAACGGGATTTGTATTTCACGATTCCCGACTTGTGGTCATAGGCACATATGACATGGTGAGCAAAAAGACGGGCGCCAAGAGGATAAGCAGGAGCAAACGCGATGTGTTCACCATTCCTCAGGCGGGCGAATACGTCGTTCACAACGTGCACGGCATAGGAATAATGGAATCCGTGTCCAGAATGACCATGGGCGGTTGCACGAGGGACTATGTAATAATCCGCTATCGCGACGGCGACAAGCTGTACGTTCCCGTCGAAAACATGGATTGCCTCAGCAAGTATGTGGCGGGCGGCGAGGACCCCAAACTCAACAAGATAGGCGGAGCGGATTTCGCGCGAATAAAGGAAAAGGTGAGATCTTCGGTAAAGGAGATGGCTTTTTCGCTTTTGCAACTCTATGCCGAGAGGGCGGAAGCAAAAGGATACGTCTATTCTTCGGACAACAAGATGCTCGAAGAATTCGACGCGGCGTTTCCGTACGTTCCGACCGAGGACCAGATCACTTCCGAAAGGGAGTGTATCGACGACCTTACGCATGGCAAGATAATGGACAGATTGCTTTGCGGCGACGTCGGATACGGAAAGACCGAGGTGGCGTTGCGCGTTGCGTACAAGGTGATAAGCGAGGGCAAGCAAGTCGCTTTCATCTCTCCGACGACCATTCTCGCCAAGCAGCACTTCAAGACGGCGACCGAACGAATGTCGCCTTTCGGCGTGAATTTGTGTTCGCTCACGAGGCTGGACGACGCGCAAAGCATAAAAAAGAGCCTTGAAGGTCTTAAAAGCGGAAAGATCGACCTTGCCGTCGGCACGCACAGATTGCTCAGTTCTGACGTTAAATTCAAAGATCTCGGCTTGCTCATTCTCGACGAGGAGCAGCGTTTCGGCGTTGCGGACAAGGAAAAACTTAAACTTATAAAGAAAAACGTAAACGTGCTCACGCTTTCGGCGACGCCCATTCCGCGCACCTTGCATATGTCGATGACGGGCATAAGGGACATGAGCGTTCTTACCATGCCTCCGTCCGAACGTATCCCCGTTCAGACTTACGTTTCGGAATATTCGGACAGCCTTGTTTACGACGCGGTCATGAGAGAGGTCGGCAGGGGCGGACAGGTGTTCATAGTCTACAACAGAGTGGAGAGCATAGCCTCGTTCGCCGAAAAAATGCAGGCTTTGCT
The DNA here is from genome assembly GCA_947598585.1 of uncultured Clostridia bacterium. Lineage (GTDB taxonomy): Bacteria > Bacillota > Clostridia > Christensenellales > Pumilibacteraceae > CAG-552. The sequence goes on from CANQFK010000003.1 coordinate 30,959, forward strand.
CGGCGATATAAGGATCTCGGTGGGACACGGACAAATGAAAGAGGACGCGCTCGAAAAGACTATCGACGACTTTGTGGCGGGCAAGAGCGACGTTCTTATCGCAAGCACCATTATCGAAAACGGAATAGACATGCCGCGCGCCAACACCATGATAGTCATAGATTCGGACAGATTGGGACTGTCGCAACTCTATCAATTGAGGGGCAGGATAGGCAGGAGCAACAGGCTGGCGTATGTCTTTTTTACATACTCGGACAAGCTGCTCAGCGAAACGGCGTACAAAAGGTTGGAAGCGATCACGCAGTTCACCGAATTCGGTTCGGGCTTCAAGATCGCCATGCGCGACCTCGAAATACGCGGTGCGGGCAATATCCTCGGCAAGGCTCAGCACGGCCATCTCGAAAAGGTCGGTTACGACATGTATTGCAAGATATTAAAGGAAGCGGTCGAGGAACTCAAAGGCAATCGCACGTCGGAAACGAACGAAGTCAAAGTTTCCATAGACTTCGAAGCCTATGTCCCCGACGGCTATATCACGGACGAAGAACGCAGGATAGATCTGTATTCGAGGATTTCCACCATATCATCGATGGACGAGGTGCGCAAACTTCATTCCGAACTTTGCGACGTTTACGGCGAAGTGCCCAAGCCGCTCAAAGACCTCATAGCCGTTGCGCTCGTCAAGAATCTCGGAGCGAAGATAGGGGCTACGAAAGTGATGTTCAAAAAAGTCGAGGCGGAAGTTTATTTCGACAAAATAAAGGATATAAATAAAAATGTGTACGACAAAGCGACCTCTTTGGGGTGCGTGATAAACACTTCTCCGCCTTATATAGGCTTTATAGGAGTGGGTGCGCAAAAAAAATTGTTAAATTTTTTGATAAATTGCCCGACTATGCCCTTAAACCCTTGATTTTTTTTTTGAATTACAGTATAATAATCAGTACTTGTAAGTATATAGCTTAATAAATGGACAAGAGGAAAAAATGAAAAAATTAGCATGTTTGGTCATTTGCTTGATGCTTTCGGTCATGACGCTATGCGCATGCGACAGCACATACGAAAACAGTTTTATCAAGCATAATTACGAAAGGGATTACAGACAGGTCATCGTGACGATAGATCCCATTACCGAGAAGAACGTAAGAGTCGAGGACAATAAAGAAATAGATTTTACTACCGAGGGCAGCAAGATCTATAAATATCAACTCGTCAATTTCATCAATAACTATGCCAATGCCTATGTAAACACATACGGTTGGTCTTACGATCAGGTGGTGGATTACGGCGTCGAGCAGCTTATTCTCAACGAGCTTGTACTGATGACCGCGGATATCATGTTCGAGACCCGCGAAATTTTCTGGACGCAGGAAGACATAGACGAAGTTCAACATTCGGTATATTCTTCGATAGAAAACTATTATAACGATATTTACAACGAAGTGCTTGACGATATGGGGTACGATCCTGTTGTGGTGCCCGACAGCGAATCCGACAGTTCCGAAACGACCTATCCCGTAAGAGAGGAGCAAACCGAGGAAACGAAACGTCTGGAAACTCCCGAAAGCGAACGCATTTACGGCAAAAACGCAAAACACGACGATTGGTATTTCGAGAGCAAATGGTATATCGAAGATGAGGATAACAAAAATTCTCTTCCCGGCAATTACGGCGACGAAGTTGCGAGAGCAGCCGCAAGAGAGGCGGTAAGACGTCTTGTCACCATGTTCTCCGAAAACGCGGAAAATATCATCGGACTCACCGATGAGGAAAAGGCGCAGATAGACGAGGACATCGAGGACCTCAAAGCCACTATCGACGAGGACGGCGCTGATTATGCGTATATGCAACTCGGCAAAACGCTTCTCATCAAAAAACTCATAGGCGACGGTATTATTTCCTCTCAGAAGATGACCATTCTCGAAGATATAATCGAAGAGCGCGTCACCGTTTCCGACGAGGAAATAGTCGAAAAGTATAACAAAATGCTCGCCGAGCAGATGACAAACTATTCCGACGCCGCTCAATACGATTCCGCCGTCACGGGCGACGATATGGTGCTCTACCATGCCAACGATAACTATATTTTCGTAAAACACATTCTCATTCCGTTCTCCGACGCGCAAAAGGAATATCTCACTTCTTACAAGGAGATAAGCACCGAGGAAGAATATATCGCCGAGCGCAATCGCGAGGTGAACAATATCGTGGCATACGCCCACGTCAACGGCGAGGACGACAAAACCCGTCCCCTTACCGTGGATCAGATATGGAGCAAGGTCAAGGCGGAAATGGCGCGTGCGAGCGCGAGCGCGTACGACGCGGAAAGAAAATTCGACGACCTTATCTATACTTACAACACCGACCCGGGGATCTTCGACAACGCGACGGGCTACGCAGTCAAATACAAGCTCGACGAGGGCGAGGACGAAACGTATATGACCGAATTTGCGCAGACGGCGAGAGCGTTCAGAGATGAGGGCTACAAGGTGGGCGACATTTACAACGAGTATGTCGTGACCGACTACGGCGTTCACATCATGTACTTTGCGGGCGAACATCACAGCGGCGAAAAACTCAATCTCAATTCGTACACCACGCCGGGCAGATACACCTTGGTAAAAGACGTGATAAAGGACGAACTTCTCCAAACGAAGGCGAACAACGAGTTCAACGTTTGGAGCGATGAAAGGATACAGTATTATCGCTATGTATTGAAGATAGCGAAAACTCATGAGAAAGCATACAAGGATCTTTACGAAGACTGATTAGCGAATAAAATAAATAAAATGCACCTTTACGAGGGTGCATTTTTTGTATGGTTTTTTGCTACGAAATGCGATCTTTCGCTTGACAATATACCCCATGGGGTATATAATAATATTATGGAGAATGAAACGAAGCATTGCGGTTGCAGAAAGACCATAAGGTCGGATAAGGAAAAAAAGACGATAAAAAACAGGCTCAACAGGATAGCGGGGCAGATAAACGGCATAAGCAACATGATAGACGAGGACAAATATTGCGACGACGTGCTTATCCAGCTTTCCGCCGTAAACAAGGCGATAAAGAGCCTTGCCAATCATATAGTGGAGCGACATATGCAAACTTGCGTTGTGCGTGATATTAAAGAGGGCAAAACGGAAATAATAACCGAAGTGGTAAATTTATTCAAGAGGTTCCAATAATGAAGATCACACTCGGGGTGGAAGGAATGAGTTGCGCCGCGTGTTCGAGCGGGCTCGAAAAGCACCTTAACGCCAAGGAAGGCGTCATTTCGGCAAGCGTAAACCTCGTAATGGCGAACGCCACCGTGGAGTACGACGAAAAGGTGCTCACTCAGTCGAAAATAGAGGGATTTATAAAGGAAGCGGGCTTCAAAAGCACGGGGCTTTTCGTGTTGAAAGACGAAAACAAACAGCACAGGACCCAAAAAATATTGCTTATAGCGTACGGCGCGCTCACCGTCGTGTTGCTTTATCTTACCATGGGCACCATGATAGGTCTGCCCGTGCCGAAATTTATCGATATGCACGTCAACGCGGTCGCCTATACCGCGGTGCTGTTCGCTATCACCTTAGCGTATCTGGTTTACGGATCGAGAATATTCCTTAACGGCATAAAGACGCTGTTTCACAGGGCGCCCAACATGGATACACTGGTGACAATGGGCGTTCTGAGCAGCTTCGGTTACAGCGTGTACGTCATGATCATGATCTTTACGGGACATCATATGTATGTCGACAGCTTGTATTTCGAATCGTGTTGCGTGATAATCTATTTTATACGTCTTGGCCGCTTTATCGACAGGGCGAGCAAAAATAAGACCAAGCAGGCGATAAAGGACCTTGTGCAGATCACGCCGAGTAAGGCGGTAGTTCGCAGGGACGGGGCGGAAAAGGAAGTCACCATCGACGAAGTGGTCAAAGGTGATATTGTGGTTTGTCGCCCGGGCGAAAAGATCGCCGTAGACGGGACGATCGTCAGCGGCAGCGCGCACCTCGACGAGTCGTTTATTTCGGGCGAAAGCAAGCCCGCATCAAAAAAAGAGGGCGACGTCGTGATCGCTGGCAGCATAAATTACGACGGATATATAGAATATTCCGCCGAACGCATAGGCAGAGATTCGACCATAAGCGAGATAGTCCACCTTGTGGTCGAAGCCACAAACACAAAAATGCCGATAGCCAAGATCGCCGACAGGGTGAGCGGGATCTTCGTGCCCGTGGTCATGGGTATAGCCGTCCTTGCGCTCATCGTTTCGGCGTTTTTCGTGCCCATAGGCGAAGCGATAACGACGTTCGTCACCGTGCTTGTGGTGGCGTGTCCGTGTTCGTTGGGGCTTGCCACGCCGCTTGCCATAGTGGTCAGCGAGGGCAAATGCGCCCAAAGGGGCATACTCGTAAAAAAGAGCGAAACGTTGGAGATCGCGTCCAAGGCGAACGCCGTCGTATTCGACAAGACGGGAACGCTCACTTACGGCAAGTTGAAGATATCCGGATTTTTCTGTTACGACGAGCCTATGAGGGAAGCAATAGTCGATTGCGCCGTTAGCCTCGAAAGCATGTCCTCTCACCCCATTTCGGCGGCTTTTGATGCCTTGGGTGCGAAAAAATACGAAGTCGAGGACTTCCGCAACATGGGTGGATACGGCATTTCTGGCAGGGTAGACGGGCGAAACGTGATGATGGGCAACGCGAAAATGCTCGATCGTTTCTGCATAGACAATGTCCATTCGGACGACGAAAACGCCCTTGCGCAAAAGGGCAACAGCATAGTTTATGTGGTGATCGACGGCGAGGTCAAGGGACTGTTCGGCGTGAACGACCTCATAAAGGACAACGCCAAGGAGGCGATAAAGCGGATCAAAGGCAGCGGACGGGAAGTGATAATGCTCACGGGCGATAACCAAGCTACCGCAGAGATGATCGCCAAGGAATTGGGCATCGATCGCGTCGTGGCAAACGTGTTGCCGAGCGAAAAGGCGGATCTTGTCAAAGGACTCAAACGAGAGGGCAAGACGGTCATCATGTGCGGCGACGGAATAAACGACAGCCCCGCGCTCGCAAGCGCGGATATAGGCGTGAGCGTGCATAACGGCACCGATATAGCCATGAATTCGTCCGACGTTATTCTTATGCGCGACGATCTTAACAGGATAGTCGATCTGCTCAAAGTGGGCAAAAGAACGGTCGCAAACATAAAACAGAATCTTTTTTGGGCGTTCTTTTATAACTGCCTTATGATCCCGATCGCGCTCGGAGCGCTCAAATGGGCGGGCGTAGTCATAAACCCGATGATAGCGGGACTTGCAATGGTACTCAGCAGCCTTACCGTAATATTCAACGCGTTAAGGCTCAGACTGATAAAATTCGATAAAGGAGAGTAAAATCATGTTCGGTAAAAAGATCAGAACGGAGATCAAAGTGGAAGGTATGCACTGCAATCATTGCGCAGGCAAAGTGGAAGCCGCCATAAAGGCGCTCGACGGCGTAAAGTCCGTCAAAGTGGACCTCGACTCCAAGTCGGCGGAGATCGTTTCGTCCGCGGAACTCGACAGAGCCGTTCTCGCAAAGGCGATAAGCGACGCGGGCTTTACCATGGCGGAATAACAAGCGGTACGGCGTATTTATGCGTTTCCATGGCGAAAATATGCTTTGAATGTTGTCACAATATATCACTTGACAAAGACAGGGAAATGTTGTATATTTATAACCATGGAACTTATGACCCCCCAAATCTTATGGAAAGACTTCGACACCAAGGCGTCTTTTGACGAAACGGTGCTGAGGTATACGTTTGACGAGGGGCGAAAAATCAAAGAATTTTATTTCAGCGGGCTCAGGACAAAGGACGGCGTTGTCAGGATCTTCGCGCGTTACTATCACAAGGGCGACGATCTCCCGACGATAGTCTATTTCGGCGAGCCAAACGAGGAACTCGTCATTCCCGCCGAATGTGGCTACAACTATCTTGTTGCCGATTACTCGGGCGTCAAGGAGGGCAAAAACAGGGGAACGGTGTATCCGTATTCCCTTTTTGACGCGCAGTCGGACGAGGCGTATCGCACTATCGGTCCCAGAGAGTCGAGGTGGTACGCGTGGGCTTCGGTCGCGATGTATACCGCTTTGTACGCGCAACAGTGTTGCGGAAACGGCAAAGTGGGCGTTGTGGGCGTAGGTCAGGGCGGAAGTTTGGTGTGGAAATTATCGGCTTGCGTCGGAGTGGACGCGGGCGTTACTTTGTATTCCACGGGATACGAGCCCGATATAGACGACCTCAATTACAGGGCTTGCCTCGATAACAGGTCGTACGCGCCTTTGCTCAGATTTCCCGTAATGGAGATCGTTTCCAGCAACGAACAGGACGGCTCCATAGACTTTATGAGCGAGATCTTTTCCGCCATAAAACGCACGGATTGCCGTTTTTATATCAACGAACGCTCGGATCACGTTGTCGGCGAGGCGGGCAGACGCAACGTCGAACTTTGGCTCGGGCACTACCTCGAAGGCAAAGGTCGGATCCCCGACAGTCCAACGCTGAGATGTTACGAAAGCGGCGGAAAACTCTATTATGAGGTCAAATACAACGGCGAACCGCAGGAGATAAACTTCCTTGCGAGCGTGGGCAATATTCACGGCGCGGTGCGCAATTGGTCCAACGCCAAACTTATAAAACTCGAAGAGGGGTACCTTACCACTATCGACGTGATAGACGCAAACGCGCCCGTCAACGTCTTTGTGAGCGTGGCGGAATTCGGTTACAAAGTGTCCTCGATAATTTCGTCGCGTATCCCCGCCAAAATGGGCATAGCGTCAAGACCCGCCAAGCGAAACAGGCTCGTTTACGACGGCGACATGGGCATCGACGATTGGACGCTCATCAGCAGCGAAAAGCCGTCTATGAAAAACGGTCCGTTCGGGATAAGCGGCGTGCAAGCCAATCAACCGCTCATTACGTTCAAACTTGCGGACATAAGGTTCCGCGGGGTGGAGGGCGGCATATTGCAAGTAATGTTCTGTACGATGGAAACGCAGACGATAGAATTTGTCATAACCGACGCGCAAAAGAGGCGGTTCGTCGCCAATGTCGAAGCCAACAACAGGCAGGGCTGGATAACCAAAAATTTTGCGGTCGAGGACTTCAAACTTCAAAACGAATCGATCCAATGGTCCGACGTGGTCACTTTCGAGGTGGTCCCCTCGTGCGGCGTCGCGTTGGTGTCCTCGTTGCTTTGGGTGTAGTTTGGATATGAAAAATAGGCTTGATCTGGAACTGTATCCGCAAAAGCGAAACGTGTTTTCCGACGTATGTACGATCATTCTTTTTGTTATATTGATGATCGTGATAGTCGTAACTCAGACGTTTTCGCTTTCGAGCGTTTCGGGCAGCAGTATGCTCGACACGATAGAAAACGGCGACTATGTGGTGTGCGTAAACCCCGACGATCTCAATTACAGGGATATTGTTATAGCGGATACGGGCGATGGCAAATATATAATAAAGCGCGTGATAGGTCTGCCCGGCGACAAGATCCTGTTCAAAGCCGACGGTCGCGAAGTCATGCTTTGGATAGATTCGGGCGCGGGATTCGTTCTCATAGACGAAAGCGAGTATATCCGCAACGGTCGCATGTCGCTGTACGGTTTTTCTTCCGGCAGGTACGGTAGCGTATACGACGAGGGAGAAAGTGAAAATATCGACGACTTTGTCATATCATTAAGCGAGGACGAGTACTTTCTTATGGGCGACAATCGCGACGCGTCCACCGATTCGAGGGTGTACGGACCTTTTAAAAAATCGGAGATAAAAAGCAAGGTAAAGAAAATAATAAACAAGGAAAACGATGAGGGGTTGCACAATTTTATAGGATTTTTGTATGGGTTGCTGTCCGGCGGCAGTACTACCGAAAAATAATGATCACGGAGAGAGAATATGGTAAAAATTTCGACAGATTCGACGGCTGATCTCGAACAGCTGTTCAAGGAACGCGACATTCATGTCATGCCGCTCAGAATAACGTTGGACGGCAATGACTATCTCGACGGCGTCGATATAGACGCGCAGAAGATATTCGAATGTTACGAAAGCAAGCACATTTTGCCCAAGACGGCGGCGCGCAGTTTTGAAGATTACGAGGAACTTTTCCGCGAATTGACTTCGGACGGCAGCGAAGTCATACACTTCGTCATTTCGAGCGAAATGTCCGTTTCGTACAGCAACGCAGTGACCGCGGCGCGTAGGGTCGGCAAGGTGTTCGTGATAGATTCCAGAACGCTTTCGACGGGCATAGGCTTGCTCGTGTTGAAGGCTTGCGACTATCGCGACAAGGGCTGGGACGCGCAGAAGATAAACGACAAGATCCTCGAACTCGTGCCATATGTGCAGGCGTCGTTCGTCGTGGACACAATGGAATATCTGTATAAGGGCGGCAGATGCAGCGGTGTGGAGAAGTTCTTGGCGGGCGCGTTTTCCATAAAACCCATGATCATGCTCAAAGACGGAAAAATGGTCGTGGGACAAAAATATGTGGGCAAACTCGGCAAATGCGTAGAGAAATATGTGGCTGCCATTTTGAAAGAGTTCGATACTCCCGATACGACGCGCATATTCATCACTCACACATATGCCGACGATGATATCGTAAACAGAGTGCGCGAGCAGATAAAGGAACTCAGACCGCAATTCCAAACAATTATAGAAACTCACGCGGGTTGCACGGTGACTTCGCATTGCGGCAAGGGAACGCTCGGAATACTTTACATCAATAAGCCCGACAATGAATGATCGATGAAGAGAGAGAGGAAGACAGACTACAAAAAGAGAACGTTTGTTATGCTGATCGCCGCGGGGGTGCTTGCGGCGATTTTGGCATTTTTGCTTATTCTGCGAACGAGCAGTACCGTGTCCGAATGGATGGCGTCCCACTTTTCGCGGGGTTGGGTGACGTTTTTCAGTAAGGTAACGAGCGTTTTTCCGTTTTCTCTTTACGAAACATTGTTGTATGTCGCGATAATAGGCTGTATCGCGCTTATAACCGTCGCTATCGTGTTCTTTTGCAAAAAGGCGCCGCTACGAGCGACGACATATCTTATCGTCATTTTGCTTGCGGGGCTGGGATTCGGCAATGTATACACCTTGACCGCGGGCTTTTCGTATTACAGAGAAACGCCGCAATTGCCGTATTACGAGGCGGAATATCTTACCGACGACCAAAAGGAAGAATTGGTCTTTTTGGCGAAGTTCATGATGGACGACTTCAACGACATCGCCCGCACTATCGAACGCGACGAAGAGGGGAGAGTGAAAGGCATGCCGATAGATAAGCTGTCCGCGCTGCTCGTCGAGGAGTACAAGCGCCTCGACGTGTTCGATTACTATTCGACATTTACTCCGCGCGCCAAAAAGATAACGAGCAAGAGGATAATGAGCCATATGCATATCACGGGCGTGTTTTTCGCTCCGTTCGGCGAAGCAAACGTCAATCCGCTCACTCCGCCGTCCAATCTGCCCGTCACGGTCGCGCACGAACTTGCTCATTCGAAAGGCGCGATGCGCGAAAGCGACGCGAATCTCGTCGCTTATTATATTACGATCACCAGCGACAACGAGTACCTTCGTTACAGCGGCTATTTGGCTTGCTATAAATATCTTATGGATATGATTCTGTATTTCGACGCGTCCGAATACGAGAAAGTGTTCGATTTTGACGGCTCTATCATAAAAGAATCCGTCCTCAATGACGCTTTCTGGAATAAGTACGATCTTTTGGATAAGATAACGGAAGCGTTCAACGATCTTTATCTCAAATTGCAGGGGCAAAAGGAAGGCACGGGTTCTTATGTCGAGCCCACGCTCCCGCCCGATACGGTGCAAACTCCCGATCCCGGCGGTGACGGCACTCTGATCGAAAGGCGTTATAACCTCAATACAGTTCAGAAGATGATTTTAAAGGCGCTCGATGACAGGGCAAACGACCGATAGACTTTTCATTTTGCTTAAAATAAAGAGCTTTTTATGTTGAAACACAAGAAAAACACCATGCAAATGCTTAATTTTGCTTGATATGTAGTTTGGAATTGTGATATACTATATAGGACTTTCGGAGGAATAAATTGAAAAGCGATAAAAAGGGTTTATGGATATTGCTTGCGATAGTGGCGGTCGCATTGATAGTGATCGTCGTTTATATGGTATTTTTCACCAAACCTAAGCAGGAAAAGAAAGATTACAGCGAGTTAAAGCAATATATTCGGGAAGAAAGAGTGGACGGGATCTCCGTCGAAAACGACAAGGCTTCGTTTACATTGAAAAACGACAAGACGAGTTATTACACTTATATCCCCGAACGCGAATTGCTCGACGAATTCATTCAGAATTTGCGCGACGAGTATATTGCCGCGGGCGAAACCGAAAAAGCGCTGGCTCTCGACAATATAAAAATCAGCTACAACAACCGCTATACCGCAAATATCTGGAATTATATCACGCCCGTTCTTACGATAGTTTTTATGATCGTGCTGGGCATAATAGTTTATCGGTCGATAAACAACACCAATAAGCAGGTCGTGGATTTCAGCAAGAGCGGCGCCGAGGAACAGAAAGTAAAAGTAAGGTTCGGCGACGTTGCGGGCGCGGAAGAGGAAAAGGAAGAACTCAAAGAGATAGTGGAGTTCCTCAAAGAGCCCAAAAAGTTCACCGACGTGGGCGCAAGGATCCCGAGAGGCGTTTTGCTCGTGGGTCCTCCCGGAACGGGCAAGACCTTGTTCGCAAAGGCGGTCGCGGGAGAGGCGAACGTTCCGTTCTTCTCCATTTCCGGTTCGGACTTCGTGGAAATGTACGTCGGCGTAGGCGCGAGCAGAGTGAGAGATCTTTTTGCCACCGCAAAGCGCAGCAAACCGTGTATAATCTTTATCGATGAGATAGACGCGGTGGGACGTCAGCGCGGAGCGGGACTCGGCGGCGGACACGACGAAAGAGAGCAAACGCTCAACCAATTGCTCGTTCAGATGGACGGATTCGAAACAAGCGAAGAGATAATCGTTATGGCGGCGACCAACCGCGCGGATATCCTCGATCCCGCCTTGCTCAGACCGGGCAGATTCGACAGGCAAATAGCCGTTCATATGCCCGACGTGAGAGGAAGAGAGGAGATATTCAAGGTACACGCGCGCAACAAGCCGCTTGCCGAAGATGTGGACTTCAAGGTCCTCGCAAGGGCGACGAGCGGATTTTCGGGCGCGGATATAGCCAATCTTTTGAACGAGTCGGCTATACTGTGCGCGAGATCGGGCAGAAAAAAGATCACCATGGAGGACGTATACGAGGGGATCGACAAGGTGATAATGGGTCCGCAAAAGAAGTCGCGTATAGTCACCGAAGTGGATAAACGCATCACGGCTTATCACGAATCGGGACACGCGCTCGTGGCAATGTGCCTCAAAGATTGCGATCCCGTGCACGAGATAACCATAATCCCGAGGGGACAGGCGGGCGGTTATACCATGCTTCGTCCCGACAACGACAACTCATATGTCCCGCTCGGCAAACTCAAAGCCGATCTTGCCATGACAATGGGCGGTCGTGCGGCAGAGGAACTCATAATAAAGGATTATACGACGGGAGCCAGCGCGGATATACGACAGGCGTCGAGCACCGCGCGCAAAATGGTCACCGAATGGGGCATGAGCGCTCTCGGTCCCATATATTACGGGACGGATCACGAGATATTCCTCGGCAGGGATTACGGCGCCAGCCACGCTTATTCGGAGGATATGGCAGCCAAGATAGATTCCGAGGTGAACCGTCTTGTCGAAGAGGCGCACAAAAAAGCTACCGAGATCATTTCGAGCAATTTGGATAAGATGGATACGATGGTGCGAGTGCTTATCGAATGCGAAACCATTTACGCCGAAGAAGTGGAAATGATCATGAACGGCGCGTCCGCTACGGAAGTGAAACAGGCTTTGGAAAAGCGGTATGCCGATAAAAATACAAATAACGACTTGACTACCAAGTCGGCAGGAGAAGATCAAAATGAGTAAGATGAAAAAGATCATATGGATACCTATTGCCGTTGTGGCTGTAATAGCCGTTGCGGTTTTGACGCTCAGCCTGATAAAGGTCAATCCCATCGAGGATTATTTCGGCGCTTGCTCTCGTGCGCGCGCCGAACTCTGGATGGACGGAAGTCAATATCCCGGCAAAGTGGACGACGGTATAGACCTTACCGAAAAGACCGTAAAGGACGGTCTGAACTCCTCGGGATTCAGCGTAATGCAAGCTATTCTCGAAGGAAAATTCTCGTATAAACCGAGTATTTCCGTCAAAAGGAACGCCGACGGCGAAAAAGAGCCCGTCACCGTTACTTCTTCCGCAATAAGATCTTATGTGCAGGACGAGGGCGGCTATATGATAAAACTCTTTTACGACGACACACAGACCATCAAGGTGGACGGAAAGTCGATAGAATACGACCAGATGATCTTGCTTATCAACGAAAGCAACGGCGAAGTAAGGGATATGATATGTATTCCCTATTGCTACGATTGCGCCAACAACGCATCTTTCGATAAGGATTACGAGCGTGACGAAAACGGCAATATCATCGGACATATCGGACATGACTATTACGAAGCCTACGCTTTGACGGTAAAGATGAACACTTCGAGATTTATGAACTTGTTGAAAGCATATTTGGGCTGAAAAGGATATTTTATAAAGAGCGGGAGCAGCCGCTCTTTTTTTACGCTTATGTGGTTGGTTCTGACAATAGGAATAGTCGTATGCGTCGGCATAATGGTCAGCGTCTTGCTTGTCCCCGAGATAAGGATAGGCAAGGTCAGGTTGGCGCCGTATTGGGTGATAGCCATTATAGGCGCGATCGCCATGGTCGCATGCGGAGGGATAAGTTTTCCCGCGCTTATAAGCCGTTTTACCGAAGATACGGCGGTAAATCCGTTAAAGATCCTCGGCGTGTTTTTCGGAATGACCGTGCTTTCGGTCTTTTTGGACGAAGCGGGTTTTTTCGCTTTTCTTGCGTCCGTGGCTCTTAACAAGGCTAAGAACGATCAACGCAAACTTTTTGCCGTGTTCTATTTTACCGTCGCCATACTCACCGTATTTACTTCCAACGATATTATAATACTTACTTTTACGCCCTTTATACTGTACTTTTGCCGAAACGCGGGCATAGATTGCAAGCCTTATCTTATTGCCGAATTTGCCGCGGCGAACACATTCAGTATGTTCCTTATAATAGGCAATCCGACAAATATCTACCTTGCCGCGGGACAGGATTTTATACATTATGCGTCGATCATGGCGTTGCCCGCGCTGCTCACGGGACTTGTGTGCTTTTTCCTTATAAAGCGAATGTTCAAAAAAAGCCTCTCGGAACCGATAGGAGAGGGCGGAAAGATCGTGCCGATAAAGGATAAGCCGCTCGCGTTCACCGCGCTTGCGTTGCTTGCGACCTGCACGGTCATGCTCGCTATATCGGGGTATATAGGGCTGGAAATGTGGTATATCGCGTTGAGCGGCGGGCTGGCGATAGTGATATTCGCTTGCATTTACGGCGCGGCAACGAAAAGAATGATATTTGCCATACGCGGACTGAGGCGGATCCCGTGGCAGATAGCGCCCTTTTTGCTTTCTATGTTCACGATCGTGGCGGCGCTCGGAGAAGCGGGCATTACGGATTCGATCGCGTCCTTCCTTAACGCGGGCGATCTGTCCGTCATCATCTATCTTGTCGCGTCGGTGATCGGAGCGAATTTGCTCAACAATATCCCCATGAGCGTGCTGTTCGGAGCGGTGCTTACGGGCGGGAGCGAGGGCGCACTCTATGCGACGATAATAGGCAGCAACGTCGGAGCCTTGCTCACTACGGTCGGCGCCCTTGCAGGCATAATGTGGAGCAAAATGCTCAAACGCGAAAATGTAAAGTACGGCTTTAAGGAGTTCGTAAAGTACGGAGCGGTCATAGTGGCGGCGGCTTTGCCCGCGGCGGCGCTCGGACTGTACGTTTCGCTGTGGATATTCTGAGTTTTTATTTGCGCAAATGTGCATACATATGCCACGGCGCCTGCAAATGAAGAAAAATAAACCGAGATCATTTCATAAGAGGATAATTATGTTCGATACGATAATGCTTTTTATATTCGGGCTCGTACTTCTTATCAAGGGAGGCGATTGGTTCGTGGACAGCGCGAGCGGAATCGCGCGCAGATTTCATGTGCCCGAGCTGCTTATAGGCGCGACGATCGTTGCGATAGGCACCACCTTGCCCGAGGTTATGGTTTCCGCCGAGTCCGCCGTTTTGGGACACGGCGACGTGGCTTACGGGAACGCGATAGGTTCTATCATATGCAATACGGCGCTCATCGCGGCAATGACGATAGCGGTAAGGTCGCAGCAGGTCGATCGCAAAACGTTCACCTTGCCCGTGATATTTTTCTTTGCGGCGGCTCTCGTCTATATGATAGCGGCGTATATCATGGGCAAATTCACACTTGCGATAGGGATCATCTTGCTTGCGATATTCGTTGTTTATATGGCGTTGACCATTGTCAACGCGCTGAGGATAGGCAAAAAGGAAAGGGCGGAACTTTCGGTCAAACAGGCGGATATAGGCGCGGATACGGAGGGACAGGCACAAGAACAAAGCGGTAAATTCGCAGTTGCAAAGGATATCGTCATGCTCATTGTGGGAGCGGCGGTCATCGCGCTCGGTTCGAGATTGCTCGTAAACAACGGCGTAAAGATCGCCGAATGGCTCAAAGTGCCCGAAGCGGTCATCGCGCTCACCTTTATAGCGATAGGCACGTCGCTGCCCGAACTTGTAACGGCTATAACCTCGCTCATAAAGGGACACGGAGCGCTTTCGCTCGGCAACATCATAGGCGCGAACCTTTTCAATCTCGTGCTGGTCAGCGGCATATCCATAACGCTTTCGCCGTTTACGATCCCCGTGGGCAATACCGTTTTCGGCATAAATTCCACACTCATTATCGATCTGCCCGTAATGCTGTTCGTAATGCTGTTTTTGACGTTGCCCGCCATTATCCGAGGCAAACTTTCCCGTTTGCAAGGTTTTGCTTTGCTCGGGATATATGCGGCGTTTTTCGCGATACAGTTTATAATTTAGTTAAAAAAAAGAGCATAAGGCGCACTCTTTAAGGCAAAAAATAAAACGATAAAACTCTCGGATAGATATGTTCCGAGAGTTTTGCCATAAGACGCCGAGTAGTACGGTTTTCTCTCGGGGAAACGTCGCTTTTTATAAAAAAGACAAAAGCCGCCGATTTTCGACAAAAAACAGGTTTATTTTGTTGTAAAATTTTGCAATATGTGATATAATATTCTTTCACCAAAAGGAGAAACTATGCCCGATTTCGAGTCTTTATACAACGAGAGCCAAGCAAACGCGTTCACATCGGCGAAAAAAAGATTTTATGACAACAAGGTAAGCAATATCGCCGAAAGCGAAGTGAACGGAAAGACGGTGATCTCCGCCGTTGTCCACGGCCATAGGGACTATAACACCAGGATCGTTTTCGACGAGCAGGGTGGGCTTTACGATTATTCTTGCGATTGCGCGGGCTTTAACATGAGCGACGGTCCGTGCAAGCACATTATCGCGACCGCATTGACATACGAAGAAAAAAATCCTCAAAAGGAGAAAGAGGCGGCGACGAAAAAATACGTTTCGGACGGTTGCGTTTCGGGACTTATTACGTCTTATTCGAAACTCAGACGCGCCCGAACCTTGCGCGAAGAAATGCCCGTCGTTCTCAGACCCATTCTCGGGCTCAGAGGGGACGATTCGCTTTATTTGCGCTTCACCATAGGACAAAAACGCATGTACAAGCTGAAAGACTTGAACGAGTTTTGCGCTATGGTAAACGGAATGCAGTTCCACCGATACGGCGCGGCGCTCGCGTTTGAACATTCCAAGGACAACTTCGACGAAAAGAGCAGATCGCTCGTTTCCTTTTTGACGCGCACTTGTCGCGAAAAGGATGAGGACGAAAAGGACAGGATAACGCTTACCGCGTCCGATTTCGACGACTTTATCGATTCCTACGACGGGCTGGTGGAGATCGAAGAGGGAGAGGCGAGCGAGGGTATGCGACAGATAATCGCCATGCCCGATATGCTCAGACCGAAAATATTCGTTTCTTCGACGGAGGGCGGCTTTAATGTAAGTTCCAACCTCGACACGTTCAAACTTTTGAGGGGAAAAAGATACGATTATATGATGACGTCGGGCAGGATATACAGAGTGACCGACGATTTTGTGGAACTGTCATACAGATTTTTGAGCCTGCTCAATTCCAGAGAGAGGATATTCGTCAGCGAGAGCGATATAGGCAGATTTTACAGCAATGTGCTTAGCGAAGCCGAAAAATATCTGGATATCGAAAGCGATACCGACCTCGGCGCGTTCATGATCCCGCCGTTAAAGGCGTCGCTATATCTCGATCGCGAAGGCGGCGTGATAAAAGGACGTCTGATATGTTTTTACGGCGAAGACGAAACGGATATTTTCGAGGAGCCGTTCGGCGACCGCGATTACGAAACCGAAGACGCGCTCAAAGATTGCCTCAAAAAATATTTTCCGTACTATCCGCATTTGGTGCTCGATAACGACGACGCCGTTTTCAACCTGCTCACCGAGGGCGTGCGCATGTTGAGAAGATTTTGCGCCGTCTATATGACCGCCGAGATGAATAAGATCGCCATAAGAAAACCGCCGGGAGTAAAGGTCGGAGTCAAACTCAGCGGCGACCTTATCGACATAGACATAAGCGACGACGAATACACGCGTGAAGAACTTTTGAAGATAATAAACGCGTCGCAGACCAAAAAATATATAAGGCTCGGCGACAACTTTATAGATACGGACGATCCGGGGCTGAGGGCGTTGTCCGAGGTGATAGGACTCGAATCTTCGCTATCGTTGCCGTCGTATTATGCGCCCCATGTAGCCATGCAATTAAAGGAATATTACGATGTGAGCGCCGCCGATTGCGAAAAACTCATAGATTTCAAAAACACTTCCGTTGATCCGCCGCCCGAACTCAAAGACGTTTTGCGTCCGTACCAGAAGATAGGTCTGAATTGGCTCGCCGCTTTGAAAAACAACGGCTTCGGTGGTATTCTCGCCGACGATATGGGGCTCGGAAAGAGCGTTCAGATCATTTCGCTCGTTTTGACCTACGGCCTCAAAACCATGATCGTATGTCCCACCACGCTCATACTCAATTGGAAGAGCGAATTTAAAAAATTCACGCCCGAACTCAAAGTTTTGTGCGTCATGGGCAGTCAGGAGGAGCGGGTAAAGCTGCTCGAAAGCGCGTCCGAATACGACGTGATGATCACCTCATACGAACTCATAAGGCGGGACATAGACCTTTACAATATAGAGTTCGACCTCGTCGTTATCGACGAAGCGCAGTTCATAAAGAACCCCGAAACGAAAAATTCCAAAGCGGTGAAGCGTTTGAAGAGCAAACATCGTTTCGCTCTTACGGGCACGCCCATAGAGAACAGCTTGTCCGAACTTTGGTCCATATTCGACTTTCTTATGCCCGGATATCTGTTTTCCTATGCCAAATTCAAGGAGAAATTCGAGATAAAGATAGTGAACGGCGATACGGCTGTCGCAGAGGAATTGCGCAAACTTGTCATGCCGTTCATACTCAGACGACTCAAAGCGGATGTGCTTACCGAACTCCCCGTCAAGATCGAAACGGATATGGTAATGCCTCTCGAAAACGAGCAAGCCGAATGTTACAAGGCGCACCTCGCGCTCATACGCAAGAGCCTTATTGCCGATCCCAACATAAATAAGATAACGGTTTTGTCCATGATATCCAAGTTGAGGCGGATATGCTGCGATCCGTCGTTGGAAGTTGCGGGCTACAAAGGAAATTCCGCAAAACTCGAAGCATGTATGCAATTGGTCGATTCCGCGATAAAGGGCAAGCACAAGATACTCATATTTTCGCAGTACACGTCTATGCTCGATATAATAAGATCCGAACTGTTGAGCCGCGGGATAACCAATTATATGCTAACGGGCGAAACGCCCAAGACCGAACGCATGAGGTTTGTAAACCGTTTCAATAAGGACGATACGCAGGTCTTTTTGATTTCGCTCAGGGCGGGCGGAACGGGGCTCAATCTTATAGGCGCGGACGTGGTCATACACTATGATCCGTGGTGGAATTTATCGGTAATGAACCAGGCGACCGATCGCGCGCACCGCATAGGTCAGCAAAAGTCGGTACACGTCTATTCGTTGCTTTTGGAGGGGACGTTGGAACAGAAGATCGTCGAACTTCAAAAGCGCAAAGCGAAACTGTCGGGACTTATCGAGGACAATCTGGAATTAAACGAGCTTTTATCGCTTATTCAATGATAAACAAGGAGATAAATATATGAAAAAATTCAAAGCCGAATCTCAAAGACTTTTGGAGCTTATGATAAACTCCATTTACACCAACAAAGAGATCTTTTTGAGAGAACTCATATCCAACGCGAGCGACGCGCTCGACAAGTTGCACTTTATTTCGCTTACCGATAGCGGTGCGGCTCGGGATTTCGAGATAAAGATCGAGTTGGACGAAAAGGCGCGCACCATAGCCGTCATCGATAACGGCATAGGTATGGACGCAAAAGAACTCGAAGAGAATTTAGGCACCATCGCAAACAGCGGCACCTTCAAGTTCAAAGCCGAAAACAAGACGGACGAAGAACTTATAGGTCAGTTCGGCGTCGGCTTTTACGCTTCGTTTATGGTCGCGGACAAAGTCGAGGTTGTAAGCAAAAAATACGGCTCTATCGAGGCATGGAAGTGGGAGAGCAGCGGTTCGGACGGTTATAACATCTCTCCGTCCGAGCGCGAGGAATGCGGCACGACGGTGCTGTTGCACCTCAAACCCGACACAGAGGACGATCATACCGACGAATACCTCTCCGAATGGCGCATAAGCGAGTTGGTGAAAAAATATTCGGATTACATTCGCTATCCCATAACCATGGTCTGCACTTCCGAACGCAAAAAGGAGGGTACGGAGGAATATGAGGAGATAAAGGAAAAAAGAACTCTCAACAGCCGTCTGCCCATTTGGAAACGCAACAAAAACGAGATAAAAAAAGAGGACTATCTGGCTTTTTATCGCGGAAAATACTTCGATATGACCGATCCGCTTTACTACTTTTCCGCGTCGACGGAGGGCGCGCTCACATATAACGCGTTGATCTATGTGCCCGGCAAAGCGCCGTACGATTACTATACCGCCGACTATAAGCGCGGCTTGTCGCTGTATGCCAACGGCGTGCTCATCATGGAAAAATGCGAAGATCTTTTGCCCGACTACTTCGGATTTTTGCGAGGCGTAGTGGACAGCGCCGATCTTTCGCTGAATATCTCGCGCGAAATGCTGCAAAAGGACAGACAGCTGAAAGCGCTTGCCGCAGGCATAAACAAGCGCGTGATCTCCGAATTTACAAAACTCATGACTTCCGATCGCGAAACGTACGAAAAACTTTTCAACGAATACGGCGCAAGCATAAAGTTCGGCGTGTACGAGAGTTTTGGCGCAAAGAAAGACGAATTGAAAGATATCATTCTGTTCCGCTCATCTGCGGGCGAAAAGCTGACTTCTCTCAAAGAGTACGTTTCGCGCATGAAAGAGGATCAAAAGGAGATCTTTTATGCGTCGGGAAGAACGGTAGAGGCGATAGAGCGCATGCCTCAGGTGGAGGGCGCGAAAGCCAAGGGATTGGAAGTATTGTATCTTACCGATCAGATAGACGAGTTCGTCATGAAAGTTCTCGGCGAATACGACGGCAAAAAGATATCGCCCGTCGCGGTCGCGTCCGAAGAAGTCAAGAACGACGACTATAAAGATATGCTCGCGTTTATGACCGAAACGCTCGACGGAAAGGTCAAAGATGTGCGCCTCAACGCCGACATAGGCGGATATCCGTCATGTCTTACCACGGAGGGCGAACTTTCGCTCGAAATGGAGCGCATTTTGAACTCCATGCCCGCAAACAAGGGGATAAAGGCGACCCGTATCCTCGAAATAAATCCCGATCATGCGCTTATAAAAAAGGCAAAGGAACTTTTCGTATCCGACAAGGACGCGCTCAAAGATCTTACCGAGATCTTGCACGGAGAGGCGCTTTTGCTTGCCGGCCTGGAACTCGGCGACAGCGCGGACTTTGTTCTCAAATTGAACGAACTTTTGAAGTGAGGAGGACTTAAAATATGGAATTAAAGGCAAATTTGCTCGATGAGGGCGGCGTATTGAGGGCGCTCACGCGCATTTCGCACGAGATCATCGAACACAACAAGGGAGTGGACGACGTAGTGCTTATGGGCATAAAGAGCAGAGGGATCCCTCTTGCGGAAAACATAAGGGACGTGATATTCAAGGCGACCGACATCAAATTGCCCGTCGGCAAACTCGATATAAGTCTGTATCGCGACGATCTTTCGGCAAAGAGCGAGGACCCGATCGTAAAAAGTCGCAGCGTGGATATAGACGTTACCAACAAAAAGGTGGTGCTTGTGGACGACGTTCTGTTTACGGGGCGTACCGTAAGAGCGGCTATCGAAGCGATATTGAAGCGTGGCAGAGCCGCGTCTATACAGCTTGCGGTGCTTATCGATCGCGGTCATCGCGAACTTCCCATAAGACCCGACTATGTGGGCAAGAACGTTCCCACGTCAAAAAACGAGGTCGTATCGGTGAACATTCCGCCCTTTGACGATCACATAGGCGTGGACATTTACGAACTTTAACGCAATATAAAAGGCAAGGAGCGGAGCGCTTGGACGTCCCGTTCCTTTTTTTTGCGCGTGCCTTAAATAACAAAAGCTCGACAAAAACTGTCATATAATTTGTCGCCGCACGTTATATAATGCGGATATGATAAATATTTGTTCCTCGCCGTACAATAAGCTATTCGGCGCGCATAGGTGCGATTGCGGCAAAACGCACGAATTTACCGTAAAAAGCCTGCTGTCCCACGGCGCGTTCGACGCCGCTGTTTCGTTTTTGTCCGATATCGTGCCTCAGATGAGTCGCGTGGCGCTCTTTTATGATGACGAACCGCTCATGCAACGGGTAAACGCCGCGATAAAAAGGGCCTATCGCACCGTATGTGTCAAGGCGGATAACGACAAGAGATCGCTCGACATTCTTGCTTTGCCAGAAGATTGCAAGTTGATAGTCGCGACGGGCTCGGCGGACGTAATAAACGGAGCGAAATATAAAGCGTATGTTTGCGATCTGCCTGTTGTGGTCGCGTCAAAACCCGAATTTTGCGCTCTTACGCCCTTTTGCGTTATCGACGACGGAGGGCTGCTTGCCACATACAAGGTGGCAAAACCGATAGGCTATATTTTCGACCTCGATCATAGACTTAGCGACGACGACAAAGCCGAACTGTTCGGAATGATAGCAGCGCGACTGAATACGTCGTTCGAATATTACGCGTCCTCTCTTTTGAATTCGGTCGATTATTGCCCGTTTATCTCGGGGGCGCTTTCGGATATAGCCGCAAAGACTATCCTCGGAGTAAACGAACTCGACAGAACGTCGCCCGCGCTTGGCGACATACTTCTCGGTTCGGCGCTCAAAATTTGCTTGCTCGCCTCGCTTGGCTCGTTCGAGCGCGGGGGCGAAGTGCAGTGCGGCTTGACGTATTCCGTTATAAGCGGGAGCGAATATTCGCAAGGCGAACTTCAATTCGTGTTCGCCTCGGTGCTTTCGTCGCTGTTCAAAAGTCATATACTTGCCCGAACCGACTTTGTTCCGCCGCCCGACAACAATTACAGGCTCGAACAGATCTCGGAACTATTGGGAGTGGGAGAATACAGGCTCGCTTCGTATATAACTCCGCAACTCAGCGGCAAAGAGGCGGCTATCGCCGAATATAAGATAAGGGAATATTCCTCCGACCTTCTCGAAAAACTCGATAAAAATATAAATTTGTTCCGACCCGCGTTCAGAATGTTCAAGCGACTTCACTCCGACGACGGCTATTCGCTCGAAGAACTGTGCAACACCGATATACCGCTCAGTATTTCGCTTGCGCCCGACATAATAAAGGGGGACGGAATGCTGACGACGCTCAAACGTTTGGGCGATTTGGACAGATACATATTGTAAAATAAAAAACGTAGCGCATTATCAGGCGCGATCGGAAAAGTCGCAAAAAGGCACATTGATAGATGTGCCTTTCCGTATTTTGCAATTGTTCTTTTATGATTTCAACCTATAACGGCGATTGCGGTTACTTCCCTCCGCGACGATAATGTCGTCCGCGATCATTTCTGAAAGGATCACTTTCACGCGGGACAGCGTAACTTCCAACAGCTTTGAGATCTCCGAACTCTTTGCGTCGGCATGGTCTGTCAGATAGCGAATGATCCGATTTTTTTGTATGCTTGTTTTTATTGTATCCGCGTTATCGCTACTTTTTATCGCCACTTTTTTATCGCCGCTTTTTGCCGTTTTATCGCCACTTTTTATCGCCGCTTTTTGCCGTTTTATCGCCACTTTTTTATCGTCGCTTTTTGTTGCTGCTTTGTCGTTTTTTGCAGTGTTATCGTCGTTATTTACTACTGTTTTGTCGCTTTTTGTCGCGTTATCGCCACTTTTTATCGCCACTTTTTGCCGCGTTATCGCCACTTTTTTATCGCCACTTTTTGCCGTTTTATCGCCACTTTTTATCGCCGCTTTTTGCCGTTTTATCGCCACTTTTTTATCGTCGCTTTTCGCCGTTTTTTCGGTGGAGAGCGTCAGCGTCGTGCGTTCGGGTTCGAATTGTTCCGAAAGTGTGGGAGTGGGCAGTTTTAATTTATGCCATGTCGCATATATGCTCGGAATACCGCTGCCCGCCCGTTCTCCGATGCTGATGAGGTTGAATATCTTGATAAGATTGGCGTTTCTCGGATCGGAAACGCCGCCGCTCTTTGCCTCTTCGATGTCGAGGCGGAAGTTCCCGGGATTGGAAAAGGTGATCTTCGTTTTCGACTTTACGATAACGATGCCCTGTCGTCCGTAATAATCTGCGTTGACAAGGCAGTTGGCAAGTGCTTCGCGGAGCGCGATATGGACGAGTGTGTCGTCGTCGCGCGTGCCGTTTTCGATCTGAAATGGGATCTTGACATCCTGAGTGAGTTTGTTATAGACGCGGAAATAGAAATCGAACAAGTTCCCGCTCCAATCGCCCGAACTTGAAACGATGCGATCGGTCCAGCGGGTGTTTTCGTCGAATTCTTCCCGATAGTCGAGAAAATAGTTCGGAAATTCTTTTACGATCTCATATTCGAAGCCGAACATCAAAAGTCCCGCCGTGGTGGGGTGGAGATGTCCGTCGGAGCCTCTGCCGACAGCGCCGATCTTATACAGAAAGTCCTCGTCGTCGAGTTCTTCCCAAACATGCCCGGGGCGAGAACTTGCCATACGGTTGCGATATTTACGAACGCTTTCGGGATCGAACACTTCGGTGGACGCGTTTTCGAGCAAGCGCATATCCTGCGATTGCTCCGCGGCATCGCGCAGCATGCTTTGCACCTCTTCTTTGGTGCATTTGTAATCGCCCTCACCGTTTCTGCGGTAAGTGCCGCTCAATGGATTGCCGCCTATGTAAACGGGCTTATCGTATCGGCGTGCGCGTGGAACTGTGATCACGATGATTTGTTTTCCGTTTACTGTTTCTACGGCGACATTGCGGTTCGTCAGAATGTTGACGTTTACTTTGTTTTGATTATTGATCGTGTCCCAAAATTCCCTTATGAGTTTGTCGGGATCGGGCAGATCGACGGCGTGAAGGGACTTGTCGGCGTGTTCTTCGACGCCGAGCAAAATGATCCCGCCCATGGTGTTGGCAAATGCGGAGTAAGTTTCCCAAACGCTATGCGGAAATCCACCGAGCGCCTTCTTCGCTTCAATACGGTTATTTTCCCGATATTTTTCCAGATTTGCAAGGTCGATCATATGCGCTCCCGAAATTCTTATTATATTAAATTATATCAAAATCGTCGGCATTTGTCAATGGGGACTAAGAGGCGTTTTTTTTAAACTATGCAAAAAAATTTGTCGGTCATTGCGATGAATATGATAAAATGGGCTCGGTTGTTGACATTTTTTTTATAATATGCTATTCTTAATGCCATGTATATATCCGAAATATTGAGCAAGAATAAGTTTGTGCCCAAGAAGAAATACGGGCAGAATTTCATCACCGACAACGCTCTTCTCGATTCGATCGTCGATGACGCGTCGATAACGGGCGACGACTGCGTGGTGGAAGTAGGCGCGGGCGCGGGCACGCTCACGAGCGCGCTTGCGGCAAAGGCGAAAAGGGTGGTCGCTTTCGAGATAGACGAAACGCTCGGACCCGTTCTCTGCCGTACTGTCGGGGAGCGCAAGAACGTCGAAGTCGTCTTTCGCGACATACTCAAAGTTAAGCCTGCCGAACTTGCGGATATAACGGGCGGACCGTTTAAGGTGGTGGCTAATTTGCCGTACTATATCACCTCTCCCGTGTTGTTTTACTTTTTGGAGAACGAATTTCCGCTCATATCGCTTACGGTCATGGTGCAACGCGAAGTCGCGCTCCGCATGGTCGCACAGCCCGATACGCCCGATTACGGAGCGCTTTCGCTTGCGGTCGCGAGCAGAGCGGACGCGGAGATAACGAGGAGCGTGAGCAGAAAGCTGTTCTATCCTCAGCCGAATGTGGACAGCGCGGTGGTAAAACTCACGATGAACGAGGGGATAAAGAACAGAGAGGCGTTCGATAAACTCGTGCGTTGCGCCTTTTCATGCAGGCGCAAGACGTTTGTAAACAACCTTATGCAGTCGTTCGGACTGTCACGGTCGGCGGCGGAAAAGTTTGTGACCGACGCGGGACTGGACGCGAAGATAAGGGGAGAGGCCCTCGGCTTGGAACAATTTATCGAACTTGCCGAAAGATTTTCCATTTCGGCAAAAGCGGAAACAAAAATAGAAAATTAGGACCTTATATCTTCCGCAAAAGCGTTGCATTTAACAAAAATTAGGAGTATAATATTAAGCGGAATGGAGGAAATTATGGATCTACTTACTAAATACAACATCAAAAACGTTAAAAATGTCTATCGAAATCTTTGCCCTGCGACGCTTGTCGAACATGCGCTCAAAACCGAGCCTTGCAAACTTATGTGTAACGGCGCTTTGCTCGTCGAAACGGGCAAATATACGGGTCGTTCGCCCAAGGACAGGTTCATAGTGGACGAGGCGGGCGTATCCGATAAGATAGCCTGGGGCAAAGAAAACGTGAAAATAAGCGAAAGCTCTTTCGATATCGTCTATAAAAAGATAAGCGAATATCTCAGCGATCGCGAACGCGTTTATGTTTTCGACGGCTTTGCGGGCGCGGACGAAAAATATTCGCTCCCGATAAGAGTGATAAACGAGTACGCATCGCAGAATTTGTTTATGCACAATATGCTCATTCGCCCCACAAAGGAGCAACTGAAAAACTTCGACGAGAAATTCACCGTCATTTGCGCGCCCGGGCTCAAACTCGATCCCAAGGAATGCGGCACCAACAGCGAGGCGGCGATAATAATAAGTTTCAATCATAAACTCGTGCTTATCGCAGGCTCCAAATATTCGGGCGAAATGAAGAAGTCCGTTTTCAGCGTAATGAACTACATTTTGCCGCTTTCGGGCGTGCTCGGAATGCATTGCTCGGCAAATATGGCGCTCGACGGCAGCGGAGATACGGCGCTCTTTTTCGGACTTTCGGGAACGGGCAAGACGACTTTGTCGGCGGATCCCAACCGCGGCCTTATAGGCGACGACGAACACGGCTGGTCGGATAACGGCATATTCAACATAGAGGGCGGTTGCTATGCCAAGTGTATCAACCTTTCAAAAGAGGGCGAGCCCGAGATATATAATGCGATCAGGCACGGCAGCGTTGTCGAAAACGTCGTTGTAAACGACGAAACGAGAGAGCCCGACTATACCGACAAGACGCTCACCGAAAATACGAGAGTTTCGTATCCTATCGATTTTATACCCAATAAAGTCGTTCCCGGCAAGGGAAAACATCCCCGCACCATAGTATTTCTCAGCGCGGACGCGTTCGGCGTTCTTCCCCCGGTAGCCAAACTCACCAAGGAACAGGCCATGTACTACTTCGTATCTGGATACACCTCCAAGGTTGCGGGTACCGAACGCGGAATAGTGGATCCCGTGTGCACGTTCTCGACGTGTTTCGGTTCTCCGTTCCTGCCGCTCGGATCCGAAGTCTATGCGAGCATGCTCGGCAAAAAGATAGAGCAGTTCGGCACCGACGTTTATCTTATAAATACGGGCTGGACGGGCGGTCAATACGGAGTAGGCAGCCGTATGAGCCTTAAAGCGACCCGCGCGATAGTTACGGCGGCGGTAAGCGGCGACCTTGCGAAGTCGGAATACGAAAAGGAGCCGTTCTTCGGGCTCAACATTCCCAAATCGTGCAAGGACGTGGATCCCGCTATCTTGAATCCGCGCAACGCCTGGAAAGACAAGGCGGAGTACGATAAGACCGCCAACAAACTTGCGGGGCTCTTTAACGAGAACTTCAAAAAATATCACGATATGCCGAAGGAGATCGTTGAGGCAGGTCCCAAAGGCAACAAACGCGATTAGTGCGCGATTTGACAATAAACAACCCGTTTCGCAAGCGGCGATCGTATAGCGATATGAGATCGATATAAAAAATTTAAATTTCGTCGTAAAAACAGTTTACAAGACAGCCTAAAATGAATATAATATGGACACTTAGTATTAACGGAGATCATGTATGAACAACGAAAAGAAGCCTATTTACAAATTATGCCCGAGGTGTGAACTCAATTATATCAAAGCCGACGAGGAGATCTGCGACGTTTGCAAGGTGGAAATGGGACTTTTGGAAAAATCTTTTCTTATTCAGGAAGAGGAACTCGAAGCCGAAAGCGGTAAACTTTGCCCCATTTGTCATGTGAACTACATCGGCGAAGACGAGGATATTTGTTTCGTTTGCCAAAAGGAAAAGGAGGCGAACGAGCAAAGAGAGGCGGAAACGGAGGAGGACAATTGGAATTATTCCGAGGAGGAGGAAGAACTTCCGCCCGAGGATATGGAGATCTCGCTCGAACTCACCGCCGAAGAGGAAGAAGAGGAAGAGGAGCCTTTCGACGACAACGAGTATAAGGAAGTGGACGACTTCAATTACGACGTCGATCCCAACGACTTCGAAGAAGATGACGAGGACGAAGACGACGAAGATGATGATGACTTCG
Organism: uncultured Clostridia bacterium; assembly: GCA_947598585.1. Classification (GTDB taxonomy): domain Bacteria; phylum Bacillota; class Clostridia; order Christensenellales; family Pumilibacteraceae; genus CAG-552. The sequence goes on from CANQFK010000003.1 coordinate 58,308, forward strand.
ACGACGACTTCGAAGACGACGACAAATAAAGGACGCAAGCTCAGCCGAACTCGAATTCGGTTGGGCTTTTTAAAACAAACCGCTCATGATAGATTTTGAAAAGAAAAACGTAAACCCATATGGCAAAAAGACGGGCGATTGCGTCGTTCGCGCTCTGTCGCTCGCACTGTCGCGCGACTATTACGACGTATATAGGGAACTTTTCGATATATCGCTCGCCACGGGCTATATCGTAAACGATAAGCATGTAGAGGAGAAGTTTATGGCTCGCCACGGCTTTATCAAGCACAAGCAGCCGAAAAAACCGAACGGCAAAAAGTACCTTATCGCCGAAATAGACAAATTGTGTAAGGAAAAAGTCATAGTGATAAGTTGCGCTCATCATCTTACGGCGGTGATAAACGGCACGCTCATAGACAGCTGGGATTGCCGCGGCAAATGTATATCCAATTATTATACGTTGGAGTAAATATTTATAGACCGATATATTGTGAAAACAGTTGCTTTTTGACATATATAATGCTATAATCTTCAAAGAGATGTAGTTTATGGCTAAAAGTTTTGAAATGAATATGAGCGAGGGATCGCTCCTGAAAAAAATAATATTGTACTCGTTGCCGCTCATAGCAACCAACGTTTTGCAATTGTTGTTTAATGCTGCGGACGTAGCCGTCCTCGGCAATTTTATTCATGACGAAACGCTCGCCGAAGCGGCTGTGGCGGCAGTAGGCTCTACGACCGCGCTTATCAACCTTATCGTGGGACTTTTTGTCGGACTGTCGGTAGGAGCGAACGTTCTCATAGCGCGTTACGCGGGCAAGGGCGACGACGAATCGGCGAAAAAGGTCGTGGGAATGTCCATGCTCGTCAGCGTTATTCTCGGTGTCGTGCTGTTGTTTGTCGGCTACTTCGGATCGCGCACTTTCCTCGAATGGATGCAATGCGACGAAGAAGTTATCGACATGGCGGCGAAATACCTTCGCATATACTTTATAGGCATGCCCATAATGATGCTGTATAACTTTGCGGCGTCGATATTGAGGGCGGTGGGCGACACGTTGCGCCCGCTGATATTCCTCATCGTGGGCGGGCTCGTCAACCTCGGATTGAATATATTGTTCGTGGTGGCGTTCAAAAAGGACGTAGAGGGCGTTGCCATAGCGACGGTCACCTCGCAGGCGATATCGGCTATATGCTGCGTGATAACTCTATTAAAGAGCAAGGGCTATTGCCACCTTGATGTTAAGCACATAAAATTCTATAAGCGTGAACTTTTGGAGATGATAAAGATAGGCTTGCCTGCGGGACTTCAAGGTTGCGTATTTTCCGTTTCCAACGTCTTGATACAATCCACCATAAACGGTTACGGCAAGATAATCATGGCGGGCAATACCGTTGCAAGCCAGATAGAGGGATTTATATACAATGCGTGCTATTCCGTTTCGCTCACCGCGCTTGCGTTCGTCAGTCAGAATTACGGCGCGAAGAAGCCCGAACGCATACGCCTTGTGGTAAAGGAATCCATAGGCGTGGTCGCCGTGCTCGGCATTGTGCTAAGCGGCGCTGTGCTATTATTGTCGTCGCCGCTATGCAAGATATTCAACGACGGAGAGGAAGTCATCAAGGTCGCGACGAACAGGCTCTATCTGGTAGGCAGCACATATGTTATATGCGGGATAATGGACGTGCTCAGCAACGTTATGCGCGGGCTCGGACGATCCACGACGGCAATGATAGTCAGTCTTTCGGGCAGCTGTCTGTTCAGAATATTGTGGATAAAAACTTTTTACCTGTTAAATCCGTCGCTCACTATGCTTTATGTAGTGTATCCCATAAGCTGGATATTGACGGTGGGGATTTTCGTGGCGCTGTACTTCCCGACAATGAAAAAGGTCCAACGCAAATTGCTTTCGGAATAAATGGAACCGCCGCTAAAAGGCGGTTTTTGCTATATGGGGTGCGAAATTTGTCAATTTGCAGATAACTTTCCCTGCATATGGGCAATATAAACGAAGCGGATATCGATAGGAAAATTGCAGGAGGGAAATCGATGAATATGAGGATCAAAATGCTGATCATTGCATGCGGCGCGGCATTTATCGCCGTGTTTTTCTGTTTTCTCGACGTTCCTGTTTGGCGATTTACCATTGTTATGGCTGCCGCGACGACGGCTTATCATCTTGCGGTCAGACTTGCGGTGGGCTTTTTCGTCTTTAAATCGATAAAGATAAAAAACTGCGAAAACGGCTGGTTCAGACAAAAGAAGTGGGAACGCACTTTATACCGATTGATAAAGGTGCACAGTTGGAAAGACGATTTTCCGTCATATGCTCCCGAAAAGTTCGATCCGAAAAACGGGATAGACGATGCCATAAACGCCACCTGTCAAGCCGAGATCGCGCATTTTGTACTTATTTTTCTCTCTTTCGTGCCGCTTTTGATTTCGTTTTCGATAGGTTGCACTGTGTTCGATATAATCGTTTTCGCCGCCACGGGGCTGATCGCGAGCGCGGTGGATCTGTTGTTTTTGATAGTTCAGCGATATAACCGCCCGAGGCTCATCTCGGTGCGCGGTACCCACCTCAAAATGGCTTAAAACGCGACATGTATATAAAAAAACTTCCTCCCAAGCGTGAGAGAAAGTTCATTTGCGTGTTGTTAGGACCGTCTTAAATAAGAAATTCAGTCCTCGATGTAGATCGAGTCGATCACTACGGGTTCGACGGGCACGTCGTCGTGATACATCCACCTGCCCGTGGGCACGTTGCTTATCGCGATCGCATTGTCGAGCGATTGCCTGTCGCGAACTCTGCCGAATGCGGCGTATTGACCGTCGAGATAGGTGCAATCGGCTACGCAGATAAAGAATTGGCTGGACGCGCTGTCCTTTACGTTAGTGCGCGCCATGGAAACGACGCCTGCAACGTGACTTATGTCGTTGTTCACGCCGTTCGCCAAAAATTCGCCCTTGATAGTGGGAGCGGACTTTTGTTCGAGTCCGTCTTTCATTTCGAAGCCGCCGCCCTGGATCATAAATCCGGGAATGACTCTGTGAAAGCAAAGCCCGTTGTAGAAGTTCTCGTTTACGAGTTTAAGAAAGTTTTCGACCGTGATCGGCGCGACTTCGGGAAAAAGTTCGAGCCTTATGATCTTTCCGTCGGTGAATTTGATTGCCACATTTACTGTTCTCATAAAAAATCTCCTTGACCAAAGTGTAGCATTTTATTTGCATAATGTCAAACGATAGGCGCGCATTGCTCGATTTTCGGTTGACAAACTCATTCGGATAGATTATAATATATCGGTAAAAATAATTGCACCCATAGTTTAATGGATAGAGCATAGGTCTTCGGAACCTATTGTGAGGGTTCGAATCCTTCTGGGTGCGCCACTATCGTAGACAAAAAAATGTTCTACAAAACAAAGGGCTTGAATGAGAATTTCAAGCCCTTTATACATATTGTGTAAGTTTTTTGCCGATGGATCAAAGCAATGACGCCATATAGAGCGGAAGATGCAAAATATCATCTTTGATCAGCAGATCTTTGCCGTAAAGAATTATAGGTTCGGCGCAACGACTATGAAACTTTTTTGTAAACTTATCAAGCGATGAGTGCTGTTTGTACGAAGAAGATTTTACTTCCACAGGTTGAATTTTTTTGCCCTTTGTAAGTAAAAAGTCTATTTCCATATGGTTTTGTCGGTTTTCATTGTCGCATCGAGAATAAAAATAAAGTTTGTGTCCCGACGCGCGGAACGCCTGCGCCACGATATTTTCCGTCAACATTCCTTCGTTTATTTCGAGTTTATCAAAGAGGATCGCGCGATATAGCTCGTTTTCGGTAAAGGCGCCGTCCTCAAATGCCAAAGTTACAAGCAGTCCCGTATCGCCCAAATAGCATTTTTGCGTATTATGCTCGGCGCTGAGCGCTAATCCTACATTGGGATCGCTTGTATTAAAGCAGGAATTGACAATAAGAGCCTCGTTGAGCCAAACGAAAGAGTCCTCATAGCCTCTCATCCGAGCGGTTTTCTTGATCGATGATAGGTTATACTTCTTTTCCTTTCGGCTTAACTGAGCGGGGATATTATCGAATAAAGCATAGACTTTATCTTCATAGCCTTCGGCAAATTTTGCAACGTCGCTTCGATACAGATCGAGGATACGCCGTTTTGCCTTATCCGAGTCTTCGAAATTCTTTTTGGGCAGGTATGCAAGAACAGATTGCGGCATTCCGCCCACGAGCATATATTGACGAAAATCGTTCATCGCTTTTCTATGCAGAGCCGCCCCGAGCGGAACTCTTTTTTCAAAGCAAGCGCGTATAAGCGGCATAGTTGCTTCGTCGCCTAACGCCCAAAGAAATTCTTCAAAATCGAGCGGGAACATTTGGATATGCTCCTCTTCGGACGGGATAACTATATCTTGTATATTTTTCTTTAAGCGGATCAATGAGCCCGTTTCGATATAGTCGTATCTTCCATCCGCCACAAGATATTTGATGAGTTGCCTCGCAATGGGGAATTGCTGCACCTCGTCGAACGCGATCAACGACTTTCTGCGGTGCAAAGTTACGGAGTAATAAGCGGAAAGTTTTTGAAAAAATAGGTCGAGATCGCTACTGTCATAACGAAAAAGGTCTTTTATGTCTTGCGAAACATTGGCAAAATCGATGATTATATGGCTTTCGTATTCTTTTTGGGCGAATTGCTCTACGATATAACTCTTTCCGACGCGCCTTGCGCCGTCGATCATAAGAGCCGTTTTGCCATTGCTTTCGTTTTTCCATTTAAGCAGTGATCGATAAATTTTGCGATTCAGAAACATCTTTGCACCTCATGTCCTTTTTGGATATTATAGCACACTACGCACGAAAAAGCAAGAATAAAACCACGGTTTTTGCACGAAAAAGCAAGAATAAAATCGGCGATTCCGCACGAAAAAGCAAAAATAAATCTGCGGTTTTCGCACGAAAAAGCAAGAATAGAGTAAGGTCTTTTGCCGGAAGACAAGCAAAACAAAAAAATGAAATTGAAAACTTTTGGCAAAATCGGAGAAAGTTTTCATTTTTATATTGACATTATCGGCGATCTCTGCTATATTATTGGGTAAGGAGAATTTTATGGGACTTATTGAACGTAACGATTATGTGCAATGGCTGAACAGTTATAGAGATAAGCAAGTCATCAAAGTCGTAACGGGGCTTCGCCGCGTCGGCAAATCCAAAATTTTCGAACTGTATATCGAAGAATTGAAAAGATCGGGCGTAAAAGCAAATCAAATCATTCTTATCAACTTTGAAGAAATGGAAAATGCGCCTTATAGGGAAAAGAATGCCCTTTATCAATACATTATTTCAAAAGTGCGACCCGGAAAAATGCTTTATGTTTTTCTCGATGAGATACAGGTCGTGCCCCAATTTGAAGAAGTAGTGGACAGTTTATTTGTAAAGCCGAATATAGATGTTTATATTACGGGCTCCAATGCAAAATTCCTTTCGTCCGAAATCGCCACCGTGCTTACGGGGCGATATGTGGAAATCAACGTTTTGCCGCTATCCTTCAAGGAATATTACGAATATTACGGATCTTCGGGTAAAGATAAGCGTGCATTATTTATGGACTACATCACCTATGGTTCGATGCCCGGTGCGACGATGTTCGATCCAGGCTCCGCCGAGCAGCGCGAATATATCGAAGGCGTATACAAAACCATTCTCGAAAAAGATGTATTAAAACGCAATTCGAAGGCGAGCAAGCAACTTGTTGAACATATTTTAAGTTATCTCATTTATAATATCGGCTGTCTGACAACGGTAAAACGTATAACCGACTATATAAATTCCAACACGGCAAATGTTACTTATAACACCGTTGACAGCTATTTTGACACTTTGCAGGATTGCTACTTCATTTACAAAGCCGAACGCTATGATGTTGTGGGTAAGGAATATTTGAAACTTATCAATAAATACTATGTGACCGACTTTGGATTCAAATACTATATTCTCAACAATAGGGCGGTAGAGATCCCGCAGATCCTTGAAAATCTTGTTTTTCTCGAACTCAAACGTCGAAGATATAAGGTCGCAACGGGGAAGGTAAACGACGAAGAAGTTGATTTTATCGTAAAGGATACGAACGACCGTATCAAATATATTCAAGTGGCTGTGACGGTCATGGAGGAAAAAAAGCTCAGACAGGAACTCCGTCCTTTTGAAAATATAAAAGACAACTATGGGAAATATATCATTACTCTCGACGATTATTTTGTAAGTGATCACGACGGCGTAAAAACGGTGAACGCGATAGATTTCTTATTGGGAAACGAGTCGGAACCGTAATGGAAATGATCGTCCATATTATCACGCCCGAAACATATTATTTCAGTTATATTTTATAATGAGAATGCTTGACAAAAACGGTCAAATGTACTATCATAGTTATAAGTATTATTTTCGATGCGTCGAAACGATCCATATCGAAAAATAAACAAATAAATAAAAGGAGTTTATCATGAAAAAATCCGGAAAGTTTATGCTTATGATCCTGAGTTTGGCATTGGTGCTCAGTGTGACGGCGTCCGTGTTTACGGCATGCAATGATAATAACGGCTCGTCCAAGAACCAATATTCGGTATCGGTAAGCGATTATGATACGAACAAAGGCACGGTCACCGTGGATAAATCGAATGTGGACGAGGGCGACGAAGTTACCGTCAGCATCACTTCCAAAGACGGTTTCGAGATCAAGTCGTTCTATGTCGGCACCAACGACGTTACCCAAGACCTTTTCACAAAAAACGGACTTGCCGCAAAGAACGATTATACCACTGCGACATATGCGTTTAAGGTATACAAGGATTATACCGTAAGAGCGGAATTTCAGGAGGCGGGCGTAAACGGCAACAACAGTTTGGTTTTATCCCTCGGCTTCGATTATGACTATGGCAGAGGTCAGATCACGGTGGATCCCGACAGAGGTAAGTTCGCGATCGGCGAATCGGTCACGTTGAAGATCGTGCTCAACAGCAACTTCCTTTTGAGTTCGTTGGCAGTGAACGGCGTGGAACATGTAAGTGAAGCAAAAGAGGGCGAAAACGCCTATACATATAACTATACTTTCACCATAAACGAGAATACCACCGTAAAGATCGATATGGCGTATAATATCAGAGTGATCGAGGACGTCAAGCCCGAAAAGTTCAACGAGGCGATAAACAGCAACGAATGGGTGCTTGTCGATTTCTGGTCACATGATTGCGGATATTGTGTAGATGTGCTCGGACCGAGCCTTAAAGCGCTTTGCCGCGATAATAAGATAGGCAACGTCAGAGTCGTAAAGCTCGAACTCGATTCGCTTAATGACAGAAGTTCAGAGGCGTACAAGATCAAAAAACGTTACGAAGTCCAATTCAAATACAATTCCGATGTCGGCATGCCGTTCGTAGTGCTCTTTAAGAACGGTACTCCCAAGGCTTGCAACGTAGGTGCGTTTGCTACATCTGCAACCGCAAGCGAAACGCCGACGATAGAATGGCTCAAAAAGCAAGGCGTGCAGATCTGATAAAAACAGAATGATCAAGATCCGGGTGGCGTAGCGAAAAGATATTATCGCTGCGCCACAACTGTATTTGCCCGACGGGTGGGATTATAAAGGAGTAAAAAATATGAAGAACAGAAAAATTTTGATCGCGTTGATAGTGGTAATTGCCGTTTTCGCGTCGATCTCGATAGCGGGCTGCGCCAAAACCGCGGAATATACGGTTTCGATAACCACTTTCAACAGGGTGTGCGGAAGCGTTACGCTCGATCACGGCAACGGCGTGTATGAGGACGGACAAGAGGTCACCGTTACGGTGGCGGCTAATAAGGGATATATCCTCACGGCGTTTACCGTGGACGGCGAGGATAAAACGAGTTCGCTCGTGGACGGAGTGTATAAATTCACTATCGACAAGGACGTCGTTCTTGCCGTGTCATTTAAAAAAGACGCGTCGCAGGACGAGGATCCCGATGACGATCAAAAGACCGAACAATGCAAGTTGACTGTGCTCGGCGACGAAAACGGAACGTTGGAGATCGTCGGCGGCAAAACCGAATTCCCCATAGACAGCGTCGTTGAAATTTCGATAAGACCCAATAAAGGCTATGAACTTCAAACGTTTGTCGTTGACGGATCGCCCATTGCCGACAAGGAAATGGAGAGATTGTTGAAAGACGGAGTTTATTCGCTCAAACTTACGGGCGACGCGACTGTAAATGCGACTTTCGCTCTCGACGAATTCGTCAGCGTACAGGACATATCCGCAAAGAGATTCGACAGCGTGATCGCCAATTATGACTTGGTGCTCGTGGATTTCTGGGCGACCTGGTGCGGTCCTTGCGTAACTACCAGAAAAAACGTAAGGCAATTTGTTGAGGACGGCAATGCTGTAAAAGTGATCGAAGTGGATATCGGCGACAATACAAGCGCCACTCCCGAAAAATCACTGTTCTTCGAATATGCCGACAAGTTAGACAATACCTACCATGAGATACCTTTTTTGGTACTGTTTAAAGACGGCAAGCCCGTAGGTTCTGTTCGTTCGGTCGCATTTGTAAGCTATGACCAACTGAACGATCTGGTAAGACCGTACCTTTGATACGCGAAAAAACCGAGTGGGTGGGAAAAATACGTCCCGCTTACGCAAAAAGCGGCATGAAAAGTGCCGTTTTTTTGCGGTTTTTCGTGCACGTCTATATAAAGCATCTTTTGCGCGCGGTGCATAAAAAATACAAAAAGAAAAAATTCGCAATTTTATCTTTTTAGGTCGTATCCTTGTCACATTAAAATTATATAATAATAGTTACTATTGTATTTTGTATCGGATAGGATATGGTTTTCGGCATGTTGGGAGTAGATCGGAATGATAAAGAGATTGGCTAAGTGTATAAGAGAATATAAAAAAGCGTCGATAATTACGCTGTTGCTCATTGTCGGCGAGGCTGTAATAGAAACATTTATACCGTTTATCACGGCGGACCTTATAAATACCATAAGCAAAGGCGCGGAAGTGAACGCCATTCTCCAAAGAGGATTGCTGCTCATCGCGCTCGCTCTTGCGTCGCTTGCATGCGGCGGTTTTGCCGCTGTCACATGTTCGCAGGCGGCGGCGGGCTTTGCAAAGAATTTGCGCCACGATATTTTCGCCAAGATCCTTACATTTAACTTTATAAATATAGATAAATTTTCGTCGTCGTCGCTCGTTACCCGAATGACCACCGACGTCGGAAACGTGCAAATGTCGTATATGATGATTATCCGTACCGCCATTCGCGCGCCCCTTATGCTGATATTTTCGACGATCATGGCTGCCGTTATGGGCGGAATACTTGCCGTTGCGTTTGTGATAGTCATACCCATTTTGGGATTCGGCTTGCTGTTTATAGGCAAAAAGGCAATGCCTGCGTTCAGACGCGTATTCAAAAAGTACGACCGCCTCAACGAATCGATCGAGGAGAACGTGCGCGGAATGCGCGTAGTCAAGGGATTTTCGCGAGAGGAGTACGAAAAGGAAAAATTCGGCGCGCGTGCGGAAAACATTCGCGGCGACTTTACAAAAGCCGAACGTATAACGGCGTTCAACACGCCGCTTATGAACCTGTGCCTTTATGTGGTCATGGTGGTGGTGCTTTTCGGCGGATCGTACATTGCAGTCACCACTCAGGGCGCGACGGTCCAGGTGGGACAAATAACTTCGCTTATAATGTACGGCGTGCAGATCCTCATGTCGCTCATGATGCTTTCCATGATATATGTCATGATCACCATGTCGGCGGAATCTGCTAAGCGTATTTGCGAAGTGCTCGACGAGGAGCCCGCCCTCAAAAAAGCCGAAAACCCCGTTACCGAAGTTAAGGACGGTTCTATCGACCTCGATAACGTCAGCTTCAAATATTCGGAGGCTGCCGAAAGATATTCGCTCGAAGATATAAACTTGCATATAAGATCGGGCATGACGGTAGGCATTCTGGGCGGCACGGGTTCGAGCAAATCGACGCTCGTTCAACTCATACCGCGCCTTTACGACGCCACCGTGGGCACGGTCAAGGTGGGCGGAGTGGACGTAAGGGATTATTCTATAAGAACGCTCCGCGACTCCGTTGCCATGGTGCTCCAAAAGAACCTCTTGTTTTCGGGCACAATAAAGGAAAATCTCAAATGGGGCAACGAAAACGCTACCGACGAGGAGATAGTGCAGGCGTGCAAACTCGCTCAGGCAGATGAATTTGTGCGCTCTTTCCCCGACGGATACGATACGCATATAGAGCAGGGAGGCACCAACGTTTCGGGCGGACAAAAGCAACGACTTTGTATAGCGAGAGCGCTTCTCAAAAAGCCCAAGATCCTCATTCTCGACGACTCCACGAGCGCAGTCGACACAAAGACCGACGCGCTTATAAGAGAGGGCTTCAAGTCGTACATTCCCGAAACGACGAAGATAATTATCGCTCAGCGCGTGGCTTCCGTCGAGGACGCCGACCTCATAATAATCATGGAAAACGGCAAGATAGCGGCAATGGGCAAACACGACGAGCTTATGAAGATAAGTCCCGCCTATCGCGAAACGTATATTCAACAGACGAGAGGAGGTAGCGACGATGAAAACTAATGGCAAAAAACACGTCTTTGCGCGCATAATCAAAATGCTGTTCAAGTTCTATCCCGTGCTCGTGCCCGTTACGATCGTATGTATACTTTGCTCGGCTGCCGCAGCGGCGATCCCCGATATCTTTATTCAGAAGATCACGGCGATAGTGGACGCGGCTGTCAACGTCAGCGATCCGCCCGCGCAATGGAGCGCCGTTTCGTCCGAGATAATTTCGCACATGATATTCCTTGTGATCATGTACGTCATAGCCATAGCCATTACCGTACTCTATACGCAGTTCATGGCTTATATAACGCAGGGCTTTTTGTGCAAAATGCGCAGAAGTATGTTCGACGGAATGCAGAACTTGCCCATAAAATATTTCGATACACACAAGCACGGCGATATCATGAGTAAGTACACCAACGATATAGATACGCTTCGCCAGCTTGTTTCGCAAGCGTTGCCCGCGCTCATTCGTTCGGGCACTATCGTTATCGCGGTGCTCGGCATCATGCTTTGGTACAGCGTGTGGCTCACTATCGTTATAGTGGTCGGCGTCGTTATAATGGTGTTCGTGTCCAAGAAGTTCGGCGGCGGCTCGGCAAAATACTTCATTCGCCAGCAACGTCTTTGGGGCGCAGCCGAGGGCTATATGCAGGAAATGATGAACGGTCAGAAAGTCGTAAAGGTTTTCAGTCACGAAAAGGAATGTAAAGCCGAATTCGACAAGATAAATACCGAACTTTGCGAGGGCGCGACAAAGGCGAACGCCTATGCCAATATGCTCGGACCCGTCATCATGAATATAGGCAACATTTTGCTCGTTATCATCGCGGTGGTCGGCTCCATACTCTATGTGTCCAAGGTCCCCAATCTCAGTATATCGGGCGCCGCGCTCGAAGTTTCCATAGTGGCGGCTTTCCTCAATATGACGAGGCAGTTCACGAGCAACGTCAACCAGCTTTCGCAGCAGATAAACGCCGTTGTCATGGGTATGGCGGGCGCTCAACGCGTGTTTGACCTTATGGATACGCAGCCCGAGGCGGACGACGGCACTGTGACCCTCGTAAACGTAAGAGAGGAAAACGGCGCGCTCATCGAAACGGAAAATCATACGGGACATTGGGCGTGGAAGAAGGACGGAGAACTCATTCCGCTTAAAGGCGACGTGAGATTCAACGACGTGAACTTCGGTTACGAAGAGGGCAAGACCGTCTTGCACGACATAACGCTGTACGCAAAACCCGGACAAAAGGTGGCTTTTGTTGGCGCGACGGGCGCAGGCAAGACGACTATCACCAACCTTATAAACCGATATTACGACATAGCGAGCGGCACCATAACTTATGACGGAATAAACATCGAAAACATAAAAAAATTCGACCTCAGGCGTTCGCTCGGTATTGTTTTGCAGGACACAAACCTCTTTACGGGTACCGTTATGGACAACATTCGCTACGGCAATCTCGACGCGACCGATGAGGAGTGTATTCGCGCGGCAAAACTTGCGGGCGCGGACAGCTTCATTACGAGGCTTCCGAGCGGATACAATACCGAACTCACCAATAACGGCTCCAATCTTTCGCAAGGTCAGCGCCAGCTCATTGCGATAGCGCGCGCGGCGGTCGCCGATCCGCCCGTTATGATCCTCGACGAGGCGACGTCGTCGATAGATACGCACACCGAGGCGATAGTTCAGAAAGGCATGGATAAACTCATGGAAAACAGAACGGTATTCGTTATCGCGCACAGGCTTTCCACCGTCATGAACTCCAATGTCATAATGGTCCTCGATCACGGAAAGATAATAGAGCGAGGCACTCACGAACAGCTTATCGAGCAAAAGGGGACGTATTATCAATTGTACACGGGCGCATTCGAGTTGGAATAGGATAGAAACGCAATATACATTATAAAAAATGGGCCGTATCTCGGCTCATTTTGTATTTTCGCGCCTTGCGGCAAAAAGGCTGTGCGATAGGTCGGTTTTCACTCAAATTTCACCTGTAAAATGCCGCAAAACAGTTTACTAAAATTTTTTAAAGTGTTACAATTCATTGCTCAAAGGAAATAGAGGAAATGGAAAATAAAGAGAACGATCTTGACCCGCGATCGGAACAATGCGGGGAAGAAGCGCAAAACGACAATGCGCAACAAAAACAGGCAATAGCAAAAAAGCCGCTTATCAAAAATCCCGAACAAAATAAGGCGACTAAATACATAAAAGAGTATGCGGTAGTTTTTTTGGCAGCGATCTTGCAGGCGTTCGGCGTTTACATTTTCGTTCAGCCCAACAACTTCTCTCCGGGAGGCTTTTTGGGTATAGGTACGTTCGTCGAATACCTTACAAAGGACACGAGTTTTCCCATAAATGCCGGCGTATTGTTCTTCGTTATCAATATACCCATTATCATCATAGCGTTTTTCAAGTTCAAAAAGGACTTTATCATCAAGACTATCCTTACGATCTTCCTCGATTCGGGCATTTTGGCGATAATGCCGTACTTGCATGTTCCGCAGTTCGTAGTCAATCCCGCTAACGGGAACGGATATGCGTTCATTTTGGCGGCGATCGCGGGCGGCATCATGTGCGGCGCGTCGATAGCGTTGCTCTTGAAAGTGGACGGTTGCAACGGCGGTACCGAAATAATAGGCGCTTTGCTCCAAAAGAAGTTCCCCGCAACGAATATTTCCTGGTTCATATTCGCCCTCGACTCCTCGGTAGTCGTGTTGTCCGCGTTCTTTGTCGATCCCGAGATATTCGGCGGAACGGGCTTTGCTCCCGTGCTTATCCCCATGCTGTTGTCGCTTTGCAAGATGTTCTGCGCGTCAAAGACGAGCGAGATAATAATCCGAGGTTTCTCGTCGGCGATAAAATTCGAGGTGGTGACGTTGCACGGAAAGGAACTCGGGCACGAACTTACGACCGAACTCAAACGCGGCGTTACGATAATCAACGCGCACGGAGCATACACGGGTGCGGAAAATCAATTGCTCATATGTATTATCCGCAAACGCCAGATGGCTACGTTCAAACGAATTTTGAGCCGCTATCCCGACACGTTCGCCTATATGGTGTCCACGAGCGAAGTGTACGGCAGAGGCTTTACAAAACAGGTGAAAGAGGGCGAAAAGGATACGGTACTTTGATTTTTTTCATATCATATTTTTTACTGCCAAGATGCAAAACAGGTCGTTATCGACCTGTTATTTTTTGCTCCTCAGCCTTTATAAAAACGGCGCAAACCGACCGAATGTGGTGCTTCATAAGCACGGATATAAATACAAACGCCGTTTGAAAGGCTTCCCCTTTTTATAAAAGGGGAGGCTCCGCCGTAGGCGGTGGTGAGGATTTAATTTATTATATAATGCCTTATCCGAGGAGCGAAGCGACGAACGCCACGTGGTGCTTCATAAGCACGGATATAAATACAAACGCCGTTTGAAAGGCTTCCCCTTTTTATAAAAGGGGAGGCTCCG